>JBDOIE010000135.1:0-11639 GCA_041082245.1 Chloroflexia bacterium
GCCGGTCGGATCCACCACACGCTCGTAGGGACGAAGGCAGTACGCCTTTCCCCGACGCACTTTCTCGAAGCATTTGACGAAGGTGCCGCGCCCGAAAGCCGTGCCCCATACGTTGTTTTCTGTCGGGCGCTCGATCGGATGATAGGCGTGGAGTCCGAAGAAGAGCGAAATCTTGTGCCAAGCGACTTCATACTTACAGAACATATTGTTCGCATCCAGGCAATCGGAGAAGGCCAAGAGCATCAGCTCGCGGACATTCAGGTTCGGGATACGTAGAATATGCTCCAGCAGGATGGAAAGGCAGAGCAATTGCCGCTCGTTGAACATCTGGTAGTAGTGGGTATAGCCATGATTTACGGGACGGGGATCGCTTCGCCCTTCCACGGGGATCGCTTCCCAAGGAATGAGAAGGTCATGTTTCCGCCGCTCGAATTCGCTCCGGGCCTCATTCCAGCGCCACAGGTCCTCCGCGTCCACGCGCTTGAAGAAGCGGCCACACGTCTTACAGTACCCCTCCAGAGCGTGTAGTTCTACTTCCAAGGCCGTGCCTCTCCGTTTGACTGCATCGAGCAACCGTTGCTCTGCACCGCATGCCGTACAGCGGAAACGGCCTCGCCCAGAAACCCCCTTGCGTGGGTCAAAGCTCCTTCCGCACTCGGGGCACACGGTATCCGGGTCGTACCCGCGCGCTTCCACGATCTGGAGGCAATCGGGGCAGAAGGCCACGTGTACGTGATGGCGTCGCGACAGTTCATAATTCGGAAAGAGTCTCGTCTTGGCACCGCAACGCTCGCACTCGGCTACCTTAACCCAGAAGTAATACATCACCTCGGCCTCGTGGCCGCTGGGGCAGGTCGTTCGGTAAAAGTGCCGAATCTCTTCTCCCGCCGTGCGTTCGAGCTCAGCAAAAGCGGCGTCCAGCATGTCCAGGTCGACCGGTTCGATCTCTTTCTTGGTCACAAACCAGGCCACAGGGTTGATATCCACGCCGATCACCCGGCAATTGAGACGAAGGGCCTCGACAAGCGTGGTTCCTCCCCCCATAAAGGGATCGAGGATCACCTTACCCCGCAGGTCCGCTCCTCCCAGAAAGTCTTCCCAGAGCTCCACCTCCCGGCAATGATCGCCTCGGAAAGCAGCGAGAAGGATCATCCGGAACACGCTGCCCAGTCGCCGAGCCCACCACTTATGCATTTGATAGACCGGCTTCTTGGAGTTCCCTTCGGCCAGCGCCACGGGATTCAATGATTCGACTGGGAACGTAATCTCGATCAAAGCCATCGCACCCTCAAGAGTTCCGGGCTAACAAGCGCTTCCACATCTCCTCGCCGCCGTCGCCGTACAATTGCCGAAACTCCTCACAGAGTTTCCGAGCCTTGTCTTCCAAAACCTGCGCGAGCGTTCGTCCATCAGAACTTTGAAAGTTCTCCCCTACTTCTGCAGCGATCTGAAAAATCTCTTCGATACAGTCCGATGCGTCCGAGATAAACTCCCAAAAGTCGTGGCCCGATAGCCAGTCTACGCCGCCCTCCTGTTTCACATACTTCTGGACAATGCTGCTCACCTGTTCCTTACTCCCGTAGCACATGCCAAATAGGGCGACAGACCCGCGGTTGCGCCGCTGGGCAGAACGCAGCAGCTGGGAAATGCGAACTCCCAGGTCTTTCGGAACGGTGTTGGGCCCACTTTTCACCTGAATATAATAATGCCGTCCCCCTTTCGTTTTCAGAATGTCCGCACCTTCTACCCCTGTACCTTCCGAAAAGACTTTTGCCGCTTCTTGCAGCGCTAGGCCGAAAGATGTCACGATGCTGCGCTCAAGCCGCTGGGACACAAGCCACCTCACAATCGAATCTGCATCTCTCAACCCCATTTCCTTGGCAAGGATGCGCACCAGAAAGGGGTTGACATTAAGGTCCTCGATGCGCAGGCGCTGGATAACGCGAGCTTGGTTCTGGAGGAAAGACTTGAAAATATCGTATATCTGCTGCTTCTTATCCGGGGGGAGCGGCATACTAGACTCCTGCCTTAATTCCCAGTTTGCTATAGGGCGATGTAAGGCGTCTTATTCTTCCTCCAGCCTCAGGTCCGGCCGGTCGATGCGGCGGGGCCCGCCGTCGCGGGAGGTGGACCAATCCTTGGGCGGGGCGATGGTCATAATGAGGTCGAGTTTGCCCAGGCGGGCCAGGCGGTCGTAGATGAGCTGCCAGGCGCAATCGATCTCCGGGTTCACCTCGCATTTCCCCCGCTGGGAGCCGCCACAGGGGCCATTCAGCAGGCTCTTGGAGCAGCGGGCGATCGGGCAGATCCCGCCGGTGGTGGCGAGGAGGCAATTCCCGCAGGCCTGGCATCGTTCTACCCAGAAGCCTTCTTTCTCCGGAAGGCCCAGGAAGGTGGTGTTGAGGCCTGGGACCACCCAGGTATCGGGGAAGCGCTGGGCCACGGCCTGAACACCGATGCCACAGGCCAGGGAAAGCACGACGTCCGCCTCGCGGATCTTGTCCGCGACGGCATCCAGGTATTCCCACTCACACTGGCGCTGTACGGTAGCTTCCAGGATTTCGGGGTCGTTCCCGGCCAACCGCTCGGCCATACGGAGGGCCGAGGCCAGGATACCGACCTCTTTTTCACCACCGGCAAAACAGACAGTCACGCAGGTCCCGCAGCCGAGCACAAGGACTTTCTTGTGGCCGGCGATCAGGCTGCGGATCTCCTCCAGCGGTTTCTGCTCACCGACGATCATACCATCGCCTCCGTTCGGGGGTGAAAGCGCAAACGCTGCCCGTGCGCCGGGTATTGTACCCCGAGTTGCAAAGGGCGTCAAGCAAGTGCCGAAGACGATCGATCGCCCTGAGCACATTTTTTAGACGTCCTTGAGAATTCCTGCCTCGCTCTCTATAGGTTTTTTGGCCCCGCTCTGGTAAGATCGGGCCAGAGAGTGGCTACTGGCTTGAAGCAATCGGTGAGACGAGCGGAGGTTTACCATGGGCGAGATCAGGACTGCAGTATCGACGGGAAGCGCGTTGCACGCGGCAGAAATGCCAGAGTATGTGGGCGATGTCACCAGCGCCGTCGAGGCCGCTGTAGAGTCGGCCCTGGCTGTCACGGCAGAGCGCCTGGGCCTGCGCAACGCGCAAGCGGTTGAGGAGCTGCTTCGTCAAGGGGACCGAGCGGCGACGGAGTACTTTCACTACAACCTGGCCACGGAAATCGGCCGGAAACTCGGGGAATGGGACGCCGACGTCCAGGGAGCCTATCTGTGCGACTACGATGCCACACCCCTGGACCTCGCGTTCGACGAGACCCGCTCGCCGTTGATCCACCTGATCCTGGTGGTCGAGCGCAAGACTGCTGCCCTGGGCGCGCTGCTTGCAGCGGTGGACAACGCCCTGGTGCTGCTCTACCGCGACCTGACCGGCCGGACGGAGCTGGCCCACCTGCTCGACGTGCAGGCCGTGGATCCGGAAGAGATCCGCAACCGCATCGGATACGGGGCGTTCTTCTCTTCGCTCCACTATCGCCCGGTGCCGCTCTGGACGCGGTAAGTCGACCAGGCAACGCGGAGAGGGTGGTATTTCGGTGAGCCGCCCTTTGCCCTCAGGGCGGGTCACACCGGCAGGAGGTCCCTATGACACAGAGCAAAATCGCCGAGTCCCAGAAGATGTTCCTGGTTGCGGAACCGCCGAAGGAGGATCTGTGGGCCACCGTCCTCGCGCAACTGGACGAGGTCGCGGAGCGGCTGCACCTGGACCCTTCCATCCACGCCATCCTGCGCCGGCCGGAGCGAGAGCTGACGGTGTCCATCCCGGTGGTGATGGATGACGGCCGGATCGAGGTGTTCACCGGCTATCGGGTGCAGCACTCCAGCGCACGGGGACCGTGCAAGGGCGGGATCCGCTATCACCCCGACGTGGACCTGAACGAAGTCCGCGCCCTGGCGGCGTTGATGACCTGGAAATGCGCCGTGGTGGGCATTCCGTACGGGGGAGCCAAGGGCGGCGTGCAGTGTGATCCCGCGCGGATGTCGCTGGGAGAACTGGAACGGATGACGCGGCGCTTTGCGGCCATGATTCTGCCGATTATCGGTTCCAAGCGGGACATCCCGGCTCCCGACGTGAACACCAACGCTCAGGTCATGGCCTGGCTGACCGACACGGTCAGTATGCTCGAAGGGCGGATGGTGCCCGAGATTGTTACCGGCAAGCCCGTGGGCTTGGGGGGCTCCCTGGGCCGGCGCGAAGCCACCGGGCGAGGCGTGGCGATCGTTACGCGCGAACTGATGAAGCAGGTGCGCAGGGCTCCGGAGGAGACTACCGTGGCCGTGCAAGGCTATGGAAACGTCGGCTCCAATGCGGCGACCATCCTGAGCGAGATGGGGTTCCGCATCGTCGCCGTGAGCGATATCAGCGGCGGGTGGTACCATCCCCACGGGCTGGACATTGCCGACATCAACCGGCACGTGGCCTCGCACCCCCGCCACCTTCTGGAGGGTTACCAGGCTCCGGGTGTCGAGCCGATCACAAACGAAGAACTGCTTCTGGCCGACGTGGACGTGCTGATCCCGGCCGCTCTGGAGCACCAGCTGCGGGGAGACAACGCGCCGAAAGTCCGCGCGAGGGTGATCGTCGAGGGCGCCAACGGCCCGACGACGCGCGAGGCGGACGAGATCTTTGCCGACCGCGGGATCATCGTCGTGCCTGACATCCTGGCCAACGCCGGGGGCGTCGTGGTAAGTTACCTGGAGTGGGTGCAGGACCTCCAGCAGTTCTTCTGGGACGAGGCCGAGGTCAACAGCCGACTGGAGGGGATCATGGTCCGCAGCTTCCGGGAGGTGTGGGAGTTCGCCCACGAACGTCGGGTCTCGTTGCGTCTGGGAGCCAACATGCTGGCGGTTGCAAGAGTTGCGGAAGCGGTTCAGGCGCGTGGGATCTTCCCCTAGGTTTGGGTCCTCTGCCCTCGGAGGCCAGATGCGTTCCGTCTCGGACTCCCGTCGGATTTCCGGCGGGAGTCCTGAGACGGAGCGCCGACTTTTCGGGCCGGTTTGCCAGTTCGGCGTTATGGTGTTATAGTGCCGGCACGAGGAGGATCCCATGGGAGCAGGCGGTTCGTCTCGGGCGGGTGCGCCGACAGGGCAGGAAGGACCCCTGTCCCCCGGTTATGCCAGCCCTTCGGAGACGTTAGAGCAGCAACACCTGCGGGCTGTGTTCGAGATCGCCCGGATCCTCGCATCCGGCCGCAGTCTGCAGGAGATCCTGCCCGAATTCCTTTCCTGCCTCATCCGGACCCTGGAGGCGGCGGATGCCGGCATCCTGTTTCTGTACGATGCGGCTGAAGAGCGGCTGGTCGCCAAGGGAGCCTATGGGTACGAGCCTGGGGCCATCCAGCGGTTGCGTCTGGCCCCAGGGGAGTCCATGAGCGGCAGGGTGTTTCAGTCAGGGCGCGCAGAACTCTACGCTACCCCCGAAGAGACCGCCGCTGCGATGGCCAACCTGACAGCCACCAATCGCGAGCTCCTGGCAGCCGCGGTCGGAGACCGCCAGCCGCCGGTCAGTGCCCTTTGTGTGCCTCTGATCGCCGGACAGGAAAAACTGGGCGTGCTCATCCTGGAGAACCTGCGGGAACCGGGAAGCTTCACACCGCAAGATCTGGCCTTCCTTCAATCCGTGGCCGACCTGATGGCGGTCGCGGTCAAGAACATTCGGCTGCAGGAAGAACTGCAGGCCGTCCAAGCCCTTGAGGAAGCCAACCGCCTCAAGGCAGAACTGATCTCTACCCTGGCGCACGAGATGCGCACGCCGCTGACCTCGATCAAAGGCTACTCGACCGCCCTGTTGATGGAAGAGGCTGCCTTCTCACCCGAAACGCAGCGGGAGTTCCTTCGGATCATCGACGAGGAGACGGATGTCCTCCAGGATCTCATCCACGATCTGCTCGAGTCGTCGGTGATCGATGCCGGGTTGCTGAAACTGGAGCTGCAGCCCGTGCTGATGCCACGCCTTGTGGCCGAGGTGGTGGAGGAAGTCCATCGCCGCAGTCCCGACCACCGCTTTATCATCGATTTTCCTCCTAGCTTTCCGGTGCTCGAGGCGGATCCCCAGCGCATTGCCCAGGTGCTGCGGAACCTGCTGGATAACGCCGTCAAATACTCCCCACCGGGAAAGTTGGTCGTGGTGCGCGGCGAGGTGCAACCGGGCGAGGTGGTGATCAGCGTCGCGGATCAAGGAGAAGGCATTGCCCCCGAGCACCTGAACCGTCTGTTCGAGAAGTTCTTCCGGGTCAAGTCGGGCCTGGGGCGGCATCGCGTAGGTTCCGGGCTCGGATTGCCCATTGCCCGCACGATCGTCGAAAGCCACGGTGGGCGCATCTGGGCCGAGAGCCGTCTGGGAGAAGGAACGACCCTGTACTTCACGCTTCCGCTGCGCCCCCAGTTCCCTGAGTAGGAGGACCGATCGTGGGAGACAAGATCCTGGTGGTCGACGATGAGCCACGCGTGGTACGCCTGGTCAGGGAAATCCTGCGGGCCGTAGGCTATCAGGTCATCGAGGCCTCGCGCGGAGAGGAAGCCCTCGAAATGGTGGTCATGGAACGTCCGGACCTGGTCTTACTCGACATCCTTCTTCCGGAGGGCATCGACGGCTATGAGGTTTGCCGTCGCCTGAGGGAGTTTTCCGACGTGCCCGTGATCATGCTGACCGCCAAGGCACAAGAAAAGGACCTGTTGCGCGGCTTCGAGGTCGGTGCGGATGATTACCTGACCAAGCCGTTCAGCGCGCGGGAACTGGTCGCGCGTGTGCGGGCCGTGCTCCGTCGCAGCCGCCGGCCGGAAGAGGCCATTACGGCCACGATGACCTGCGGCGAGATCGAGATCGACTTTGCCCGGAGGTCTGTCAAGGTGCGAAACCACCCGGTTTCCCTGACGCGTACAGAGTTCGAGTTGCTCCGCCATCTAGCAGTGAACGCCAACCGGGTTCTCCTGCACCAGGACCTGCTCACGAAAGTCTGGGGGCCCGAGTACCGGGATGAAGTGGACTACCTGCACGCCTACATCTACTACCTCCGCCGCAAGCTGGAGGAGGACCCCTCGAATCCCCGCTACATCCTGACTTCCCCGGGTGTGGGATATATGCTGGCCTGCCCCGAAGCAAGCCGTTCGCCGGGAGAACGGTAGGGCTCTGCCGGGCGCAACGGTTCCGCCGAACGGCCGAGTTGGTCCAACGCGCGAAAGCTGCCTATCACATCGGCTCCTCCGGATCGTGCAGACGGGTCAGAGATCATAGTACCCGCCCAGGCGCACCGCCAGAAGAGGAAAAAAAGAAGGCCAGCCGTTTCCCCAGGGATGGCAGACTCTCCAGAAATGTCTTGACGGACGTAGGAGCCTGACTGGACAAGCAAGGCGTTCCTACGCCCAGCGGATCACCAGCAACCGCGTCGTGAGGAGATGCTTTCCCCAGCGGGACAATCTGTGTCGTGTGGCCTGCTCCCCGAAGCACCTCACCCATGGTCCCGGCGACTTTTGCCTGCCCCACAGAAATAGGCCGGCGTTACCTCCAGTTTGCCAAAAAGGTCTGGTTGTAGTAAAATTCGTTATCACGATAGGTTATGACGCGTTGCGGAGGCGAGCGGTGGATGCGAATCAAATTCGCCTGGGAGAAACCGGACTGGAGGAGCTGCTCCAGTGGTTGCGGGAAAGTGGGCAACCTCAATCGCTGGAGGCACTGACCTACCAATACATCCTTATTCTGCGTGAAAAGGTCCTGGAGGAGAAGGAACGGTGAGCGAGACGATCCCTGCCAGGACTCCCCAAGGAGTTGCTTCCTTCATGGAAAAGACGACGCTCGAGTTTCGCGGAGAAGAAGAGGAACGTCGGCTGGCGGAAGAGATCTTTCGCCTGATGGCGCTGCAGGGGGCGGCTGCGGCTTTGGACACCCCGATCCGCCAGAGCCTGAGCAACCTGGTCGAGTACTTCTGCCGCAAGAACCCGCGCTGGAACCCGGAGAGCGCGGCACGCCGGATCGAGGAGGCCCTCGGCAAGAACGCGCATATCTTTGCGCGCGAGGAGCACGAGGGAGAGGTGGTCTACATGACCACGCGCCGGGGCAACCCGGCCGCGGCGATCCCACTGCCCGGGCTGCCTCCCCGTGTGCTGCATCCTGCCCCGGAGCATGCTACCCCTACACCGCGCCGCCGGCCGGTGCGGCGCCCGCCGATGTCGCCCTTCTGGGTGCGCACGGCGGTGCGGCAGATGGAACCGGTACGTCCCCCGAGTGTGAGCGCTGCACCGCCCGAACCGGCACCTCCTACGGTAGAGCAGGTAGCAGTCGCCGCGGTCGCGGTGGAGGAAAAACCGCGCACGGAGCTCGTTCTTCCCGACGGCACGGTGATCGACTTTGGCCGGGAGGCCGCGGAGATCTTTGCGGAGCACGGAGAGCGGATCGCACGGGCCCTGAAAGAGGCGCTCGAACGCGACTTTCGCGTGATCTCTTTCGCCGATCAATGGTACCTCGAGGACCTGGTGGAGCACCTGAGCAAGGGCCGGCTGGCGGAGGTGCGTCGCTACATCCAGGAAGAGGGGATCCCACTGAGCGACGAGACGATCCTGAGCGACCTCTTCTTCAAGACGCCGCGGGACCCGGATTACGCCCACTGGGCATTCTCACTGAATGCGCGGCTCTTGCGCGAGAAAAAGGATTTCGAGTTCGTCGGCGTGCCGGGGGCGAACCTGTGGGCGGTCAAGGGACTTCCAGCCATCGGCACGCGCCTCCTCAAGCCCGGAGACATCGGACAGGACTACGCCTTCCTGCTGGAGGAGCCCCCGGTGTCGGAGCCTCCTGCGCAGCTGGAGCATTTCCTCACCTTCTACGAGTACCGTTACGGCATCCTCCCCTACGATGCCCAGGCACGTGCCTTTTTCCCACCCCCGCTTCTGGAGGATCAGCGTTCCGCCTACTTGACCTTCGAGGTGCCACAGCACTACGAGGCGCACACCGTAGAGCTGCGTTTCCCCTCGGGCAACCGCGGCGGGTGGATCTGGGGGCTGGAAGAACTGTTCCATAGCAGCCTGGTGCCGGGTGCGCTGATCATCATCGCGCGCACGGACCGGCCGGACGTCTACACGCTGCAGTACATCGCCACCGACGCCCAGGAACGCCGCCTGCTCGTGTACGACGAGCGCAAAGAACGCTACGTCTTTGACGAGATCACCTTCTACTGCGAGGTGGAGGAAAGCCTGCTTCTGAGCGAAGAGCGGTTCGGCCGGCTGCGCAACACCAAACCGCTTTCGCCTGCCCAGCGACGCCGGCCGGCCGATGTGGTGGCCCACGCCTTTACCCTCATCGGCAAGGAAAAGGACGGTCACTTCCGCGCCTCGCTGGACGAGCTCTTCCCGGTGGTAAACATCGAACGCCCCTTCAGCATGGCGTTCCTGCGGCGCGTGCTGGAAGAGTTCGACGTCTTCCGTCCGGCCGACGAGGAAGGCGTGTACCTCTACACTCCCGGGGAACCGGAGGAAGCGGCCTAAGCCGCATCCCCGGGCCTGGGCAAGGGTAGAGGATGCGGCAGGCCCGGGGAGGAGCAGAAATGCGCGATCCAGTACCGTTCCGCGACGAGCTGGCGGAAATCCTCGGCGAGGACCGCCCGCTCTCGCACCGACGGCTGGCCCGCCTGTCCAATCTGGACGGCGAGGATCTTGCGGCCTTTCGCGAGGCGTGGAAGACAGCATCTCCGGAGCGCCGTTTGCGCGTGGTCTCCTCGCTGGTGGAGCTCACCGAGGACAACACGGACCTGAACTTCCGCGAGGTCTTTTTTCTCTGCCTGCGCGACGAGCAACCCCGCGTGCGCGCTGCGGCGATCGAAGGGCTCTGGGACGACGAGAGCCGCTCCCTCCTGGAACAATTGCTCGTGCTGGCGAGGGATGACCCGGCCCCGGCGGTGCGCAGTCAGGCCCTTCTCGCGCTTACCCGCTTCACCTACCTGATCGAGACCACCGACTACTTCCAGGAGTTCCGGCAACCTGTCCACGACCTGCTCCTGGCCGTCTGGCGGGACCACACAGCGCCGGTGGAGGTGCGTCGGCGGGCCATCGAGGCCGTCTCCTACCTGAGCGATTCCGCCGAGGTCGAGGAAGCCATCGCAGAATCGTACCGGGCCGCCGAACGCGAGATGCGGGTCAGCGCGATCCACGCGATGGGGCACCATATGGCCGAGCGGTGGCTTCCGACCATCGTGCAAGAACTGGGGAGCGAGGATCCGGAGATGCGGTATGAAGCGGCCCAGGCCTCGGGCGAGATGGCGAACCCGGAACTCGTGCCCTATTTAGCCCCCCTCGTGGACGACGAGGACCACGAGGTCGCCCGGGCAGCCATCTGGGCGCTGGGCGAGATCGGGGGCACACAGGCGCGCCGCCTCCTCGAGCGGTGCCTGCAGACGACGGAAGAAGATATCCGCGAGGCAGCCGAAGAGGCGCTTGGGACGCTCCGTTTCTTCGAGGACCCGTTGCGATTGTGAACGCCGCGGTCTGTTTTTCCCCGCACCCGGACGATGCCGCTCTCTCCTGTGGTGGCTGGCTGGCCTTGCAGGCGGCGCAGGGCCGGCCGGCACACGTGGTGACCGTCTTTGCCGGCCCTACCCCACCTCCAGAAACGTGGTCCGCTTTTGCTCGCGAACTCCACCGCTCCTGGGGCGACCGGCCCGACCCGATGGCCCATCGGCGAGCAGAGGACGCCGAAGCGCTGCGCCTCCTGGGATGTACGGCGACCTGGTGGGACTATCCGGATGCGATCTACCGGCATCCACGGTACGATTCCCGCGAGCGGATCTTCGGCCCTCCGGCCGAGGAAGAGGCGCTGGAAGACGAGCTCGTGGCGCGGTGTGCGGCTGTCGCGGGGGAGCTCTACCTGTTCCCCCTGGCGGTGGGCCACCATGTGGACCACCAGCTGCTCTGGCGCGTGGGCATGCGCCTGGCGGAGGCCGGCCGGCCCTGCGCCTTCTATGAGGACCTCCCCTATGCGGCCTGGGAAGGCGGCCCGCAGGCCCGCTTGCGGGAGCTCACCGGCGTGTGGCGTTCCCAGCTGATCGACGTGACGGCGCAGTGGGAGAAGAAGGTCGCCGCGGTTTCCTGTTACGCTTCACAGTTTGCGGAGCTGAGCCGTGAGGGGCAACCGCTGTTCGAGGTGCTGGAATCGTACGCACGGCTGCTGCTCCCGGGCGGATATGGCGAGCGGCTCTGGATGCCCGAAGGAGGCGCGATGGACGCGATCGAGCGCGCCCGTGCTCTGTACCACGGGAAGGACGCCACGCACGACTTTGACCACGTGCTGCGGGTGCTCGCCCTCGTGCGCCGTATCGGGCCGGCCGAGGGAGCGAACATGCGCATCCTGGAGGCCGCAACCCTGCTCCACGACATCGCCCGCGAGGAGGAGGCACGCACCGGCGCCGACCACGCGCTCTTAGGAGCAGAGCGCGCGCGGGAGATCGCCCGTGAATGGGGATACCCAGAGGAAGAAGCCGATGCGATCGCCCGGGCGATCGCTGGCCATCGCTTCCGCAACGACCGGGAACCGGAGACGGTCGAGGCTAAGGTGCTTTACGACGCGGACAAACTCGATGCGATCGGTGCGATCGGCATAGGACGCGCCTTTGCC
>JBDOIE010000150.1:0-46539 GCA_041082245.1 Chloroflexia bacterium
GCTTCGATCGACCGCTGGGCCTTTTTGACCTGGGAGCGCCCCGCTTCCCGGGGGTCTACGTGCGCTGGGCACGGGCGCGGGTGCGCTACGAGCGCGGGAACCGGCGGTACGATGTGGGTTCGGACGACGGCGAATTGCGCGAGTGGCGTGTGGAACCGGTGGAGGACCTGCGGGGAAAGGGCCTGGCGTTGCGCGTTCGCTGCGGGGGAGGCCGTCGCCCCGGGCTGGAGCTCGTCGCCACACTCTACCGGGACTCGCCCTGGCTGGTGCTGGAACTGGCGGTCCACAACAGCCTTCCGGAGCCCCTCGTGCTTGAGGCGCTGCGACCGATCGAAGTAGACCCCCATTGGGGAGGACGGGTGTGGCTCGGGAGCAGCATAGCGGGCCTGTACTGCGAAGGCTGGCAGTCCTGGAGCGCGGCCGGCTGGGCCGACGTGCTCGGACGGGAACGCCGGTCCCATAATCCGTTTTCGGCACCGATGGACGATGGTAGCCCCGTGCTTCCTCCGCCTCCTGGCTTTTTCCGGTCCGACCTGGTGGGCGTCCTGACCGCCGGAGAGCGGTTTCCCGCACTCTTGTGTGGCCTGCTCACCTCCGGCGACCAGTTCGGACAGCTGGAAGCGCGTGTGCGTGGGGGCCGGGTGGGACTATCCTTCCGCTGCTCTACGGACGGCCTGCGCCTGGCGCCGGGTGAGAGCCTCTGGTCGGAAAAAGTCGGTTTGCTCCTTGCTACGCCCGAGGAGCGGCCCCTGGAGCAATATGCGGAAGTACTCGGCAAGGAGATGGGCGCGCGGGCGCAGGGATTCTCGCCGTCCGGCTGGTGCTCATGGACGGCCTTCGGCCCGCGCGTGACGGAGCAGGATGTGCTGCGCCAGGTACGGTGGCTGGCCGAACGGCGATGGCCCGTCCAGGTCGTACAGGTGGACGACGGTTGGGAAACGCAGGTGGGGGACTGGGAGCCCAACGAACGCTTCCCCCATGGGATGGCGTGGCTGGCGGAGGAGATCCGTAAGGCTGGTTTTCTCCCGGGGCTCTGGCTTGCTCCCTTCGTCGTCCGTCCGACATCGCGGACAGCGCGCGAGCATCCGGAGTGGCTCCTGCGGGATGCGCACGGCCGGCCTGTACCTGCAGGCCTGGGCTCGATCAACCTCTGCTACGGGCTCGATCTGACCCGGCCGGACGTGGAAGAATGGCTGGCTCGTCTGGCGTCGCGGGTCGTCGAGGAGTGGGGGTACCGCTACCTGAAGCTCGACTTCCTTTACGGGGGGGCGCTCAAGGGCGTGCGGCAGCGCACTGAACTGTCCCGTGCCCAGGCGCTGCGGCGGGGCCTCGAGGTTCTCCGCGCTGCTGCTGGGGACGAGGTCTTTCTCCTGGGATGCGGTTGCCCGTTGGGTCCGGCCGTCGGCCTGGTCGACGGGATGCGGATCGGTCCCGATGTCGCCCCAAGCTGGGAGCCGAGGCTCGGGCTGTTGACCCCTGTCGTGCGCCGTGACCCCCTCTTTCCGGCGGCCGGCCGTGCGGTGCGCAATACGCTCGTGCGTTCCTGGGCGCACGGTCGCCTCTGGCGAAATGACCCCGACGCGTTGATCCTTCGCGCCGCCGGTAGCCGCCTGACCGAGGCAGAAGTGCGGACGCTGATCACTGTGGTCGCCTTGAGCGGAGGATCGTGGATGCTTGGCGACGATTTGCCCGCGCTGGAGGCGTTCCGCGAGGCCTGGACGGTGCTCGGGTTGCCGATCCATTCCGGGCAGGCGTTCGTACCGGACCTCCTCTCGCGGCAGCAGCCGCAGAGCATGGTGGTGGAACTGGACCGGCCCTGGGGACGTGGGTGGGTGGTGGCGCTGCTGAACGACACGGAGCGCCCGGCAGAACTTCGGTTTCCGCTCGCCTCGCTGGGCCTTGGAGGCAAGTCCTGCCATTTGCACGAATTCTGGCGGGGAGAGTATCGCCGGGTAGAGGATCTGGCCATCTTTCCGGGGGTCGAAGCCCACGGCTGCCGTTGCTTCCTGATACGCCCGGTGGAGGGCGATCTCCAGTGGATCGGTTCTACCTTGCACGTCCTGCAGGGGGAGGAGGTCGCCTGCTGGGAGAGAGAAGCGGAGGGAGTACATATCGCCCTGCGCGGAGACAGGCAATGGAAAGGAGCTCTGCTGCTTGCCACCCCAGCGGGAAAAAAGCCTGTCCTTCGTCGATCAGCCGGAGGAGAGGCCGCCGTGGAGGCCGTCGCTCCGGACGTTTGGCGTGTCCGCCTGGAGGCGCCCGGCCCGGGCGCGCTCGAGCTGTGGCTGGGGCTTCAGGGAGTCAGCAGCAATGGATGATCTCGGTGGGCAACTGACCCTGGTTGTGTGCGAGCACATCCGCCGGGAAGTCCTGGCAGTGCTGCACGGTGAGGGATGGGAAACCATCCGCGTGGTGGCGTTTCGCCCACCACGCAGCGTGGGGGACCTGGTGCTGCCGGACGTTGGCGGAGCAACTCTTTTGAGGCTTGGTCTGATCTTGAGCCGCGTTTGTGGACTGGCCATCGCACAGGCCCGCGCTCTTGAGCGCGAAAGGCACGCGCAGGAGCGAATCCGCCACCAGGCATACCACGACCCCTTGACCGGCCTTCCGAACCGCCTCTTTTTCCACGAGCAGCTGCAAGACATGCTCGAGCGCTCGCGGGGGAACGAGCGACGGCTTGCCCTCTTGTTCATCGACATAGACCGTTTCAAGTCGGTTAACGATACCCTTGGACACGAGATGGGAGATATGCTGCTGAAGGAAGTCGCCGACCGCCTCAGGCAGTCGGTCCGTAACGGCGACATTGTAGCCCGCCTGGGCGGAGACGAGTTCCTGGTGCTCGTATCCGATGTGGTCTCCCGCGAAGGGGCTGAAACGGTCGCGCGACGCATTCTGGCCAGCCTTCGTGAGCCTTTTGTCCTGGGGGATAGGGAGTTCCATACCTCGGCGAGCATCGGCATCGCGCTTTTTCCCGAGCACGGGGATGAGGCAGAATCGCTGATCCTGCAGGCGGACAACGCGATGTACGAGGCGAAGCGGAGCGGCCGGGACGGCTACCGGGTGGCGTCTTCTGGAGGGTTTTCTTCACGAGAAGGGGCCGAAGGCAGCAACGGTGTCGCCTGAGCACCTTCCGTCAGCCGACACAAGGCCGCGATCTCCCCGGGAGTCAGCGGCCGCCATTCGCCAGGTTTCAGGTTGCCGAGTTTCAGCGGGCCCAGGCGCAGGCGGATCAGCCGCTCTACCGGGTGCCCCAGCGCTTCCGCTACACGCCGGATCTCGCGCTTGCGACCCTCCCGGAGGACGACCCGTAGCCAAGTGCTGTTGGCTTCTCGGCGCAGCACTGTGACCTCGGCCGGCAGGGTTCTCTCTCCTTCGATCACGATCCCTTCACACCACCGCTGCAACGTTTCCTTTCCCGGGTGTCCTCGAACTTTTACGTGGTACTCCTTTGCCTGGCCGTAGCGGGGATGGGTAAGACGGAGCGCGACCTCGCCGTCGTCCGTAAGCAGCATCAACCCCTCGCTGTCCAGGTCCAGACGGCCCACGGGGTAGAGCCTGGAGGATGCCGGCACCAGGTCCAGCACCGTCCTCCGGCCGTGGGTATCCCGCACAGTGGAAACGACCCCTCGCGGTTTGTGCAGAAGGATATACGTATGGCTGCCAGGGAGCTGGACAGGCTTCCCGTCGACGGCGATGGCGTCACGCGCCGGGTCTGCGCTACTGCCCAGGCGTGCGACTATCCCGTTGACGGTTACCCGTCCCTGGCGGATCAGCTCCTCGCAAGCGCGGCGGGAGCCGAGGCCGGCCTGGGCCAGGATCTTCTGAAGGCGTTCCTTTCCGCCCATCCATCCATCTTCCCGCAACGGGAGGCACTTTCCGGCACGGCCTGAGCGCAGTCGCCAGGAGGCTGGATTGCTCCTTTACGCCTCCTCGAAAATCCAGCGATCCGTATCCCGGCGGTAGGAAACGATCTCGCTCTCGTCGAAGAACAGGGCAACTTCCTGCTCGCCGGTTTCCGGGCTGTCGGAGGCGTGGATCAGGTTACGGCCGATGGCTACCCCGAAGTCTCCGCGGATGGTCCCCGGCGCTGCCTTGGCCGGATCCGTTGCCCCAACCGTCTGTCGCACGAGTTGCACAACCCCTTTCCCTTCGATCACCATGAGCACTACGGGTCCGGAGGTGATATAGGAGACCAGCGGGCCGAAGAACGGCTTCCCTTCGTGCACTGCGTAATGGCGCCGGGCCAGCGCTTCGTCCATCTGGATCATCTTCATCGCCACGATCTTCAGGCCGCGCTGCTCCAGGCGCGTGACGATGGGGCCGATCAGCCCGCGCTGTACCCCATCCGGCTTGATGATGATGAGCGTGCGTTCCATGACGGTCGATCCTTTCTCCTCTGGTGAACATACGAGAGGCAGTCGCGGGGAGTGACCACCAGCGACTGCCTTGATCGGAAACGGAACGCGGTACTAGAGCGGTACGGCCTCTTTGATTCGGGCCGCCGCTTTCCGCATCTCCATTTTCACCAGCCCCAGGTTGACGGTGCGCTGAGTGATAACGACGAGAATGAGGTCGTGGGATTCCTGCAGGAGCACAGCGCCGTCCTGCGCGTTGATGATGGCGTCCGACAGGCTTCCGACGCCGATGCGTTTGGTCGCCTTGTCCACCTCCCCGTAGACGGCGGCGGACATCGCTCCCAGGATCTCCGCGTCCTCCGGGTCCAGGAGGGTGCTGGCAATCACCAACCCGTCCTTGCCAACCAGGAGGCTACCTACGACACCATCGACCCGTAGCAGGTCTTCGACGATTTTCCTCATCGTTCTGACCCCTTTCGTACCCAGGGCAGGCCGTTCACAACGATCGCACGGTGCTCCTGACCTTCCGAATTTGCCTGCACAGGTTCTCGGTCCATCCGGCGAACCATAACCGGATACCCTGAACGGGCTAGCGTGCCGGCCAGCTCAGGACCCAGGCGTACTCCTGCACCGCCTGCGCGTAGGAGCCGGCCTTCATATAGGCGTCGCCCAGCAGGCGGTGTAGCCGCTGCAGGCGTCGCCCGTCGGGCTCTTTCTCGAGCCAGGCATGGATGTCGGCGATCACCGTCTCCAGCGTCCCCGGGCTGCCGTTTTTGATCAGCCAGCGGTACTGGTCGACGCCTTCATCGAAGGCGCCTTCTTCTGCCGCGCTCCTCGCCAGCTCGAGGCGCAACGCCTCGTCCGCAGGCTCGGCCACAACCCGCGCCCGCAGCTCATCGAGGGGCAACCGTTCGGCCGTAACCGCCGCCTCGGCGGGGATCTCCACTACCGCTTCCTCGACCGGCAGGGGTACCGTCTCCTCGGGGCCGAGTTCCAGTCCCACGATCTCTTCCTCGGTCAGCCCCAGTTCCTCCAGGCTGAAGGGCTGCGCAGCCTCTTCGACGGCCGGTGCCACAACGGCTTCCTCCTCCGGCGGCAGTTCCGGTGCCTCCAGCCCAAGTTCCTCGAGCGAGAACGGCTCCACGCCGACGGGTGCCTCTTCGGTGCCTGCGCGTTCCAGCTCCTCCAGCGAGAAGGGGGCGATTCCCTCCAGTTCTTCTTCGGCAAAGGCCGGAATTCCTGCCTCTTCCGCGGCAGGCGCGCCTCTCGCAACCGGGGCCTCGGCCTCTTCCATGGGAAACGGGGGCGCCGCGGCGGGTGCCTCAAGGCCGAGTTCCTCGAGCGAGAAGGGGCGAATCCGCTCCAGGGGCACCTCTTCCTCCGCAGGAGGGGCTTCCACCTCTTCCACAGAGAACGGCTGCACCCCTTCGATGAGGAGTTCCTCGGGAGCGGCTTCCTCGACGGGGGCCGCTTCGGCCGCGCTCGGGCCGAGCACCTCCTGTCGCCGGGCCTTCAGTTTCTCGAAGATAGTGGGTCCGGCCGGCTGTTCCTCCTCGGCCACCAGCTCCTCGACAAAGCCGGGCACACTGCGCGCGCCCGGTTCCTGCCAGGAGAACGCGGGAAGCGCTTCGAGTTCCTCTTCTTCCGGGAAAGCCGCTTCCTCGGGCAGCTCTTCCAGCTCCACCTCGGCCGCCGGCGCTTCCAGGCCGAGATCTTCCAGGGAAAACGGCTTTACTTCTCCCAGTTCGGCTTCCTCCAATCCCTCGAGGCTGAAGGGGGCAACTCCCGCTTCGACGGGTTCCTCAGGGGTCGGGGCGCTCACCTCTTCCGGCGGTCCCGCCGTTGCTCCGAGATCTTCCAGGGAGAACGGAGCGATTCCGGGCAACAGCTCCTCTTCAGCGCCTGTGGGAGCTGCCTGCGGCTCCGGCCTGGTTTCGGGACCCCAGACCGCCGCAATCTCCTCGGGCGTCAGCCCCAGCTCAGCCGGCGCAGCCTCCTCTTCTGGCCAGGTTCCGGGCTGCGAAGGTTCCATCGCTTCGATCTCTTCCAGGCGGAAAGGAGCAACACCCTCTGTCTCGGGGATCGCGCCCTCACCGGTGGCCAACTGGTCAAGCCAGGAAACGCCCAGTGGTTCCGGTTCGGGAGCTGGGGCTGGACGGACGACCTCTGGGGCAGGCGGAGGAGCTGCTGGAGCGGGGCGCGTGCGCTCGGGCGCCGGCACAGGAGCGGGTGCGGCCGGCCGCATCGTTTCCCAGGCCTTCTCGTCGAAATCGGGCAGGGTCGCGGCCTCATAGGGGAGAAAGTCGTGTGGGATACGCATCGGGGCCATCTCGAAGATGGCCCGGGCCATCGCATTGTTCGGGTCGCAGGCCGCGGCGCGTCGCCACAGCTGCTCTCCCTCCTCCCGTCGGCCGGCTGTAAAGCGCGCATACCCCAGGATCAGGTTGGCCTTGAGGGCGTTCGGAAGACGCTGCAGCACCTCCTCGCAGACCTGGGCTGCCCCGTCCACATCGCCGCTCCTCCAGAGGGCTTCGATCAGGGAGAGCTGCACGTCTGCCCGGTCCGGCTCCGTCTTCAGCACTTCGCGGAACTCGTCGATCGCCTTGTCCAGCATCTCGCCTTTCACGTAGAGGCGTCCCAGACCGGCCCGGTTCAGACGCAGTTGCGCACGGGATTCCCCGTACAGCTGCGTGTAGAGGCGAAGAAGGTGATTGCGCAAATCGGGGAGGTCGGGCTTGATCTCCAGCGCGCGCTCCAGTTCGGCAACCGCCTCCTCGAGATCCTTTTCGTCCTCGTAAGCGATGCCCATCCCCCAGTGCGCGGAGACGTTCTCCGGATCGATCTCCAGCACCTGCTGGTAGTACTCGCGCGCTTTTCGGGGCTGCTTGCGCTCCAGGTAGATCTGGCCCAACAGCTGCAACGTCCCCAGGTCCTGAGGATAGTATTGCAGGATGTGCTCACAGACGGCTTCGGCCTTGTCGTACTCCCCCTGGGCCAGGTAGCGGTGGGCCCGATCATAGCAGTCCTGCAGCTTGACCATAGCCATGGGAATTCCCTCCGTGTTGGGCCTCTCCCTGGGAGAAAGTAAGCCCGCAATGGCCAGGGCCCAACCTGCACGTTCTCATTATACCGCAAGCCATACCCTACTGCAACTTTTCTTCTTCTGCGATCAGCTCCTCTGCGGCCTGCCTCAAAATCTCCCGGCGTTCCGGCGGAACGTTCTTGGAGATCCAGTAGCGTTCAAGCGCTTCGAGGGGGCCAACTCCTTCCAGGGGGACCGGTGCCTTGACTCGATCGGATCGCTCCACATCGAGGCCGATGCCGGCCACATAGAACGCTTCGTCGAGCGCGCGCCGCATGGCCTGCAGATCGACCTTTGTGGCGTCTGCTTCCCGTACCCGTATGCGCATACGCACCACCGCCTGGGCGAGCCGGCCCTGCGCACGAGCCACGGCGATCGCCTGCAGTGCCTGTTCCATGGGATCCCCGTGCCGGGCATCCACGTCCAGAGAGAGGAAGGGGCGCGCCTGAACGGGCACGAAACGGTAAGACACCGACCGACGCTCGCCCGCGGCCGGATCGATCTCCACGACGTAGAATCCCTTTTCCTGCCCGGCATCCCCAAAGTCCACCCGCTCCAGGCTGCCCGCGTAGAGCATAGGGGGTGTCTCGCTGCGCACGACCTGAGCCCGGTGTACGTGCCCGAGGAGAACGGCATCGTATACGGGATGCGCGAGGAGCGAAGGCATGACCTGCGCCTCGCCCCCCAGCGTCATGCCCTGTTCGGTTCCAAGTTCTGCCCCCAGCACGAGCACGTGCGCGACGAGCACGGCTGGCAAGGAAGGATCGACCTGCGCGGCCAGCGCGGCCAGCTTCCGGGCGATTGCGGCGCGGAGAAACTCGTCCTGCTCCCGCAGAGGCCTCCGCTTCACTTCCTCAGGCATACCCAGCCAGCTGCGGTTCGGGTAAGGGAACGCGGCGACCTGCAGGACACCCTTTTCCCCGAGCGGGATGCGAAAGAGCGTCTCCTCGCGCGCGGCGACGTAAATGTTTTCCAGGGGAAGGGCCATAAAGATGTCGAGTGCCGTAGCTTTCGCCGAGATGGCCGGCTGGTCGTGGTTACCGGCGACCAGCACCACCGGAATGCCGGAGCGCGCCAGGCGCGCGATGCGCCGGGCGAAATCCCGCTGATAGGTCGGCTCGGGGAAGCGGTTACGGAAAGCATCCCCGGCAAAGCAGACCAGGTCGATCCCGTTGCTCTGGGCGAATTCGATCAACTCATCGAGCCGTGCCAGGAAATCCCGGATGCGGCTGCTCAATCCGCTTACCGGGTCCACCCTTCCGTAGTTCTCGACGCCCAGATGAAGGTCCGCAAAGTGCAGTACGCGGATCATCGTGCCTCCTTAGATGGTATCATACCATAACCGGCGTTGTACAGCAACTGAGGTTGGCCCACCCCGGCCTTTATGCTATAATAGGCCCGCCGTTCGAAGTACAGGTTGGCCAAAGGAGGGGCTCTTGCGCTTCGATCCTGTATACATCCTGAGCATGGCGATCGCCCTGCTTGTCGGTCTCACTCTCCACGAATTCTCACACGCATGGGCGGCGAACCGTCTGGGAGATCCCACACCGCGCTGGGCCGGCCGCGTCACGCTGAACCCGCTGGCGCATCTGGATCCGATCGGCGGGGTCATGTTTGTGCTCATGATCCTTGGTTTCGCACCGATCGCCTGGGGAAAGCCGGTCCCGATCAACCCGGCCTACATGCGTGGAGGCAGGCGTGGAGCAGCGCTCGCTACGGCGGCCGGCCCGGCGAGCAACCTGGCCCTGGCCCTGGGCGTCGCCGTGCTTTGGCGCCTCATCCACCAGTTCACCGGTGCGCGACTTCCCTACGGTACCGGCGCCTATACGCTCTTGCTGGCCCTCATGGGCGTGAATGTCGCGCTGGCGGCGTTCAACCTGATTCCCCTGCCCCCGCTGGACGGCTTCGGCATCCTCGAAGGTGTAGCACCCTACTCCTGGCTACGGGTGCTGGAGCCGCTGCGCCGCTACGGGATGTGGATCCTCCTGCTCGTCGTGCTCGGGGGCGGCGCGCTGTGGTCACCCCTGTTTCGCGGCCTGTATCGGCTTGTGGCCTCAGTGGCAGGGCTCTAGATGCAAGCGGCGTACCGCCTCGGGCAGTTCCTGAGCGCGATCCGGGCCCTTCTCTTCCCACCCGACGAACGGGAAGCGCTGTCCCTCCTCGCACCAGAGGAATACACGCTCTTTCGAGGGATGCGGCCTTACGATCGTGCCCACGCGCTGCGGGTGATGCGCCTGCTGCGGGAACGGACCCAGCAGCCGTCGCTCCTTCGGGCGGCGCTGCTGCACGACGTGGGCAAGTCTGCGGCCGGAGAGCAGATTCCTCTCCTCTACCGTGGGGCGATCGTGCTGGCACACCGCTTCCCGAGGCTGTGGCGCTACCTCGCGCGGAAACGTGCAGCAGGCCATCCGCTGTATCCGTTCTACCTGTACGCGGTGCACGCAGAAAGGGGAGCCAGACTGGCTGCAGCAGCAGGCACTCCTGCGGAAATTGTCGCCCTGATCGCCGGCCACCACGACGAAAACGCCTCAGAAGCGCTCCGACTGCTCCAAGAAGCCGATCGCCGCGCGTAGACTAGGCCTGCAAGGCTTTCGAGATTGCTTCGACCGCGCCCTGGAGCGTCGCCTCGCGGGCCACACGGACCGCGCTGCGGATGGCGCGGGCGTCCGAGCGCCCGTGGGCGATCACGGCAACCCCCCTCAACCCCAGGAGAAGGGCCCCGCCGTATTCGCGGTAGTCGAGGCGGCGGCGGAGGCGCCGGAAGGCGGGACGGAGAAGCGCAGCGGACAGCCGGTTCCAAAGGTTGCGCGTTAACTCCTCACGGAGCATGCCCAGGAGGACTTCTGCCGCGGCCTCGGTGCTCTTCAGGAAGATGTTTCCCACAAACCCGTCCGCGATCACGACGTCTGCCCCTCCGGCCAGGGCGTCTTTCGGTTCGATATTGCCAGCAAAGTTCAGCCCTGCCGCTTGACGAAACAGGGCGTGCGCTTCCTGGACGAGGCGGTCGCCCTTGGTTTCCTCTTCCCCGTTTGCCAGCAGCGCTACTCGTGGCTCGGGTATGCGCAGGACGTGCTGTGCATAGGCCGAGGCCATCCGGCCGAACTGCAACAGGTACTCGGGCCGGCAGTCGGTGTTTGCCCCAATATCGGCGACCAGGAAAAAGCCCACACGGGACGGGAAAACGGTTGCCAGCGCTGGCCGCTCGACGCCAGGGATGCGTCCCAGCAGCCAGGTTGCTGCAGCCATAACCGCTCCGCTGTTCCCTGCGGAGACGAAGGCGTCCGCCTGCCCATCCCGCACCATCTGCAATCCCACGACGATCGACGACTCGCGCTTGCGCCGCACCGCCATCGCGGGGTGCTCGTCCATGCCGATCACTTCGGCCGCGTGGACGACGGAAAGGGGAAGGCCTGCCGCCGGGTGGCGATCCAGCTCCGCCCGTACCTCCTCTTCTCGGCCAACGAGCACGAGCTCGATCCCGTACGCGCGCGCTGCTTCCACTGCGCCCGCCACCACCTCGCGTGGAGCATAGTCCCCGCCCATCGCATCCAGCACGATGCGCATCCGATCCTCCTGTCCGGGCTACCCGTGATAGCCGTAGGTCTGCGTGCAGATGGCCTGGAACGCAAGCGGTTGCTCCGATTCGATCCGCAGTTCGTACGCGCGCTCTGCCAGCGCGGCCTCGACGCTGGCGATCCCGTCCTCGCTGCGGTCGACCGCAACCGTCTGGCCGAGCTCCGGGTCCCGGAGCGCGACTGTCACCCGCGCAGGCGGATCGGTCTGGACGACCAGCGAATAAGCCCACTGCACAAGCCTCTGGGCCGGCGGCCGGACCGCCTGCGCAAACGGGGTTGTCCCGCTGAACGTCTCCTGACGGGAATCGAGTACCAGACCGCCACCTTCGGGCACCGTCATATCGACCTCCTGAGCGCTTGACTTCAGTGTATCATGCCGAAAAAAGCGCGTCAAGCGAGGAGTTGGCTCCCGTTCCCAACAAAAAAAGGCTTCTGCCGAGTGTACCAGCCCGTGACCATTTGAGGCCGACGACCGCAGCGCTCCTTTGGGCTGCGCGAAAGGTCCTGCTGGTCCGGGCTGGAAACTCCTGGTGCGGGGCCAGGTAGACAAGAGCATTCCCCTTGCCTGCCCAGCCCCCTTCGAAGGAAAATCGCTGTGCTCGGATCGCTACCCTGGGACAGTTCGTTGGAAATTGGAGAGGAAGCTGAGGTCAGGACAATCGTCGGGACACGACGTTCTCATCCCACCCCTCGCCCTTCGGTTTCCTGTTGTGAGCGCCCTTACCCATCTTCTCTATCCTTCCGCCGCCGCGGTGCAGGAGAGGGATCTCGCCTGCTGCCCCGAAAGGATTGCCGGATGAGCACACCGTGTCCCAACCCGAGCGGCAACACCCCTCAGGACTGTCCGAAGGGGGGCGTTTCTGGTCCCTGGCGAAACAGTGTGGGCGTGCAAACGGGCATTTGACAGCCCATAACTCCTGTGTTAGAGTACGAGCGCTTTACCAATCGCATACGTTTCAGCGGAGGCGCCCGATGCCCGGATGCCAGGGCTAACCAGGGGGAAACCGGTGCGAGTCCGGTGCTGTCCCGCAACTGTGAGGGCTGGGGAAGACCCCGGGCCCAAGCCAGGACGCCCACCTCCGCTGTTGCGCCGCTTACCCTCGCGGAAGGGGATGGGCGAGGACGCTATTTCTGCCCCCCTCCATAGCGAGGGGGGCGGTCTTTTTCCGGGGGAAACTGTGGCAACGAGGGTAGCATCCCGGAAGAAAGGACACGTTTTCGCCTGGATGCTGTGGCTCCTGGCGACTTCATTGCCGGCCCTGACCACCCGCAACCCGGCTTACCTCCTGCTGTTGCTCCTGGCCGTGGCCGTGGTGTACGGCGCGTTGCCGACGGCGGACGCCCAGGAGGCCGGCTGGGCGACTTTCCTTCGTCTGGCCGGTTGGCTGTGGCTCTTTACCGTGCCGCTGAACGCACTTACCGCGCACTATGGACGAACCGTGCTCTTCACGTTGCCCCGGGTGATCCCCCTTGTGGGAGGACCCATCACACTGGAGGCGATCGTCTACGGCTTTCTCAGCGGGCTGGGGTTACTCGCCGTGGTGTGGGTGTTCGCCACGTTCAACCGGGCGGTCGACCCCTACAGGTTGTTGCGTGCCTTGCCCCCGGTCTTTTTCCAGACAGGGGTGATGCTTTCCATCGCATTGACCTTCGTTCCCCAGGCAGCAAGCGCACTGCGGGAGATCCGCGAAGCGCAGCGCATCCGGGGACATCGCTGGCGTGGGTTGCGGGACCTCGTTCCGCTCCTGTTGCCGCTTCTCACGACCGGCCTGGAGCGTGCGTCCCAGATGGCGGAATCGATGGAAGCGCGCGGGTTCGGCGCTGCCCCCTTGCGCAGCCGCCGCGCCTGGCGTTGGGGGCAGGCGCTGCTGCTGCCTTCGCTGCTGCTGTTGCTTACGGGCCTGGTGTGGCGTGGCTTCGAAAAGGCGCCGCAGCCGTGGGGAAGCCTGCTTGTAGCTCTTGGAGCGGGGGGCCTTGTGCTTTCGCTGTTCCTGCGCGCCCGAAGCATCGGCAGCACCCGGTATCGCCGGCAACGGTGGTCGCTCGAGGATACAACGGTCACTTTGGGAGCCGCGCTCTTTGCCGCTTCCTACCTGATCGTGCGCTTCCGGTGGCCCGAGGTGCTGACATACTCCCCTTACCCTCAACTGGCCTGGCCAACCTTCCGGCCTGCTCTGGGTGTCGCATTTCTTTCGCTGGTGCTGCCGGCGTTGGGCTACCGGCGGAGGGAGACATACCCGGGAACAGCCCGGTCCACGGAGGAACAATGATCCGTTTCCAGCATCTGAGCTACCGCTACCCGGAAAGCGAGAGGCCCGCCCTGCACGATCTCACCTTCGAGATCGCCGAGGGGGAATTCTTCCTGATCGCCGGTCCCTCGGGCTCCGGGAAATCGACCCTGTTGCGTTGCCTGAGCGGGCTCGTACCGCACTTTTACGGCGGCGCGATCTCCGGAAGCGTCTCCGTGTTCGGGCACGATCCGGTGGCCGAAGGGCCCCGCGCGATGAGCAGGCTCGTGGGCACAGTCTTTCAGGACCCGGAGGCCCAGTGCGTGGCGACCACGGTGGAGGACGAGCTCGCCTTCGCGCTGGAAAACCAGGGGCTGCCGGAAAGCGTGATGCATCGGCGCATCGAGGAAGTGCTCCACACGCTGGGTATCGCAGAGCTGCGTGACCGGCGCCTGGACACGCTCTCCGGCGGCCAGCGTCAGCGGGTGGCGATCGGCGCGGTGCTGGGGCTGCAGCCACGGGTGCTCGTGCTCGATGAGCCAACCTCGCAACTGGACCCACAGGGCGCGGACGAGGTGATGGACGCGCTCCTGCGGCTGAACCGGGAAATGGGGCTGACGGTGGTGCTTTCGGAGCACCGCCTCGAACGGGTGGTCGCGCACGCGGACCGCATGCTTTACCTCCCCGGGCCAGCGGAACCGTTCCTGCTCGGGGACGTACGGAGCGTGCTCTCCCGGATGGATTGGGTTCCGCCGCTGGTGGCGCTCGGGCGGGCGCTGGGCTGGGAGCCGTTGCCCCTCACCGTACGCGAAGCCCGACGCTTCCTTCCCGAGGCTGTTCCCGATGCCGGGGATATTCCGCTGCTAGCACCTGCGGGGGAGGTGCTGGTGCGGATACGCGGGCTGGCCTTCGCATACAATGGCCAGCCGGCGCTGCGCGGGGTGGACCTGGATCTGGCCGCCGGGGAAGTCGTCGCCCTGATGGGGCCGAACGGTGCGGGCAAGACGACCCTGCTCAAGCAGATCGTGGGCCTCCTCCGGCCGCAAGCCGGCGAGGTTCGGGTGTGCGGCCTCGATACGCGGCACGCGCCCCTGGAGCGGTTGATCGAACACGTCGGCTATGTGCCGCAGAATCCGAGCGCCCTCCTGTTTGCCGATACCGTGCGGGAAGAACTGGACTTTACCCTGCGCGAGCGCGGCCGACCGACCGGCGAACATGGGGACCTCCCGCGGCGCCTTGGGCTGGAGGCGTACCTCTCACGCTACCCCCGGGACCTCAGCGTAGGGGAACGGCAACGGGTAGCCCTGGCGGCCATCCTCGTTGCCCGCCCGGAAGTGATCCTGCTGGACGAGCCGACGCGCGGGCTGGACTACTGCCAGAAGGAGGCGCTGCTATCGTTCCTGCGCGACGAGCGGCGTGCCGGAAGGGCGATCCTCATCGCTACCCACGATGTGGAACTCGTCGCCCGCTGTGCGGACCGCGTTGTCCTCCTGGACGCAGGAGAGGTCGTCGCACAGGGTCCGACGCGCCTGGTGATGAACGGTAGCCTTGCCTTCTCGTCGCAGGTGCAGCGGCTCTTCCGCAGTCCCCGCTTTCTTACCGTGGAGGATGTGCTGGGGGCGATCGCCCGGGGAGAGCTGGGAGATGCGTGAACGCAGCGCCTTGACCTCCTGGATCGTAGCGCTGGCTAGCCTCACCGGACTGGTGGCCTTTCTCTACCCCTTTTTCGTGGGGACGGCGCAGGAAAGCGGCTCCGGTTTCCTGGCGCACGCGGCCGATGCCCCGGTAGTCACCCTGCTTTGCCTGATCGCGATCCTCGCCGGTATGGAATCGCGTAGCCTGGGGGCGAAACAGGTGGCGCTGCTGGGGGTGCTCGCGGCGATCGGGGCCGTGCTGCGCCCGCTTTCCGGCTACAGTTTCTCCCCGGTCTTCCTGCTTCCCATCCTGGCCGGGTACGTGTGTGGGCCGAGTTTCGGTTTTCTCCTGGGGGCCTTGACGTTGCTGGTTTCTGCGCTGCTCACGAGCGGGGTCGGCCCCTGGCTTCCATACCAGATGCTGAGCACCGGGTGGGTGGGCATGCTGGCCGGCTGGCTTCCGGACCTGCGCCGACGGCCGTGGATGGAGGTCGCCGTGCTGGCCGCATATGCTTTCTTCCTGGGGCTCCTTTTCGGTGCGGTGATGAACCTGTGGTTCTGGCCGTACCTGGGGGTTGGCCCTTCTTCGGCGATGCTGTGGCAGCCGGGGCTATCGCTGGGCGAAGCCGCGGTGCGTTACGCCCGTTTCTACCTGGCCACTTCCCTGCTGTGGGATCTTGGGCGCGGTGTAGGGAATGCGGTCCTGATCCTGATCGCCGGTCGGCCGATCCTGCGCCTCCTGCGTCGGTTCACGCGGCGTTTCACGTTCACGCGGACCGCAGTTGCTCTAGAAAGTCCAGGCACAGCCGCAGCACCCGACGCGGAGAAAGCAGGATCGTGAAGTGTCCGCCGCGGTACCAGGCCAGGGGAGGACGGCCCCACGCCTGCCACAGTTCGATCACATCCTCGGGGAAGGAGATTCGGTCGTCGTACCCGTGTACCAGAAACAGGCGTTCCGGGGGGATACCTGGCCGCAGGGCTGTCGGACGGACGAGAGGCGCCCATTCGTCGAGCTGTTCCGGAGTCACCCCATTCGACCGGCATGCAGCTCGGACGTGGCGGAGCAGCGGAGCTTCGGCCAGCGTGTGCGCCGGATCTGCGGGAGTGAGGGCAAGCAGGGTCAGGTCCGGTTCCGCACCACCGCCGAGCGCGAGTGCGGCCACAAGCGCTCCCAGGCTGATCCCGGCCAGCGCAACCGGTCCGTCCGTTTCGCTGCGCAGCCACGCGAGGAGCGCGCGTGTCTCGGCTACGGCCTGGCGCAACGCTTCCAGGGTGCGCGTGAGATCCGCGCTGATGAAGAACTCGCCGCTGAAGGACGAAACGGCCGGCCGTCGATCCATATGGAAGGGTAAAGCGAGCGCGAGGAGCGTGACGCCCCATCGTTCGACGAGCGGCGCAAAGAGGTACCGCGCCTCCATCTCGAAGGAGGGAGCCATCCATCCGTGCAGGTAAAGGAGGGTGCCCCGGCCCGGCCTCCGGGGGCGGTACAGCTCCGCCACCGCGGTGCGGTTTTCCGTATAGGTAGCATAGCGTGCCGCGGTTTCGGGGCAAAGGGGAGCGAAGGGCGAAGGAAAGGCGACCCGCAACCGCTCTGCCCACGGCAGAGGGACGCACTCTGTCAACGTGATCTGCGGGGACTCGTCCGGAAAGCGGTAGAGCAACGCGGGGTCGGAGAGGAACTCCGCCCGAAGGTAGAAGGCTATCTCCTCCGGATACAGTCGTGCTGGAAGGCAAGGGCGCATCCGGCCCGAGAAGTAGGCCGAAAGCAGGTCGTCCAGCCAGCGCCACAGGACGGACATCCGACCTCCTCCGTTGCGGGTTTTACCCCCCTGGATTGCGGTAGAGCGTATGGCGTGCCAGGAAAAGACGCCACAGCAGATCGGCAGCCTGCCGTGGCAGCTCCAGGAGCAGCCGGCGCGGGAGCCGATCCCACAGCAGCCCGGCATTCCGTTCCGCGGGGTAGAGGATCCAGTTCGCCATCAACCCGGCATTCCACAGGACGAAGATCCCGCCCAAACCCGTAAGCAGCCACACTGGCCAGCGCTTCTTCTGGGCCAGGGCGATCAGCGCAGCAAGCCCCAGGGCAAACAGGACAACGCAGTTGATAAACCGGCGCTGCCCGAAGGAACCGGGCCCTTGCCAGGTCAGGAAGCAGCCGGCCAGGTAGACCTGAGCAAGGAAGGCCAGCGCGGCACCCCCGCCCAACCGCCGATCGCGTCGGAACAGGAGCAGGAACCCGAGGAGCGCCAGCAGCACCACAGGGCTCCAAACGATCAGCCCGTAGTGGGGGTCGAACAACACCTGGAAAAAGTGAGGGCTGGCCCAGTCGAACTTGCCGCTGACCGTGGGGTTCGGGCCAAGGCGGCCGTTCAGCACCCGGTAAACAAGCATCTGCGGGGAAAATGCGAGCGCGGCTCCTGCTGCAAGGAGCGTGTGTCGCCCCAGGAGCGGTAGGACACGCCGCCACGCCTTCTGTCGCACGATCCCCCCGTACGTTAGAATCCCGTCCACAGCCGGAAGCAGCAGGAACAGGCCGTCCTGCTCCCGAACCAGAGCGACGAGGCCCCCCAGCAAGCCCAGCAGGAAAAAGCGCCGCCGGGGGCTATCCGCGCCTGTCCCGTACCATACCGTGAGGAACAGAGCTACGGCGAACAGCGAGGCGCTGTGGGACCACGGTGGGCTTGCGTGGCTGTAAAAAAAGGCCGGCGTGGCCAACCAGACGACGCTCACCGCGAGAGCCGAGGGAAAGGGGGCAAAGAGGCGGCGACAGAGACGGTAGGCCAGGAGCAGCCCGGCAAAGGCGTACAGGGTCGAGGCGTAACAGACAGCCAGAATGTATGGGCGCGACAGCCCGTCTGGGGTCACGGGG
Source organism: Chloroflexia bacterium (assembly GCA_041082245.1). GTDB lineage: Bacteria > Chloroflexota > Chloroflexia > DTKN01 > DTKN01 > DAOTVY01. The sequence goes on from JBDOIE010000150.1 coordinate 17,744, forward strand.
ACGCCCAGCACGCGGAGGAGCAACACGATGCCGTGCGCAACCAGGTAAGCAGGGGACCATAGCAGAGCGGTACCCACGGGAGCGACGTTCAGAGGGAGTCCGGTGCTCGGGTCCCGCTTGTTCAGCACCCCTTCGATGCCCGCGTGCGGGTTTAGCCGGAGGAAATAGGCGTACTCGTCGCTAAAGTCGAGATCGCCGTCGAACAGGAGGGAAGGCAGGTAGACAAAGTACTCCACCGAATCGACGGCATAGATACGCGGTGTGACGAGGGGCAAGGAGACAAGAAAGAGGACTATCAACGCCAGCCACCCCGGGTCGGTCCGGAAACGCCGGATCCACCCGGGGCGGCTGGCCCTGACGTACCGCACCATGGTCTAACGGGTATAGATGCGTACGGGCATAGCCGAAACCGTGCCGGCCGGCCCGACCATCTCTCCACGGACCTCAAGCATCTGCGGGGGTACCGCATCCACCCGTGCGTGCACGAGGATCCACGGTACCTGTCTCGCCGAGGCGCGTTCGCGGGACACGATCCTGTTCCCGTCGGTCGACAGGATCTCTCCGTAGGCGCTCCATGCACGCACCAGGTGCAGGCCTTGCGGCAGGGTCAGGCGGAACTCGCCCTCCACCGCCGCAGGATTGTCGCGCCAGGCGGCCATCCACAGGACGACGTCCTGGCCAGGAAGCGCGCGCTCCGGGTCGCTCAGAAGGATCAGCCGCACCGCGTCGCCCGCGGTCGACGTTGTCCCCCGGCCAAGGTCCGCGCGGGCGTGCAACACGAGCGGCAGGTAAATGTTCGAGATCCCGCTCACACTGATGGTCGCGGAGTATACCTCCGAGAGGTTACCCGGGTAGGAGCCAAACCCCGACCCATCTTCGTACCGCACATAAACCCGGTGCAGGTCCGGGTACTGGACCGGCGGTCCGCCGTAGGCCAGGCTCCAGGTATAGACCGCGGAGGGACCACCGTAAGGGAAGCGCATCCACGGGCCGTCGGCATCGTTGGCGAGCCAGACGTAGGCAACGCCGCTCTCGTCGTCCTGGGCTTCCAGCCCGGTGACCGGGATCAGCAGGTGCGTCGTCGTGGGAACCCCCTGGTTCAGCGTGGGCGGGGTGCCGCTGTAGGGCGCGTTAAAGTCCAGCAGGATGCTATCGGAAAAGACACCCAGGTTGTTCGCGCGGTCCCGGTATTCGGCATACACGGTACGCGTGACTTCGCTGCCCGGCGCGAGGAAGAAGTAGAGCCGCGGGTAGTAGCTGATCCAGACCGTGTGGGTCAGCCCTTCTTCCCATAGCCGCATATCGCGCAGGCCGGTGCAGTCCGGCTGCTGGCTGTCCAGGTCTTCCGAGGTCACCATCACGAGCGGGTTGGTCACGCTGCCCCGGGCGTACGGCTGCCCGTCGTTCAGCACCATGCTTGCCGTGACATAGTTGTCGTACTGGATGTAATCCCCGTAGGGGATCGATTCGCGGCCGTACTCGTCGCGGAAGCGGGCGATCACGCTCTTCCACTCGCAGTCGTACGGGGTCTCCAGCAAGGGCCAGTTATAGGTGACGGGCAGGAACGGGATCCACTGGGGAGTAGGCGGGCAATTGCCCAGGTTGCAGACCGCCATTTCGGTGATCTCGGCTCCCACATCGGATGTCGCCGAGAGGTGCAGGGTGACCGTGAGCAGCCGCGTGTAGGCCGTGCTCGAGAAGGGATCGTGGGCGTAGATCTGGACGTAGCCGTGCGGGTTCGGGTTCGGGGTCGGGGAGGGAGACGGTGTAGGAGTCGGGGTAACGGTAGGCTCGCACGGACCGGGAGGCGTGTCCGGGGTGGTGGTGTAAAGGACGTTCCACTTGGTCCCCTTGTCCTGCCAGGCGACAGCGACCCGGCAGGGGTTCACCACCACGGTCGCCAGCTGCGAGTCGCCGGAGGTCGTTGAGAGGTTCAACGGGGAAGAGAACTGGCCGGTCACAGGGTCGTAAGTCACGTAATAGATTTCCCCGTACCCCGGGGCCAGCAGGTCCGAATCGTAGACAATATGGTCCTTATTCTGGCCGAAGGCCGTGTTGGGGAACCGCGAGCGCGCGTTATCCGCCGTCACGTCCAGGCGCGGCAGCCAGGTGGAGCCATTGTCCGTGGAGCGAAGCAGTTTGATGTCGTGGTTCGCGATGGTGCCAGGGGCCTCGTCCCACACAACGTAAAGCGACGTCCCCACGGCAGCGATGTCCGGGTCATAGGTGCGGGATCCCGGGGTCTGGGAGATGTTGCGGGCCGGTTCCCAGCTCGTACCGGTACCCCGGACGTAGTACAGCTCGTACTCGGTGTTCGGTGCGCCGGAGGGACCGCCGTAGAACACGATGTGCACCCGCAGGTCGCTCCCGCTGCCGGTGGTCACGATCCGCGGGGCCTTGTTGAACTGAACACTGGTCTGTACCCGCATCGGCGCGGACCAGGTGCCGTTCGTGCGCCTGGAATAGGTCACCTGATAGTCGCCGGTCCACCGGTTGTCGATCCACACCGCGTGCACGTTACCGTCGGCATCCACCGTGATCGCTGGCTCGTAGGCGTTTCCTGGGGAGTTGGAGATGTTCATCTCGGTCCAGCTCTGGCCGTAGTTGGACGAGTATGCGTACATAATCTCCTTTGTGTCCCAGTCCTCGTAGACCACGTGCAGCCCGTCGGCCGGATCGATCGCAATCTCAGGCGACTGCAGGTTGACGTTCGTGACGATCTTGACCGGAGTGGACCAGGTGCCGCTGCGGTTGTTGGCATACCAGACGCCCCAGTTCGAGCTGACTTCGGCATCCCCGAACCAGACGGCGTGGCTGTAGCCCTGGGAGTCGAAGACCAGGTCGGGGCCATAGGAGCCCCAGGTCGTGTGGGAGATATCCTGGGGAGTACTCCACCCGGGGGCGGACAGCGCTCCGAACAGAGGGCCGGAAAGCACGATCGCCGCAGCGACCAGCAGGAGGAACGGGACGAGCCCCAAACGCCAAGCAGTCCGTCGAACGCGCATCGCTTCCATCGGCTTTCTCCCTGCATCACTCAGCGCGTGACCACGAGGTTGTCGAAGTAGGCCCCGCCTTCTGCCCAGGCGTACAGACCGATACCGCCCCGGGCAAAGGTGCTATCCTGGATCGTGGTGAGGGGCTGGCCGTCCACCGAGATCTGGAACCGATCTCCGCGTACCTCCACTTCCAAGATAAACCACTGCCGGATGGGGAAACCCTTCCCCGCTTCGTGCCAGAGCACCGTGTAGCGTCCGTCCTGAAAGCGGTCGAGGCCGACCTGGTAGGGCCCGTCGAACTCGGCGGAGCGCATCCGGAACCGGTAGAAACCGTCGTCGCTCACGCGGAAGATCACCCCGACCTCGTCGTTGCTCTCTACATACACAGCTACCCGCAGCACGTAATCGCTCCAGTCGCTCCCAGATCGGACGATCAGATAGGCGGCGTCCGGAGTGGTATGGCCAAGGGTCGTTCCACCCTGTGCCAGGATACCGTCCTGGGTGTGCCATTCGGCCTGCTCCCCCGGTCGTCCCACAGTGTCCAGCACACCCCACACCTCGCTCAATGGCCCGGTGAAGGCGTCCTGTACCAGGATCTCCCCGGCCGGAGCGGCAACGGCCGGAGCGGGGGGGATGGCAGATTGGGGATCTCCCTGGAGGGCCGGCGGTTCTGCCGACATGCCACACGCGAGCAATCCGATGGCTCCGAGGGCCAACAAGGGAAACAGCCAAGCGCGTTTTCTCATCGAGGTCCCTCCTCCGTCCGCTCTCGCGCCTCTACGAACGTACTGTATCACACGTCCCAGGCATTGTCAACTGCTCGGCGACGGCCAGCAGACGCGCGGCCCGCTTTCGGTAGGTGTACTCCGCCGCGCGTTCTCGTGCCGCAGCTGCCCGTTGCCCGGCTTCTTCGGGATTGTCCAGCACCTGCAAAAGTGCCCTCGCGAGGGCCTCACGGTCACCTTCCGGGAAGAAGTAGGCGCACGTTTCGTCCAGGATCTCGCGCAACGCGGGGATGTCCACGGTGACGATCGGCCGCGCCATGGCCATGTACTCGAACATCTTCAGCGGCGAAGCGGAAGCTCCCGACACCGTTCCAGGGATGACAAGTGCGTCTGCTGCTGCCAGGTACCGCGGGATGTGCGTGCGTTCCAGCATCCCGGGAAAGTGGACGCGGTCCCCGATGCCCAGCGCTTTTGCCCGCGCCGTGAGGGAGACGACCTCTTTGGGCCTACCGCCAACCAGATAGGCGTGGAGCCGCGGGCGCTCGGGTGCGAGTCGGGCAAGCGCTTCGAGGAGCAACTCTAGCCCGCGGTAGGAGAAGGTGAGCCCGGAATAGACGACGACCTCTTCTTCGGCGGGGATACCCAGTGTCTCCCGGCTGGCTGCGCGGGAAAGTGGCCGGTAGAGCGTCTCGTCGTACGCGTCGGGCAGCACCGCGATGGGACCGCTCGGCCGCCATCCCTGCTCGCGGATTTCCCGGGCGAACGTCTCGGTCAGGGAAACGACCATATCGGCCCGGCGGAGCAGCATACGGTCCAGTCCGCGCAACAGCGGCTGCCACAACCGGCCGCGTGCCCGCGACGGATTGCGGCTTTCCAGTTCGTGCGCTTCGTACATCACTCGCGCGCCGATCAGCCGTCCCAACCCCACGGCCAGCCACCAGGCGCAGATCACCTCTCGCACGTAGATGACCGGGAAGCGCTCGCCCCGGAAGAACCGCCGTGTCCCGAGGTACAGGGCGACAAGCCATGCGAACAGGCTTCGCTCGAGGTAGTACCAGCCAGTCGACGGGAAGATGCGGGAGACTTTTCCGATGGGGATACGGGGTAGATGCACCGCTCCGACCTCCAGAAAGGCGCTTGGCTCCCGCCACAGCCGGGGGACGATGACCAGCAGTTCGGGGCATAGCGCCCGAAGCTCCCGCACGGTGAGATAGGTCTGAATGGCGTTGGCTGCCTTCAGGGTGAGGCTGGTCGGATAGGCCAGATAGCAGAGCCGTCTTGCGCCGCGTCCCCTTGTTCCCATCGCACATCCTCGTCACGCGGAAGGTTTGCCCGAGCGGCAGACCAGTACCTCGCGGTACAGAGAGAGCATTTCCTCAGCGACCTGTGCGGACCGGAACCGTCCTGCGACGCGCGCGGCTTGCTCTCCCAGCCGATCCTGCAGCGCTTTGTCCGCAAGCAGGCGCGCGATCGCTCCCGCCAGTGCCGCCGCATCCCCCGGAGGGACGATCAATCCTCCGTGACCGTCCCGGAAAAAGTCCACGGCCCCCGTCGTGGCGGTGGCTACGAAGGGTATCCCCAGGGCGGCGCCCTCCATCAACACCTTGTTGCTCCCTTCTCGCAGCGAGGGAACGACCACAATGTCCCCCGCGGCCAGGTACCGGGTGAAGCGCGTGGCCGGCAATTCTCCCGTGAAGATCACCCGTGAAGAGAGCCCAAACCGCGCCGCCAGTTTTTGCAGGTATGCAAGGTAGTCGCCGACCACAGGGTCATGTCGCGTTGCACCGCACAGGAGGAGCCTCCAGTCCGGGAGGCCTGTCGGTAGCCGGGCGAGCGCCTCCAGCAGGACGTCGAAACCCTTCACCGGGAGCAGCCGGCCGGCGGCGACCAGAATGCCCGCCTGGGGCGGGATCGCATGGCGCGCCGCGATTTCGGCACGGCACTCGGCGCGGAGCCTCCGTGGGTCTTTCGGGAAACACTCATCGCGGATGTTCCGGGGGATCATCCGTACGCGCTCCTGGGGGGCTCCGAAAGCGCGGATGATCTCCTCCGTCTGGGGTGTGGTTGCGCGCGATGCCGCCGCAAAACGAAAGGCCTGCCGAAGGAGCAGGCGCACAACGGGGTAGCGCGCGTAGCCAAAGCGTGCGCCCGGCTCGTTGAAGAGGTCCGCGCCGCGCACGTTGATCACATAGGGCAGGGGCACCGCACGCCGGGCCAGAGCGGCCACGGCCCCCAGCGGATACGCCGATTCCACGTGGATCAGGTCCGGCCACGGGTATCTGCGGAAATAGGCCACATAGCGGCGCAGGATGGTTAGAAAGCCGTCGTAATGGAACAGGCTACGCGAGATCAGGTTGAGCGACTCGTCGAACGGCCGGCCCCGTAATCCATAGCGGCAAATCGGTATACCGGCCACTTCTTCCCATACAAAGCTTTCTGCCCGCATACGTCCTGGCAGCGAGGTCAGGATCGAGACCCGACAGCCCCGCTCCTGCAGACGCTTCAGGAATTCCTGGTGGACAACCTGTACCTCCTTGTCGGGCTCGTATGCGGTGGTGAAAAAGAGCACGTCCATATCCAACCGTCCGGGGGAAGGCTCAGCGCAAGCGGTAGACGACCACGGGATCGTCCGGCGCGTTGGGCCTCGGGAAGGTCTGTACGGGCTCGAGCAGATCCTCGAGGGTGCGCGAAGGTCGGAAGCCGGACGGGTCATCCAGTGCCGGTGGGCTTCCTATTCCCAGGCGGGTCAGGAGGAGCCGGCCGTAGATGAGCGCCCGCTCCCGCAACCCGACCTCGTGGTGCGCCGGCCACGGCCCGAACTCCTCGCTGTACAGGGCAAGGTGTTTCTCGAGCGCCGCCCTGCGATCCACCACGTAGGTGACCCCCTTTTCCCGAAGGTAGGAGAGAAGACGGCGCGCTTCCAGTACCGGAACGATGTCCGCGTTCAGCTTCCCATCGATGTTCAGCACCACGTGGCCCGAGTAGTACTGCAGGATGCCGGAGTTCTTGGCTGCCAGCATCGCTTCTGGGGGCAGTTTCTCCCGGATCCAGAGTGCCGCCTCGTAGATGCTCGGCTGGGTCAGCTCCGGCATGCGGAGAGCCGTTCGGTACGTCGAGATCGCTTCGGCGCTGTTCAGCACCACTGCCAGGAGGCCCAGCGCGATGCCGAGCGCGTGCCCAAGGGACCGCCGCCGCTCTGCCACCCGCCCCACGATGCATCCGAGGTAAACGGCAAAGCAGGCCCCCGCGGACACGAAGTAGCGCGGGTTGGAGTTCTGCTGCACGTAGGCATAGTACAGGAGCTGGATGAGTATGGCCCCTGCAACGGGGAGGAGCGAGCGACGGCCCTGCAACGGGATCAGCGTGAAATAGCCAAGGAGCAAGAGCCCGCCAAACCCGAGAGCGAGCCAGGGCGAGGGCAAGAACCCCAGGTAGAGCGCCGGGTTCAGGTACAGGAAGTGGAGGATGTTCGTGAGCGAAAACCCGTCCGCGTAGGAATGCATATAGGCCAGTGCCCGCCCGCTGCTTGGCATCGGTGAGCCGAACCCTACCTGGTTCCACACCAGGTAGGGGATTGCGAGGACCGCTACCCCCGCTCCATAGACCAGAAGCAAGGCCGGTCGCGTGCGCCGGCGGATGGCCTCCCACAGGAGCGCCAGGCCGAGGAAACCGGCCAGGAGCCAGTTGTCCAGCCGCGCCAGGCCGGCCAGGCCGGCCAGCAGCCCTAAAGCCAGCGCGTCGGGCCACCGTCGCTCGCCCGCGCGGAAGAACCGCTCGGCCAGCACCAGGAAGAGAAACAGCCCGAGCGCGGTTTCCATCGCGTTGACGGTCACGCGGGCAAAGTAGGGATTGAGCAGGTACAATGCGACCGCAACCAGGGCTCCGGTCCTCCCGGCTAACCGCTCGACCCACCTGTATAGGGGAAAGGCGGCCATCGCGCCGAGGAAGGCGCAAAAGATCAGATTTGCCCGGAACCCGCCATCCAGGGATTGGGGAGCAATCCAGTACGGGACAGCACCGAGGGTCAGGGGGTACAGAGGGTGAAATCCGTTGGTCGGGTTGAGCCCGTCGGCCGTGATGCCGCGCCCGAGGGCAAAGTTCCTGGCGATCGCGGTGACCATCCAGGCGTCATCTTCCAGGAGCACCAGGAGTACCGGGAGAGGCAAGAATGCGAAGAAGAGCCGCAAGCCCAGTCCCAGGGCCAGGAAGGCCCAGAAGAGCCGGGGAAAACCGGTTAGGCGTTCTCGGAGTCGGTGCCACGCGCGTTCGGTCATCCACTCTCCTTGGTCAGCGAAGCCCTGGAGCCACCTGTCGGTCCGCATTGTACTACAGCCCGGGGACTGGCGCAATTGCCCCACGCTCCAGTTTGCAACAAGGCAAGAATGGGCTTATGCCGAGGGTACAAGCCCGTGACCATTTGAGGCCTGCGACTGTAGCCGCCGTCCTTCGGACTTGGCCCCCTACTAACTCGGGTCGCTTCGAAAGACAATCGCCGCGCTCAGTTCGCCACCATGGGACAGGTCGCTGGAAACCGGAGCCCCACAAAGCACGCCTGCGCGACAGCGGCGCACCCCACAGGCGTCTTTCGTGCCCCCGGCGGCCGGTTCAGGGCCCTTCGTGCCCCGCGTCCTTCCCTGGGCCTCGCCCCCAGCACCACCAGCAGGCCAGGGCGGCATAGTACACGACGACGAACGCCGGGCCCAGCACCGGGAGCTGTAAGGCGGCCCACGGGAGAGAGCCTGTCCACCGTACAACCGCCAGCAAGTATGAGGCCATCACCCACCCGGCGCCACACAGGAGCGGTCCCAGCAGGGGGATGCGCCCGAAGCACAGCGCCAGAGCTCCCAGCAGCATCAAGGGTGCCAGTGCCGGGCAGCCCAGAAGGTTCGCGAGCGGCACGACGAGGGAGTACGTGCGGAAGTGCAGGGCGACAACCGGCCAGGTCAGCAGCTGCGACGCCAGGGTGGCCGCACCGGATTCGCGGAGCCACTCCGGCCACCGGTGCAGGACATCCGTCCAGATCGGGACGAAGAGGAGCATCCCCAGCGTTGAGGTGCAGGAGAGCTGGAAACCGATGTCCGCGAGCATCCGGGGGTCCCACAGGGTCATGACCCAGGCCGAGGCGAAGAGGGCGGTCAAACCGTCTCCAGGGCGTCCCACCTGGCGGGCGAGGAGGTAGAGGCTTCCCATCAATGCCGCCCGGACCACAGCCGCGCTTCCACCTACCAGGATCGTGTATCCCGCGATGCCTGCCAGCAGGACAGGCAATGACCACCGGCGGGGCAGCAATCGCGAACCGGCACTGAGCAAGCCGACCACCAGGGTGATGTTCCACCCGGAGATGGCCAGGATATGGCTGGTTCCGCTCCGGGCAAAAGCCTCGCTTACGTCAGGAGGAAGCCCCGTACGGGAGCCGAGCAGGATCCCGACGAGCAACGAAGCGTGGGGTTCCGGGAAGAGCGTCTGAAGCCGTCCCCGTGCCCAGCCCCGTACCGCATAAAGGGCCCTGAGCAAAGGTGTCCCTCCGGTTCCAGGGAGCTGGCCAACGAGCTCCACGTCGTTCAGCCCCAGGCAAAAGCGGTTTGCCCCCGGCGCTCGGGAGACGAGGGGAGCCAGGTTTCCGCGGAGCTCCAGACGCACCCCGTATGTGGGCGCGAAGAAAGCCGGCCCGGTTACCAGCACGTGGCTACGTGCCGGTTCCCAGGGACCGTCCCCTTCGCGGAACCCTTCCACGCGGAGCGGAAACCGGCGGGCCGTTCCTGCCTCCTCGGCTTCGCCCACCACGACCCCGCGAAGCACGACCTGTTTTTCGCGCCACCCGGCGAGGGTATCGTCGGCACAGGGATCGCGTACCAGGGTGGCTCGCAGCATGCCCAGGCAAAGGAACCCGGCGACGAGGCAGATTTCGCGTGCCAGCCGCCCGGGAACCCCCGGCGCAAGGGCAAACAGTCCTACCGCACCCCCTGCGGCGCCAAACCAGGGTATCCCAAGCTGGGTTCCAATCCCAATTCCGACCAGCCAGCCCACCGCCCAGTAGATCAGGCGCATCGCTCCCTCCCTTTGCTTGCCTATGGTATCAGATAACTAGCGTATTGTCAACCCAATCTGTGGCTATGTTAAGGCCCACATACGCGCCGAGAGCGGGAAAAAGAGGGGAGAAGCCTCATACGAGCCGAAAGCGCGCCGACCGAGGTGATCGCTTTCTGCCCAAAGTGGTGCCTATCTCGCTCAGGACCGGCGACTTACGAGCAAGCGCGGGGTGCTCTACCATAGTCGCAACCCGCAGTGGGGGCAAGTGCTGTGGCAAGCCACCAAAGGGAAGCAGGGACGTGGATCGGAAGGAACAACCCCTGCCCTATCGCGCAGGCATGCTCATATTTGCCCTGGTAGCATGGGGCCTTTCTGGCTGTCAGGGAGCGCGAATGGGTGCCCGTACGGTGCGGGCTCCCTGTTCGCCGTTACCGACGTGCGCTTTCTGCGATCCGAGAACGGGCCATTACGCCACCTGGCCAGCGGATGGCTCCTCAATTACCTTCCGCTACTATCCGCAAGAGGGTGTCTTCGAAGAGATCGATTGGGCAAGGACCGCGCTTTTCCGCAGACCGGGCGGCTGTAGCCCTCCGCAAAGATAACTGTTGCGCCCGGCATCGCGACAATCGTGATGTGCGCTACTTGACACCCATCGGGAGGAGTGGTAAGATAAATCCTAGTCCGAGAGTCGGAATTTGCCAAAGGAGACATGCTGATGCGGGAACAGATCGAAGAGATTCTGAAGGTGGTCCGGCCGCAGTTGCAGGCCGACGGTGGTGACATCGAGCTGGTGGATGTGAGCGAGGACGGCGTCGTGCAGGTGAAACTTCTGGGCACCTGCAACGGTTGTCCGATGTCCCAGATGACGCTCGCCTGGGGCGTCGAGCGCATCCTCAAGGAGCGCGTCCCGGGCGTGACCCGCGTCGTACCGGTCTGATGCGCCGTGGTGGGGCCTTCCCCCGTTTGCGGGGGAGGCCCCGCCGTTTGAGAGGGACCCGATGCGCCTGTCGGCTCGTGGCCAGTACGGACTCCGGGCGGTCGTCGAGCTGGCCGGTGCGTACTGGCGAGGCCCCTTGCCCTTACGCCAAATCGCGCGTGCGCAGGAGCTCTCCCCGGCTTACCTGGAGCAGATCATGCTTGCGCTCCGCCGGGCCGGCCTGGTGGTGAGCGCGCGGGGTGCCCGTGGCGGGTATGCCCTTGCGCGCCCGCCACAGGAGATCACTGTCGGACAGGTTGTGCGGGCGCTGGAAGGCCCGATCGCACCCGTCGCATGCGCTTCCGAAGAGGATGGGGTGCCCTGTCACCGTGCCCCGAACTGCCCCGCACGCCGCGCCTGGCTCCGGCTGCGCGACGGTATCGTTCGCGCACTCGACACGACCACCATCGCTGAGCTGTTGCAGGAGTAACACCTATCGCTGGAGGTCCGAATGGCGGCTCCGATTTACCTCGATCACTCCGCGACGACTCCGGTGGACCCGCGAGTCCTCGAAGCGATGCTCCCATACTTTTGCGAACGGTATGGCAACCCTTCCAGCGTTTACGGCCTGGGCCGAGAAGCGCGCAAGGCGCTCGATGACGCCCGCCAGACGGTAGCCGAAATCCTTCGCGCCTCTCCGCAGGAGATCGTCTTTACGGGGAGCGGGACCGAGGCGGACAACCTGGCCATCAAGGGAGTGGCCAAGGCAATGCGTGCGGAAGGGAAGGGCAACCACATCATCACGACCCAGATCGAGCATCACGCCGTCCTCCACACCTGCCAGGCGCTGGAGGAAGAGGGCTTTGAGGTCACCTACCTCCCGGTGGACCGCACCGGGCTAGTCTCCCCAGAAGCGCTCGAAGCGGCTATCCGCCCGACCACAGTCCTGGTGAGCATCATGTATGCGAACAACGAGGTCGGCACCGTGGAGCCGATCGCCGAACTTGCGGCGATCGCATGTGCGCACGGCATCTATTTCCATACGGATGCCGTTCAGGCAGCAGTCGCTCTTCCGCTCGACGTGGAGGCGCTGGGTGTCGACCTGTTGAGCCTTTCGGCTCACAAGTTCTACGGACCCAAGGGGGTCGGTCTCCTCTATATTCGGCGCGGTGTGCCCCTGTTCCCACAAGTCCACGGCGGCAGCCAAGAGCGGCGTCGCCGCGCAAGTACGGAAAACGTGCCTGGGATCGTCGGCCTCGCCACTGCTCTGCGGCTGGCCGACGAAGAACGCGAAGCCTATGTGGGCCATTGCCGGCCGTTGCGCGATCGCCTTATTCAGGGGATCCTCGACGCGATCCCTTATGCGCACCTGACCGGCCATCCTACCCAGCGTCTCCCCAACCATGCCAGCTTTTGCTTCGAGTTTGTCGAGGGAGAAAGCATCCTGCTGAAACTGGACCAGCACCAGATCTGCGCTTCCAGCGGATCGGCCTGCACGTCCGGGGCGCTGGAACCCTCCCACGTGCTCACCGCGCTTGGGATCCCACCGGAGATGGCACACGGCGCGCTCCGCCTGACCCTCGGGAAAGCGACCCGGCCCGAGGAGATCGAACGGGTGCTCGAGGTCCTGCCAGCGGTCATCGCAGACCTGCGCGCCATCTCGCCGTTGTATGCAGAGCGCGCTGGCACCAGGCCCTAGACAGCAAACGGCGGCCTTGGCACAACTGCAGGGCCGCACGCTGTTTTCCTGCAAGCCGTTGGCTATCCTACTCCTGTGGGGCCCACTCGACAAACTGTCCATCCCGTACGACAAAGATCGGGATCTTTTGCTCGATGAGGTCCCCCTTCTCGTCGTAGCGCAGCGGTCCGTACGGTGTTTGGATCGTCATCCCCCGGATCGCCTCCGCCACTTTCTCGGCATCCGTGGTTCCGGCAGCACGGATCCCCTCCAGGATCACCTGCAGGGCGGCATAGCCGGCCGGGCTGTTGATGCCGGGCTGGTAGCGGTAGAGGGTGCGGAACTCTTCCACCCACTCCTTCATCGCCGGCGTCGCCAGGATATCGGGGAACAGGGAAGAAACGTACGCACCCTCGGCCGCTTTCCCTGCCTCCCGCAGGAAGCCGTACTCGAACGATCCGTCGCCGCTCAGGAAGGTGATCCCGGTCAGGCCGGCCTCGTACATCTGCCGAAGGAGGATATCTCCACCCGGGTAATACCCCGAGAAAAAGACCAGCTCCGGCGCGTGGGCCTGTAGCTGCTCGACGATCGAGCTGAAATCCACGGAACCGTCGACGTACGGGTACGCCCCGACGATCGTGGCACCCAGTTCCTGCGCCCGGCGGGCGAACTCTTCGCGTAGACCCTCCGAGTACGTGTCGCCCCTGATGTACACGATCGCGATCCGCTTCTTTCCCAGCGTCTTGACGGCGAACTCGGCATCGACCGGGCCCTGTACCGAATCGACGGGACACACGCGGAAGAAGGTCCGGAACCCTTGCTGGCTGATCGCCGGGTTCGACGCCATCGTGGTGACCTGGAGGATGCCCGCCTCGGCATAGATGCGGGAAGCCGGCAGCGTGGCGCCGCTGGAATAGTGGCCGACGACCGCCGCAACACCCATCTCCACGAACTGCCGCGCCACCTCGACCGCAACCTCGCTGTCCGCCTGGTCGTCCAGCGGCACGACCACCACCTTTCGGCCGAGGACCCCGCCCTGCCGGTTGTAGTGCAGCGCCGCGAGTTCTGCGCCGTGCCACAGGTCGATTCCCACCGCTGCCTGGCTTCCTGTCAAAGGCCCCGCGTAACCGATGAGGATTTCCCCGGCGTAGGGGTACGTGTCCGGATCGACCGTCCGGGGGCCGGGGCCACAGGAAACCAGGATCGCGCCCACGATCATCAGGAGAAGCCATCCTCTGCCGTACGTCCGTCCCACAAGAAGCCTCCACTGGCTGCCACGATGCTGACCGGCTGTTTATGCCTGCTGGCCAAAGACGGTATCCATCGCCTGGCTCGTACGCCGCAGCTCTTCCAGCTGTTCCCTCAGGCTCTGTGAAACCACGTCGCTTGCCTCCGTGAGGGTGCGGATCTCAGCGGAGCGGATCATGAGAACCTGCGAGTACAGGTTGTCCAGGGTCGTCATCGCCCGTTCCAGCTGTGCGTGCCAGCGCGCGACGGCGTTCTGCACCCGGGCCAGGTTCTCCAGCAGTTCTTGCTTTGCCTCCAGGGTTGCCTGGTACTGCTGACGAAGGTAGCTGTCCGTGGTCGCCTCGATCGCCTGTTGCAGGCGGACGATTTCCCGCTGTTCGCGCGCCGCATCCACAGGGCCGAGCGATTCCTCTAGCGACTGGGCCTTGTAGGCGATCTCGTAGATCGTGTCGATGATCGTGGCGACTTGCTCGACGGTATCGCTCAGCGCGCGGCGGATCGCCTCCGGTGACTCCTGGATGGCCCGCTCGATTCGTTTCCGGTCGTCCAGAGCTTCCTGCATGATGGTCGCATACTGGCCGCGCAGCTTCCGCAGGTCTGCGCTGCGTTCCGGATACAGCTCCTCGATCAGCACGCGGCGGATCTGCTCCTCGTCGCGCAAGGTATTCACAACGATCAGCGCGTAACAGGCCGCGCCAAGCAGGAAGAACAGGGTGCCCCACACGCCGTGCCCGAGCAGCCACAGCAGGCCGCTCACCAGCAACGTCACCGCGGCCGTGCCCGCGGCCAGCGGCGACGTCAGTGCGTAACTCAACGCGATGCGCCACTTGCGGCGCTGCATTTCTCTGCCAGGATCGGCCAGCCGCTTCATCTCTCCTCGCCTCTGCTTAGAAGTAGCTCGAGAGAATGACATAAATGCGGCGAATGTTCTCCGGAGTGCCCTCGACCATCCTGCCGCCAGTGGTGGATGCGATCTGCTCCAGAAGTTCGCGGTCCGCGTCGTCGCCGTAAGCGATGGTAAAGATCCGGATGGCGCGAGGCGACCTTGCAGCCCTTTCCACCTCCTGGAGCATCTGTCGCTTCCCAATACGCGAGGCGGTGTCCAGCCCGTCGCTCATGAGCACTACCGCATTGATCCGGCTCGGATCGTACCTTTCGCTCGCCTGGCGGAGCGCTTCCAGCGTCACGTCGTGGAGCACTGTCTTGTACCCAGCCTGCAGCCGGTCGATCTCGTCCTCCAGCCATGCCCGCTTGGGCCCCAGCGGCCCCACAGGGCTCAGCGTGGCGATCTCGTCGTTGAACGTAAGCATCCCCACGGAATCGTCGTCGGCCAGATTGTCCAGGAAAAGTTTCAGCCCGTCCTGTACCGCGGCGAGCTTCTGGCCTTCCATCGAGCCCGAGATGTCTACGACGAGGAGCACGTTCACGCGCTTCCGCACGCTTTGCCATGTTTCCAGTAGGGCTGCCGTAGTGCGAGCCGACGGGACTTCGAGCACAGTGCGCGGCTGAAAAGGATCCACGCCTTGGGACGGGTCGATGATCGATCCCGTAAGCGAAATGGAAGTCTCCGCCGGCCGGAACCCAGCCGCGAGCGCCTGTTCCTGGGCCGGGCGCGAAAGGAGAAAGTCGCGCAACAGCAGGGCCGCGGCCTGTTCCTGCGCGTCGACCCACGCTCCGCGCAGCACGACGAACGGGTGGTCGCTCCAGAAGGTGCCCTCTCGGGGGTAGATCGCCACCAGCCGCTGGGGTAGCGGTCCGTAGGCGCCGGCATTGAGGCGCACGACGGTCTGTTCCTCGAGCACCACCGCGCTCGCGTACCCGGGCCCGCGCGTCGCCATCTGGCGCGCGAAATACTCCGTCGACTCCCCGTAGTGGACGATCGCCTGCTCGATTTCCCGCACAAAGGCCTGCACAGAGGGATCGGCCAGATCTTCCGGGGAAAGGTCCCGCACCTTACGAGCAGCTGCATACCCCTCCGCCGCGACGCTCAGCAGACCGCTGTTGGAAAAATAGGGGTTCGTATGCCCCAGCGTGAAAGCCCCCCATTCCGGGTGCCCGAACGCACCCCAGCCGCGCGGATCCAGGGTGGCGGAAATGATCTCCTGCCAGCCGAGTTCCCGCTCCGGATACCCCATCGCCCGGGCATAGTCCTCCCACATCGCGATCACCAGCGGGCTCACCACGAGCGGTTGGGGGTAGATCGCCAGCGGCTCCTGTTCGCCGGTCCGCTCCTGCCAGCGCGCGTTCAGCAGTGGCACCCAGAGGGTGCTCGCGGGGCTCCAGGCCACCGGGGCGCGGTTCCCCTCGACGATCGCCTCGAGCGCTTCCCCCGAGTCCATGGCCTCGGCCTCCACGTAGACCGGCTTCCCGCCGACCTCCACCCGTTCGCGGTTGAACGCCTCGATCAGCGGGGCGAGCCAGGCCTCCTTCTCCGGGGAATACAGGAAGGTGATCGTCAGCGCAGCCTCGGGCGGAGCCGTGTCGCGCGTGGGCTGCGCGAGGCGCAGCACCAGGACGCCCGCGGCACAGCAGGGCAAGAGGAGAACCAGCGCGATCCCCAGGACCAAGCCCCAGTTCGTTCTTCGCCGAGCCACCGCTTTTCCTCCGGGATCCTGAGGGGTTCGGCCGCTACGGTTGGAGCTGCTGGAACAGCCACTGCAGCTCGTGGATCACTTCGGCCGACGGGGCTTCGACCAGGTTGATGCGCGGGATGCGTACCTGCAGGCCCTGTTGCTGGTACTTGTTGAACGGGTTCTCCGGGTCGTCGTTGATCACCGGCACATCCACGTTCGCCGGCCGGAAACCGTAGCGCAGGGCCTGCGCCTGTATCCCTTCGCTCAGGAGGAACCTCTGGAACTCCAGTGCCGCATCCTTCTGGTCGGCCGTCGACCAGTCTGCCAGGAGCACACAGTAGGGGTGGTCGTTCCACAGGTTCAGGCGGGGATAGAACACACGCAGTTCGTTCCCCCAACGCCCCGGGGCGTTCTTCATCTGGGAAGCAACCAGGTTCTCGTAGACCAGGATGACATCGTACGTGGAGGGACCGTAGAGGATCATATGCTTCATCAGGTCCTCGGAAGTGCGGTCCGGCGTCCCGACGACGCTGCGCCACAGCGGCACGACCCACGACTTGAAGGTGCTCGAGGCGATCTGCTCCCGGCTCAGACCACGGGTGATGTCGTAGTAGTCGTATGCGGCCAGGATCGCTGCCACCAGGCCGGAGTTGCTGTATAGCGGGTCAGCCTGCCCGAACTTCACGTGGCCCCAGTTCGCATCCCCTCCCAGCGTTCGCCACCCCTCTTCGGCGGTGACCGCCTGCTGGATCGTCTTCCAGTCGACCTCTCCCATACGCTGCAGGAACACATCTGCGCGCTCCTGCCACATCACAAACACCATCGGCGACAGGACGAGCGGGGTTGCCTGATACTGACCGACACGCATGATCAAATCGGTACCGTGCAGCGTTTTCCATTCGTCGTTCAGCAGGTTGACCCAGAGCATCGACGCCGGGGACCAGGCCGTTGGCTGGATGCGGCCGTCCCGGATCTGGAAGAGCGCCTCGCCGCTGTCCATCGGGACCAATTCCACCACGATCCGCTGGCCCCGGAGCACGTGGCCTTCTTGATTAAAGCGCGCGGCGGCTTCCCGGATCCATTCGCCCTCTTCCGTCGCGTACACGACCTGGATCTTCAGTTCGGGGAGTGGGCTGAACGGTGTGCCGTGCTGGCGTCTGAGCAGGCCCAGCGCGACGCCGATCAGGATGCCGAGCGCGATCACGATGAGTGCAACGAACAGGATCAGGTTCCGCTTCCTCATGGGGACCGCCGCGCTCCTTTCCACGAGGGGTCCGGGAAGAGCCCCACGGGGCTCTCCCCAGACCCGCAACCATGGATTACAGCCCCAGCTTCTTCTTCAGTTCGGCCAGATCGGCTTCGGCAGCCGCTTCGGCGTCCAGATCGGTGAAGCGGGCCTCCAGCGCGCCGCCTTCGAGTTCCGCCATCGCGCGTGCGCGCGCGAGACGGTCGTCTACCCGCTCCTCCAGCGCCGCAAGCCCTTCCAGGGCAGAGGTGCCGTGGCCCAGCATCTGCACCGTCCGGACGATCGCCTCCTGGGTCTCCGCGCGGTGCTTCTTGGCGATGATCAATTCCCGGCGCGCCCGCGCTTCGGCCACCCTGGCTTCCAGTTTCGCCAGGGCGTCCTGCAGTTCCTCGACCTGCTTCTCCTGCGCTTCGTACTGTTCGCGGTAGCTTTGCGCAAGTTTCAGCGGGGTCTGGCGGCGGATGAGCGCCTGTTTGGCCAGGTCTTCTTTCCCGGCCTTCAAGGCCGCCTCTGCCTTGGCCTGCCATTCGTCCGCCAGGGCCTGGTTCGAGGTCCAGAGCCGGTGCAGCTTGTCCTGATCGGCCATCGCTGCGGCCACCGCGGTGCGGGCCTCGTAGATCTGGTCCTGGAGCTGGCGCAGGTACTCGTTGACCATCTTCTCCGGGTCTTCCGCGCGGTCGAGCATGGCGTTCAGATTGGCGCTGATCAGATCACGGATGCGCTTCAGAAGCGACGACATAGCTTCCCTCCTTCTCTTTCGCGCCGGGCGCATCTCCCCGGCAGCCAGGATCATTCTAGCATGACCGCGTGTGCCTGTGCAGCACCGTATGGAAGTACGGGGAACGCCTCCTCTGGGTTTCGCCGGCCCCCTGCTCACGCGAACCGCGCCAGCACGATCCCGCACTCGTACAGGGCATAGAGTGGAAGTGCCACAAGCATCATATTGACCGGATCCGGGGTCGGGGTGATTGCCGCCGCGAGCACGCAGATCACGAGGAACGCGTACTTGCGCCAGCGCGAAAGCCTCCGCCAGTCGACGATCCCGATCTTGGACAGGAAGAAGAGAAAGACCGGCATCTCGAAGCACACGCCGGTCCAGAAGAGCAGGTTGGACACGAACGACAGGTAGGGCTGCAACTGGGGCTGCACGCGTACCTGGGTGCTCCCGTACCCCAGCAGGAAGCGGAGCGCGGCTGGAAGCGCCACAAAATAGGAGAAGGCCACTCCGGCCACAAAAAAGAACGTGACCAGCGGCAATCCGATCCGTATGTACCGTCGCTCGTTCGGGTAGAGCCCCGGGCTCAGGAAACGCCACAGCTCGTACACGATGACCGGCATCGCGAGGGCGATCCCTGCCGTCAGGGCAAGGCGCATGCTCGCTACGAACTTTTCCGGCACCTCCAGCGCCTGAAACGCAAGGCCCGGCACGTGCTGGGCCAGGCGCAGCAGCCACTCCATCAGCCGGTCGGAAAAGAAAAAGCTGGCCACCGTTCCTACCCCGACTGCGACCAGGCAGACGATCAGGCGCCGGCGCAGTTCCTCGAGGTGTTCGAGGAACGACATGCGGGGCATTTCCTCGCCTTCGGGGGAAACATCCCTTCGCCGGAAGAGTCGGACCATCGCGCACCTCATCCGGCCAAGGGGGGGTGTGGAGCAGGAGGTTCCTCACCGGGCCTGTGATCCGATGGCGGCACGCTGGCTGGCCGGCTTTCCGAAGGCGCCGGAAGATCTCCGGCGAGCCAGCGCCGGGCTTCGCTTTCCACTTCTGCCGTGCCTTCGCGCAGCGTCCGCAGGAACTGCCCCACGGAACGTCCGATCTCCGGCAGTCGCCTCGGGCCAAAGATCACCAGCGCAAGTACGGCCAGGAAGAGGAGCTCCCCGAGCCCGATCCCAAAAAGATCGCCGCCCATCGCACCTACCTCACCGCCCGAAACCAGCAGGGCTAGTGCTTTTCTTCCCCTTCTTCCGCCGTTTCGGACTCTTCGCTTTCGCCGGACATCGTCTTGCGGAACTCACGGATCGTACGGGCGATGGCCTTGCCCAGCTGGGGAAGTTTGTTGGGCCCGAAAATCAGCAGCGCGATCAGGAGGAGAATGAGCAGCTCGAGCCAGCCGAATTGACGAAACATCCCCGACCTCCGCTCCAGCCAAGCTGGAAATCCCCCTGCTCCGGTTGTGGGTCTAAAGAGATTCTACCACACAAAGGCCTCCGCGGCAACCGTCTGCCTCTCCAGTTTCCAAGAATGTAAAAATGGGCTTATGCCAAGCCCGTGACCATTTGAGGCCCGCGACCGTAGCGCTCCTTTGGGCTTCGCGAAAGCCTTTACGGGCCCGGGCTGGAAACTCCTGGTCCTTCGAAGGAAAATCGCGGTGCTCGGCTCGCTACCGTGGGCCAGTTCGTTGGAAACTGGAGAAAAACGTCGGTTGCCTCTCCGCCGGGCCGATGCTATAATGTCCCCGAACGGCGCCATTGGAGGTGGCTCTTTTCTGTGGCTGAGCGTCCACGTTCGCTTCGACGGGTGGTGTTGCTGGGCACGGCCAGCCTTCTGGTCGCCATTGCCCTCGTGGCCGAGGTGCTGGCACTTGGGCCCCGTGCCGCAAGCGCTCTCCCTGCTCCCCGCTTGCCGCGGGAGATGCCCGCGACCGACGTGAAC
This sequence comes from Chloroflexia bacterium, assembly GCA_041082245.1. Lineage (GTDB taxonomy): Bacteria > Chloroflexota > Chloroflexia > DTKN01 > DTKN01 > DAOTVY01. The sequence goes on from JBDOIE010000150.1 coordinate 37,809, forward strand.
CCATTCGGCGTAAACATTTTCCTCGACAAAGAAGTCGAGGAGTGGAAGAAACGCCGCACGATGGAAATGATCGCGGAGGCGGGGATCGGCTGGGTGAAGCAGCAGTTCTCCTGGGCGGAAATCGAACCCTCGCCGGACTATTTCTGGGACGACAAGTACGACAAGAGCAGCTGGGAAAAGTTCGACCGCATCGTCGACCTGGCCGAAGAGTACGGGCTCGAGGTGATCGCGCGCCTGGATCGGCCTCCGGAATGGGCCCGCCCGGCGGGCTCGAACCCGGAGGCTCCGCCCATGGACCCCCATGCCTATGCCGACTTTGTCTACGACTTTGTCCGCCACTACCGGGGACGCATCCACTACATCCAGATATGGAACGAGCCCAACCTGCACCGGGAATGGCGCTACGGCTCTCCGGTGGATCCCGTGGCCTACGTGACCCTGCTCCGCCTGGCCTACGAACGGGCTAAAGAAGCCGATCCGAATGTCCAGGTGCTCAGCGCACCGCTCGCGGCCCGCACCACGGATGACCCGGACCGGCTGAACCTGAGCGACCTGACCTTCCTGGAGGAGATGTACCAGGCCGGGGCAGCGCCCTACTTCGACATCATGTCCGCCAACGGGTACGGTTTCGAAGATCCGCCCTCCGCACCGCCAGACCCCGCGCGGATGAACTTTCGCCGGGTGGAGCTGCTCCGCCTGGTGATGGAAAAGTACGGCGACGGGAACAAAGCCGTTTGGTTGAACGAATACGGCTGGAACGCCGCGCCCGAGCGCTTTCCCACCGAGAGGCTTTACTGGGGCCGCGTCGGCCTCGAGGAGCAGGCTCGCTACACCGTGGAAGGGATCGCCTACGCCCAGACGCACTGGCCATGGGCGGGCGTGATCTGCATCTGGTACTTCCGGCAGGTCGGAGACATTCCCGATACCCTGGCCGAGCACTACTTCCGCATGGTCAACGTCGACTTTACTCCCCAGCCGGTGTATGCAGCGGTGCGGGATTCGGCTGCTGCGCTCTCCATCGCTACGCCCGGCTGGTACGAGGAGATGGCGCCCCCGGTGCGTCGGCGCGGCAACTGGTACCCGGTGCGCGACGAGCGGGCCAGCGGTGGAAGTTACCTTGCGAGCAGCCTTCCTGGGAGCCGCCTGGTCTTTGCCTTTCAGGGAACCGATGTCTCCCTCCGGGTGCGGAAGGGGCCGGATGGGGGGCGCCTCCTGGTCAGCGTGGATGGGATCACCGGGCGCGGGACCGCACTTCCCCGCGATGCCTACGGACTCGCCTACCTGGACCTGTACAGCCCTCAGGAGGAATGGGTCGATGTCCCCCTCGTTCAGAGTCTCGGCGACGAGTATCCCCTGCGTTCCCACCGCCTGGAATTGACGGTAGCGGACGAGAAGGACCCCGCCTCCACAGGGCATCTGTGCGTCGTGGACGCGCTGGAAGTGCGCTACCAGCGCTCCTACACGCTCTTCGGGGTGGCCAGCAGCATCCTTTTCGCCGGATTGCTCGCAAGCACTGGCGCACTGGCTGCGGAACTTCGCCGTGCACCCCCGCCTCGCCCGCAGCCTGTCCCCGTGAACCCCTGGACGTTGCGCCCCGAGCAGATCAAGCCCCCTGAGAAGGAATCGGGATCAGGAAGCGGCGATCGCGCGTAGGCGCTCGACGACCTGTGTGACGGTTTCATCCGGTGTAGAGGTTCCCGCCGTAACACCCACGCGCCGTTTCCCGATGAACCACTCGGGACGCAGCTCTTCGGCACGCTCGATGGAGTAGGTGGGTACCCCTTCCGCGGCGCAGGTCTCTGCCAGGTGCCGCGTGTTCGCGCTCTGTCGTCCCCCGACCACGACGACCACGTCCACCTGCCGCGCGAGGCGGCGGGCGGCCGGCTCCCGGCGTGCTACCGCTGCGCACACCGTGTTCCACACCCGTATTTCCCGGATCGAGGGCGGTACCACCTGCACGAGTTCCGCCACGAACGTCCGGTACACCTGTTCCCGCTGGGTCGTCTGGAAGAGCACGGCCAGGCGGTGGTGGCCCGTCCAGGGCTCCTCGAGGCCCTGGGAGCGGGCGAACGCGCGCAATTCCTCGAGGGTCCGTCCAGCAGCCGCTCCCCGTCCTGCATACCCCAGGATGCCACGTACCTCCGCGTGCCCAGGGTCGCCGCAGATCAGCACGCCGTACCCCGCCTGGGCCATCTCCTGCGCCAGGCGCTGGACCCGTTCCACCAGGGGGCAGGTGGCATCCAGCAGGGGGATTCCCCTTCGTTCTGCCTCCGCGAAAACCGCTGGCGCTGCGCCGTGGGCGGTGACCAGAGCAACCTCCCCGGGGCCGACTTCTTCCAGTCCTCCTACCACCTGGATGCCCAACTGCGCCAGCCGCTCCACAACCTGTGGGTTGTGCACCAGTTCTCCCAGCGTGCGCACCGTCTCGCCCCGGCGCGTGGCCTCCTCCGCCATCTCGATCGCGCGCCGTACACCCTGGCAGAACCCCATCTCCTCGGCCAAGACGATTTCCACCCTGTCCTCCCCACGGCGTCTCGGGTCCTCAGGACCTTTCTTCGGGGCCGATCGTCCTATGCCGCCCGTGGCAGGGGCAGCCAGACGGTGAACGTTGAGCCCTGTCCCATGCGCGTCTCGACGGTGATCTGCCCCCCGTGTTCCTCGGCGATCCAGCGCGCGATGGAGAGCCCCAGGCCCATGCCGCCTCGCCGGCCGGCCGTTCGACCCCGGTAGAAGCGCTCGAACAGGTGCGGCAGGTCCTCGGGCGCAATACCCGGCCCCGTATCCTGTACCGCCAGACAAGCCCAGGGTCCCTCCCGGTACAGGGAAAGGGTCACCGTGCCTCCGGGCGGCGTGAACTTGAGCGCATTGTCCACCAGGTTCAGCAGGAGCTGCTTGAGCCGATCGGGATCGCCTTCGACTTCCACCTGATCCTCGCTTCCCAACCGTACCTCGATCCCGCGGGCAAGATGCCGTGCCTCCCGGTACACTTCGAGCAGGAGGGCGTCCAGCTGGACAGGCCGGCGTTCCAGGTGCACCCCAGCGTCCGCACGGGCCAGCGCAAGCAGGTCGGCGACCATCCGCGACAGACGCGCGACCTCTCGCTCGATGTCCTGTAGCGACTCCTGGAGCATGTCCGGGTCCGCTCCTGCGCCGCGCTGGAGTACCTCCAGGTTGCCCCGGATAGCCGCAAGAGGCGTGCGCAGCTCGTGGGAGAGGTCGGTGATGAACCGCTGCTGCGCCTGAAAGAGGTGCTGTAACCGGTCCAGCATCTCGTTGAAGGTGCTGACCAGCCGCCCGACTTCGTCCTGGACCCGTGGGGCAGCGATCCGTTCCCCGAGGTCGTCCGTGTGTGCGATCCGTCGGGCTGTCTCGGTGACCCTCGAGATCGGCGCAAGCGCTTGCCGGGAAAGCAGGCTTCCTCCCAGCACGGCCAGCAGCAATCCCAGCCCGCCGCCAGCCAGGAGAAGGCGCAGCAGCCGCATGAGGGTTTCGTCCACCTGCTGCAATGAGGCCCCCACCTGGAGCATGCCGACGGCGCGCCCGTCTGCGACGATCGCTTCGCTGCGGAGCCGCACGCGTACCGTCCCCACGCGCACCGTGCGCAGGTCGACGGCCCCCTGCAGCACACGCTCGGCGTCGGCCGCAGGCAGCTCCGGCAATGCCTGGCCGAGGAGGTTTGCGGAGGTTGCGGCGACGGTGCCGTTTGGATGCCGCACCTGGACGAACACGCCGGGTGCGGAGAAGACGTCCAGCGGGGGCAGGGTGATGACCTCTTCCCAGTTGAACGGGAACGTGATCGCGATCTGCCGCCGGGCGCTCGCCTGCACTTGTGCCGCCGTGCGTGCCAGCGTGCGGTCGACCCCGGAAAGCAGGCTGCTGTGCAGGATGGTGTAAAGCGTGCCGCCAAAGAGGAACAGAAGAAGCGCGAGAATGCCGCCGTACCAGAGGGTCAGCCGCGTGCGGATGGACATCGGCTACTCCTCACGCAGCACATAGCCAACCCCGCGCACGGTCTGGATCAGGCGTCTTTCCCCTCCCGCTTCCAGCTTGTTGCGGAGATAGCGCACATACACGTCCACGATGTTGGACTCGGGGATGTCGTCGTGGTAGCCCCAGATGTTCTCCAGGATGACGTCGCGGGTCAGCACCTGGTTGGGGTGCCGCATAAAAAGCTCGAGGAGGTCGAATTCGTGTGTGGTCAAGCGGATCGGCCGGCCGGCCCGCTCCACTGTGCGCGCTGCGGGGTCCAATACCAGATCCGCGTACGTCAGCACGCGCGGTTCCTCTTGCTTCCGGCTGGCACGTCGCAAGAGTGCCCGGATGCGGGCCAGCAGTTCCAGGAAGGCAAACGGCTTGACGAGGTAGTCGTCGGCGCCGCTTTCCAGGCCGGCCACCCGATCGGGCACGCTGTCGCGCGCGGTGAGCATCAGGATGGGCAGGTCCGGGTGCTGTGCCCGTAGCCGTTCGCACACCTCGATCCCATCCATACCTGGCAACAGCACGTCCAGGATCACCAGGTCGGGCTTTTCCTCGGCCGCGCGCTGCAGGGCCGTTTCCCCGTCCAGCGCCGCCGACACGCGAAACCCCTCGAACGTCAGCCCGCGCTTCAGGTATCCGACGATCTCCGGCTCGTCGTCCACGACCAGGATATGCCAGCGTCCGCGTTCTGCCGGTTCCATCGCACGACCTCCCGAGTTCCATTCTACCACAATCCCGAGCGCGTGGTGAAATCGGCCGGCCACATTTTGACAACGATCCTGATGGATGCTAAAATACCACAAGAAAGGCGTTGACGGAGACAAGTAGGCGGAAACGCGCTCCTCAGAGAGCTGCTGGTCGGTGCGAAGCAGCGGAGCAGGCCGTCGAAATCCCCTCCCGAGCCGCCGGCGAAAAGGGCATCGCGCCCGTTAAGCCGTGCCGGAGCCCGCCGTTACCGGGCCGGGTCGCAAGACCCACAGAGGTCGCTTTCCGCAAGGGGGCGACGAACCAGGGTGGCACCACGGAGCTGCAGGCCTTCCGTCCCTGAGGGGCGGAAGGCTTTCTGCTATCGTTCCGAAGGAGGTCGAAGATGCTGGACCTGGAGCTGATCCGCGAACGTCCGGACTTTGTCAAGGCCCAGATCGCGCGGCTACACGTCGATGCGCCGATCGATGAGATCCTGGCGCTCGATGCCCGCAGACGTTCCCTGCTGACGGAGCTGGAAGGGCTACGCGCGCAGGTGAATGCGACCTCGAAGCAGATCGCACGGACGGGCGATCCCGCGCAGCGCCAGGCCCTTATCGATCAGGTGCGCGTGTGGAAGGAGCGCATCCCGGCGCTCGAGCAGGAAGTGCGCGTGGTGGAGGAGGCTCTGGAGCAGCGTATGCTCGAGGTGCCGAACCTGCCACACGAGGCCGTGCCCGACGGCCTGGACGAACGGGACAACGTGGTGGTGCGCACGGTGGGAGAACCGCGCGTCTTCGATTTCCCTCCGAAACCGCACTGGGAACTGGGCGCAGCGCTCGACATCCTGGACATCGAGCGCGGGGTCAAGATCGCCGGCTCGCGCTTTTACGTGCTCAAAGGGCTGGGGGCCAGGCTACAGCGCGCGCTGATCACCTGGATGCTCGACCTGCATACCCAGCAGCACGGGTACGTCGAGATCTATCCCCCATACCTGGTGAACACCGCCTGCATGATCGGCACGGGCAACCTGCCCAAGTTCGGGGACAACCTCTACCGGGATGCCGAGGAGGACCTCTGGTTGATCCCTACCGCCGAAGTGCCGGTGACGAACCTGCACCGGGACGAAATCCTCCCTCCGGGGACGCTGCCCCTGCGGTACGTGGCCTACACCGCCTGCTTCCGTCGGGAAAAGTTCAGCGCCGGCCGCGATGTACGCGGGATCAAGCGGGTGCACCAGTTCGACAAGGTGGAACTGGTCAAGTACTGTGAACCGGAACACTCGGACGAGGAACTGCAGAGCCTGATCCGCGATGCCGAGGAGGTGTGCCAGCTCCTGGAGATCCCTTACCGGGTGGTCCAGATGTGTACCGGGGACCTCAGCTTTGTGGCCGCCATCAAGTTCGATATCGAGATGTGGGCGCCCGGCTGTCAGGAGTGGCTGGAGGTCAGCTCGTGCAGCAACTTCCGCGACTTTCAGGCGCGCCGGGCGAACATCCGCTACCGGCCGGCCCCCGGGGAAAAGCCGCGTTACGTGCACACACTGAACGGCTCGGGGCTGGCCCTGCCGCGCGTCTTTATCGCGGTGCTGGAGAATTATCAGCAGGCCGACGGAAGCGTCGTGATCCCGAAGGTCTTGCGTCCCTATATGGGAGGCCTGGAGGCGATCCGTCCGCCCGCCGTGTGATTCCCCACCGGTAACCCCTGTCTCCGCACAGCCGTCTATCCGGCAACAGCGGGCGGAACGGACCGCCCAGGAGGTGTTGCGATGAAAAAGGTTTCTTTCCTTCTGCTGGCCTTCCTGCTCGGGACCGTGGCCTGCGGCCCCGGCGCTTCGCCTTCTCCTACGGAACGTCCTCGTGCGACGCCTGTCCCTCCAACGCCCACGCCTGCCTGGCCCCCGGATGCGCAAGCGCTGATCGACCGTGTGATCGCCGATGTCGCTGCGCGCCTGGGCGTCGGGCCCGGGGAAGTCGAAGTGATGCGGGTGGAACCGGTAGACTGGCCGGACAGCTGTCTGGGCTGCGCCGGGTCCAATCGGGTGTGCCTGGAGGTGATCACGCCCGGTTACCGCATCGTTGTGCGGGCCGCGGGCGAGGAGCACGAGTACCACACGAGCAAAACGGATCTCGTATACTGCGCGCCAGGCCCCTCCGGGGATTGGGGTGCCGCCCAGCCGCAGGTGGATCGAGTCGTGGCGGACCTGGCGGCGCGGCTCGGAATTGCTCCGGGCGAGGTCGTTGTCCTGGAGGTGCGGGAGGTCGAGTGGCCGGACACCAGCCTGGGCTGCCCGAAGCCGGGCTACGCCTACCTTCAGGTGATCACCCCCGGTTACCAGGTCCTGCTTCAGGCGCAGGGGCAAACGTACGACTACCGCACCGACCGCGGACAGCTCTTCGTGCTCTGCGAAAAGTAGCGGGACGAAAAAACAGCCGGGCGACCGACGGGTCGCCCGGCCCTTTTATGCCGAGGGGGGGATTTGAACCCCCACGGGCGTCACACCCACTACGCCCTGAACGTAGCGCGTCTGCCTGTTCCGCCACCTCGGCGATCGCCTATAGTTTACCACAAGGTGCCGTTTTTGGCAAGTGCGGGTCTGTGTGGTATCATAGGCGACGACGAAGCGAAGGAGTGCGGCGATGTCCCTCATTGCTGGGAACCTGGCTGCCGTCCAGCAGTTGCTGGACGATGTGGGCTGGCGCTGGGGCGTATGTTCCGGTGCCGCGACCTACGTTTACGGCGTGCGCCGGCCGATCGCGAACATCGACATCCTCCTTCCGCCAGGGTTCCTCCGCGAGATGCGCGACCTCCTGGCGAAAAAGCGGTTCGTTGCCCAATACGACGGCCGGGTGCTCCTTTGGCGCGGCATCAAACTGTTCGACGACCTGGGGCTGTCGGGAGATCAACGTCGCCATCCATTCCTCCTCGACGACCAGATGCAAGCACACCTCCGTCGTTTGCCGCTTCTGGGATCCCGGGTGCTCGTGCTTGCCCCGGAAGATGTGATCGTTCAGAAAGCGCTCCTCACGCTGTACGCGGGGAAGGACCCCACGCAAACCCATCGTCAGGACCTGGAGGCATTGCTCCGCGTGCAGGGAGCCCTCCTGGATCGCGACTACTTGCAGCAGCGGATGCGGCTGTGCCTGGCCGAAGGACCGATCAGCCGGCTCCTCGAGGAACTCGGCGGGCTCACCGTGGGGGCGGGAGGATCCCATGGATGAGCGGCGCCAGGCAGAGACGTCTGCCTGCCCTGTGCTGCCGCTTGAGGGACCGCGCGTCCGTGTGCGTCCTCTGGAGCGAAGCGACCTGGACGCCCGCCAGGCCTGGACGCGCTTTAACGACCCTCTTGGCCTGATCTGGGACATGCCCCGCTGCAGCCGCGAGGAGAACGACCGTTGGTTTGCCTACCTTACGGACGGCCGGCGCCATCTGGCCTACGGGGTGACGGACCATTCCGGGCGGCTGATCGGGATGCTCTCGCTCCGCGACATCGTCTGGGGCGACGCCGCTCGACTGGGGATCGCCTTTTGCCCGGAGTACGTGAACCGGCATTACGGCACCGAAACGCTCTTGCTCTTTTTCCCCTACTATTTCCAGACCCTTGGTTTTCGGCGGATGCTGCTGGATGTTGCGGCGGGGAACGTCCGCGCGGTGCGCTGCTACCTGAAGGTCGGTTTCCGCCAGACCGGCTCATACTGGCAGCCGGTGGACGCTATGCCAGACCTGCGCCGCCTGGAAAGCCCGGAATATGCTTCCTTACGCCCGTTCTTCCGCCGGCGTTGGGGACGGGTGGAGGCGCTTTATTACGATATGGAGATCACCCGGAGTGAGTGGGAAGCCCGGATGGGCCTGCACTAGCGGATTCAGAGGAGGAGATCTTGACGCGCCTGGAACGGCTCTATGCGGCGATGGATCAGGCCGACCTGGCCGGTGTGGCGCTGGTCCCCGGGCCAAACCTGCGCTATGTATGCGGCCTGGCGATGGGGCTGAGCGAACGCGTGACCCTGGCCGTATTCGCACGCGAACGGCCGCCGGTGCTACTGCTCCCGGCGCTCGAGGTACCCCGGGC
>JBDOIE010000045.1:0-14645 GCA_041082245.1 Chloroflexia bacterium
CTCGCCGAGCTGCATGGCCAACCACACGGTGCGGGCGACGTCCTCGACCATAACGGCCGCCTTGACGGCCGCTTCGGGCGTCGGGCCAACCGTGAACACGCCGTGCTGCTTCAGGAGAACGGCGGGCGAGGTGCCGATGTGTTCCACAACTTCCCGGCCGATCTCTTCCCCCCCGATCAGGGCAAAGCCTGCACAGGGGATCGGCCCGCCGAACTCGTCCGCGATGGCGGTGAGGCACACAGGGATCGGCCGGCCGAGCGCGGCAAACGCTGTCGCGTAGGGCGAGTGGGTATGCACGATCCCACCGATGTCCGGCCGGTGGCGGTAGATGTAGAGGTGGCTTGCGGTATCCGAAGACGGGGCAAGCTCGCCCTCGACGACCTCGCCCTCGAGCGTGAGCACCACGAAATGTTCCGGGCGGAGCTCCTCGTAACGCACGCCGCTCGGCTTGATCAGCACGAGGCCGCTTTCCCGGTCCCGGGCGCTGACATTACCGCCGGTCCAGACCACAAGCCGGTTCCTGGGGAGTTCCAGATGGAGCCGCAGCAGCTCCTCGCGCAGCGCTTCCAGCATCGGCCTTCTCCTCGCTCATGCCGCGTTCGGTGGGATCCGTTCGCTTCCGGCCAGCACCTCTTTTTGCAGCGCCTTCAGCCGCTTCATCACGTCGTTTGCTCCCCGCCCGAAATAGTCGTGCAGGATGCGGTATTCCGCATAGAGCCGGTTGTAGATCTCGTGGCGGATCGGGTCCGGCCGGTACACGACCTCCTTCAGCCGTGCCATCCGCTGCGCGGCCTCGAAGATCGAGTCGTATCCCCCAGCAGCCTTGCCCGCGGCCACCGCGGCGAACATCGCCGAACCGAAGGCGCCCGCCTGAGGGGTCGCGCCGACCCGGATCTCCCGACCGGTGACATCCGCATAGATCTGCATAAGCAGGCGGTTGCGCTCCGGGAGCCCCCCGCAGGCGACGATCTCGTTCACCGCGACGCCGCTGGACTCGAACGCCTCGATGATCACCCGCGTTCCGTAGGCGGTCGCCTCGATCAGCGCACGGTAGATGTCCTCGGGCTTGGTGGCCAAGGTCGCGCCGACCAGCATACCGGTCAGATCCACGTCGACCAGGATGGAGCGGTTGCCGTTCCACCAGTCGAGCGCTAGCAGGCCGTGCTCGCCAGGACGCTGGCGCGCCGCCTTTTCCTCCAGCAGCTGGTGGACCGTGATGCCGCGCCGGCGGGCCTCCTCCTCGTAGGCAGCCGGCACACAGTGCTCCACAAACCAGGCGAAATGGTCCCCCACGCACGATTGCCCGGCCTCGAAGCCAAAGTACCCGGGGATGATGCCGTCCTCCACGACGCCGCACATCCCCTCCACCATTTTCTCCTCGGTGCCCAGGATCATATGGCAGTTCGAGGTGCCCATGATGATCACCATCCGGCCGGGTTCCACGACGGTCACTGCCGGCACGGAGACGTGGGCGTCCACGTTGCCCACCGGGACGGCGGTCCCGGGGAGGAGGCCGGTCAGTTCCGCCATCTCGCGCGTCAGGCCGCCCGCGCGTTGCCCGAGCGGGTAGATCTGCCGCGACAATTTCTCGTCCACCACGTGCCGCAGGCGCGGATCGAGCGCGGCGAAAAAGTCATCCGAAGGGTACCCTTCGCGCTTGCTCCAGATCGCTTTGTACCCGGCGGTGCAGGAGTTGCGGCGTTCCTGTCCGGTCAGCTGGAGCACGATCCAGTCGGCTGCCTCGATGTAGCGGTGGGCAGCCTCGTACACTTCCGGCGCATGGTTCAACGTTTCCCAGATCTTGGGGAAAAGCCACTCCGAGGAGATCTTGCCCCCGTAGCGCGGGAGCCACTTCTCGCCGCGTTCGCGGGCGATCGCGTTCAGGCGGTTCGCTTCCGGCTGGGCGGCGTGGTGCTTCCAGATCTTGACCCAGGCGTAGGGGTTCTTGCGCCACTCCGGCTTCATACAGAGCGGCGTGCCGTGCTCGTCGATCGGGAGCATCGTGCAGGCGGTGAAATCGGTGCCGACGCCGATCACGTCCTCCGGCTTGACCCCGCTTTCCCGGAGCAGCTGCGGGATCGTGACGCGCAACACGTCGATGTAATCGGCCGGGTTCTGGAGGGCGAAATCCGGGGGAAGCCGGATGTCGCTTTCCGGGAGCACCTCGTCGATCACGCCGTCCTTGTATGGGTGTACCGCGGTGGCTACCTCGCGTCCGTCGGCGACGTCGACCAGCACGGCGCGCCCCGATTCGGTGCCGAAATCGATGCCGATCGTGTACTTGGCCATGTTCAGCCTCCTTCGTTCAACTGCACGACGACTTTGATCCCCTCACGCCGCGCTGCGGCGGCGAACGCGTCCGGTACCTTTCCCAGGGGGAACCGATGCGTGATCAGGCTACGGAGGTCCAGCTTCCCTGTCTCGGCCAGGCGTAGCGCCCGGGGGTAGGTGTGCTTCATCCGCCGCGCAAAGAGCAACGTCAGCCCTTTGCGCCGGGCCGTGGAGGCAGGAAAGGAGGTGCGATCGTCTGCGGGGATGCCGACGAGCACCACGCGCCCGCCCGGCCGCACAGCCCGGATCGCCGTCTCGACGGCCGCGTTTTCCCCCGCGGCTTCGAAGGCGACATCCACTCCGCGGCCAGCGGTGGCTTCTAGGAGTGCTTCTGCTTCCCACCCGTCGGCAGGAAAAGCCCGTGCCCCCTGTGCGCGCGCCGCCTCCAGCCGGTGCGGCAGCCGCTCCGTCGCGAGCAGGGGGTCGGCCCCCGCCGCCTGCGCGAGCTGGATCAGGAGCAGCCCGATCGGGCCGCACCCCAGTACGGCGACCGCATCTCCCGGACGGACACGCCCCAGGTCAAGCGCGTGCAGCGCAACCCCGAGCGGCTCGAGGAGCGCCCCTTCGGCATCGCTGAGCCGGTCGGGCAGAGGGTACAGGCAGGAAGATGGCCAGGCGAGGTATTCCCGCAGAGCGCCGTCCTCTGGCGCGTGGCCGGCAAAGCGAAGGTTGGGGCAGAGGTTCGGATGTCCCTTCCGGCACATCTCGCAGGCCCCGCAGGGTACCGCCGGATCGACAGCCACGCGCACCCCTTCGTGTTCACCGGCGGCAATGACCCCGGCGAACTCGTGACCCAGGACAAGGGGTTTCCCGAGGCGTGCATCCCCGATCCCGCCGCAAGAGAACCAGAGCAGGTCCGATCCGCACAGCCCGACCGCGCGCACGCGAACAAGCGTTTCCCCGGGCCCAGGGACCGGGATGGGCTCATCGACCAGGCGGAGATCTCCTGCGCCGTACAACCGTGCCGCGCGCATCGTTCCCCTGTGCGACGGTCAAAGGACCTCGAGGATGGCCGGCCGCTTCCAGACGCCGCTTTCGAGTTCCACCTCGATGTCCGGCCATCCGGGGATGGCGGTGAGCACTTCGTTCGTCTGCTCGCCCACGAGGATCGTGTCCTCCGACTTGGTGCCCGTAATGGAGGGGTTCCAGGCGTACGCCTGTCCTGCCGAGACCACCTCGATCGACTGGGGTGTGGCGACGAGTTCCCGCGGCTCGTAGCCGGCCAGGCCGCCCTGGTGGTGCAGCTGCCATTCGTCGGGGAAGCCTGTCTCCCTATAGGCCTGCACCCCCTGGCGGAAGATCTCGCCCAGCGTGCGCCCGGGGCGGGTTGCGGCGATCAGGGTCGCGTCCACACGGGCTACGGCCTCGGCCTTCCGGCGCACCTCTTCCGGGATCCGGCCGAAGTGCACCAGGCGGGTGAGGGAGCACACCAGGCCCCAGCGCCGCCCGCACAGCACCAGCATCGCGTACTTTTCGAGGCGTTTCCCGGTGGGGAGCGGGTGGCGGAAGGCGAAGATCCGCTCGTCGGTGGCGATCAGGTTCACGATCGCCTGTACCCCGCGGCATTCGCACTCTTGCGCCAGCCGGCCAGCGATTTCGTACTCCGTCTGGCCGGGGCGAACGGAGCGGATGGCTGCATCCATGGCCTCGGCGCACAGGCGCCCTAAGGTGCGAAACCGTTCTACTTCTTCCGGCATCAGTTCGGCCCGCAGGCGGGCGAACTCGATGGAGAGATCGGTCGCCCCCGGGTAGGGGCTGTCGGCCCCCAGACGCCAGCCCCGGCACAGCTCGGCCACGGCCGCGCTGACCTGATGCCAGGGGTGCACCCGGAACTCCCACCCCTGTTCCCGGAGCCGTTCCTCCTGTTCCAGCCGGGGAGCCTCGATGTTGTTCGTGATCAGGTAGCGGCCGGCCGGGGTGATGAGCAACGACGCTTCCCCGTAGGTCGTCGCCGTGTTCACGTAAGAAGCCGCGCCGCACGTCGCCCAGGCGAAGCTGCTTACACGGCGCATGAGGAACGCGTCGAGGTTCTCGTCGGCCAGCCAGTTGCGGATACGTTCTTGTTTGCGGCTGAATTCCTCCATCGGCTCACTCCTGTTCGCTTGCGGTTTCCGCTTCAGGCCGGTTTGATATCTCCGGTGCAGGGCCGGAGACGAAATCGCGCAGGTAGGAAGCCAGCGTAGGGTACAGGCTGCGGTACTGGGCGTAGCGGTGCTGGTAAACGGCGTGCCGGCCGGGGTCGGGCTCGAACCGTCGCTCCAGCCGCACCATCTGTTCCACCGCTTCTTCGAAAGAAGAAAACATCCCGGCGCCGACGCCGGCGATGATCGCCGCCCCGAGCGTCCCCGCCTCGGTGATCCGGGGGCGTGCCAAGGGTTGCCCCAGGATGTCGGCACAGAGCTGCACCCACAGGTCGGACTTGCTCCCGCCCCCGACCGCACGGTAATCGTGGATCGCGATCCCGGTCGGAGGAAGCGCGTCGACGCACTCTTTCAGGTAGAACGTGGTGCCCTCGAGGATGCCCTTGAGGATATCGGCGCGCCGTGTTTCCAGGCGCAGTCCCACGATGACGCCGCACGAATCCGCGATGAAGGAGGGCGGACCGGTGACCGCAAAGTGCGGCAGCACGATCACGGGGGCGGGTTCGGGGGAGATCTCCGCGAAGAGCGCCGGGTAGAGGTCGCGGCCTTCCCGTTCGGCTTCCTCCTGCTCGCGTCCCGCAAACGTGTCGCGGTACCATTTCACCAGAGAACCGCCCTGGTTGTAGAGGAAGCAGACGTACCGGTCCGGGACGGCGTGGTGTTCCGTGTTCAGCCCGCGCCCGATCATGAGCGCCGGGTCGCGCCGGCGGCGGAAGACGGGCGTGATGCAGAGGAAGGTGCCCATGCCGAAAACGGCCTGTCCCTCCTCGATCGCGCCACACCCGACGGCGTTCGCGCACTGGTCGTGTGCGCCGCTGACGATCGCCGCCCCCACGGGCAGGCCGAGTTCCTCTGCAGGCGCCTGTGCCACGGTGCCGATCACCGTCCCCGAGGGGACGGGAGTGGGGAGTTTCTCGCGCTCCAGGCCGGCCAGGGAAAGGAGCTCATCCGACCATGTGCCTCGATCCAGGTCGAAGAGCAGCGTCCGGTTGGCCAGTGAGTAGTCCACCGCCGGTTCCGCTCCGAGCATAAAGGAAACGAACCCGCTCCAGAGGAGGAACCGGTACGTCTGCTCGTAGAGGGCCGGCTGGTGTTCCTGAAGCCACTTCAGCTTGGTCAGGCTGTAGTGGTTGCCCCAGGTGTTGCCGTTGATCGCGTAGAGCTGCGCATCCGGAAGCGCGGCTCGGAACCGTTCGAGGTACTCTTCTCCACGGAGGTCAAAGTTCAGGATGGAGGGGCCGAGGATCCCGCGCTCCTCGCTTACCGGGACCATCGCCTCGCCAAGCGAGGAGACGGCCAGCGCCTGGATCGGGTCGTGCCGGGTGGCCACGGCCACCCGGCGGATGGTCTGCTGGATGCGCTCCCAGACCGCAGGGGTATCGAGTTCCGCATACCCGGGCTGTGGCCGGCGGATGTCGTACTCGGCGTAGGCAGACACCAGGAGCCTGCCGTCCAGGGAAAAGGCCGCTGCTTTGCAACCGGTCGTGCCGACGTCGATCCCCAGAAGGCTCATCGTGCCGTCCCGCATGCTGGGCGCCGGCGTATCCCCTCCAGGCGCCCGGTTCCACCGCTCGGGCGTTTCCAACCGCGTATTCTACCATCGGCTCCCGCTCCTGACAACCCTGCGGCGGGGCTTTTTCGATTTTCCAAAGAAGTTGCTTGCGGGGCGAAAAGGGGCTGTATCGAGATCGCAGGCCGCGTGCAGAAGACCCAACCGTCGGCCGAGCGAAAGTGCCCGTGCCGGGACCACGGTTTGGTCCTCCGCCGGCGGACAGGAAAAAGCCCCTGGCCGCTAGCCCGACACGCGGGTGAGCACCGACACCTCGTAGCCCGCCAGGGACAGCGCGTCCCCCACAAACGCACCGCGCAGGTGATCGTAGGCCGGCCAGGGAAGTTGGACGGTCGCGGGCGACGGGCGGTGGTTGATCAGGAGAAAGGTTTCCCGGCCAGCTCCGTTCACCCGCAGCCGCGCCTCGACCCCTTCCGGGGTCACGAGAACCGGCTCCACGCCGGCTGCGGCCAGGATCCGCTCGAGGAGCGCCTCCTGTGTCGCTGCGTCCAGCCAAGCGCCTACATAGTGGACGCGGCCGAGGCCGAAGGGGTGCTCCGTGATCGCCGCTTGTCCGTCCAGCCATCCATTAGAGACACCGTAGCGGGCCAATACCCGGGTGGAGCCGTCGAGCGCCCGCAGCCGTTCCGCCCAGATCGTCGCACGGCCGGAGATCCCATCCCCCTCAACGGGGACAGGCTCGGCGAGGGCGTAGTATTCCTCGACCTCCACGCCCGCGCAATCGCGCAGGAAGCCGGGCTGCCGGAGAGGGAGGAGGGCGTTGTACTCGTCTTTCATGCCGCAGCGCGCGGTCAGCACCAGATGCCCGCCCCGTGCCACAAAGTCATGCAGCCTTGCCGCGCGCGCTTCGCCCAGGAGGATGAGCGCCGGGGCGATCACCAGCCGGTACCCGTCGAGCGGGGCATCTGCGGGGACGATATCGGCCGGAACGTTGCGCGCCGCAAGCGGCCGGTAGTAGTGGTTCAGGTGGGCCACGTAATCGAAGCCGTGGTGGTGGCGCTGCCACTGGATGGACCAGCGGCTTTCGTAGTCGTTCAGGATGGCCACCTGTGCCGGGGTGGAAGCGCCGTACAGGAGCTCCGAAACCAGGGGGAACTCTTTGCCGAGCTGCCGAACTTCGTCGTAGAACGGGCGGGGTTGCCCCGAGCTGTCCAGAAGGCTTCCGTGGTACTGCTCCTGACCGTTGGCGGCGGGGCGCCACTGCCAGTAGAGGACAGCATCCGCGCCGTGGGCGACCGCATGCCACGCCATGGCGCGCCCCTCGCCGCGGTCCAGCATCGTGTTGATCGGGGCCCAGTTCACACAGCCGGGCTGGGTCTCGATGAGCCAGAAGTTGCGGCGCTTGAAGCCGCGCGTCAGGTCGTGCGCCGCGCCGGAGGCAAGGGGATCGTGGTGTCCGGTGCCGACGTACCAGTCCCAGGAGGCGAGATCGAGGTCGGCGCTCAGGGCGTAATGGTCGAAACCGTCGAACCAGCCCATAAAGTTGTGGGTCACCCATACCCCGGGCCGCAGGCAAGGGCGCAGCACGTCCAGCTGCAGCCGCTGAAACCGCCGGTAGCTTTCGGTGACAAAGCGCTTGAACTCCAGGAGGAGGCCCGGGTTGTGGTAGCCAACGGGGAGCGGGATCTGTTCCCAGGCGGAATAGGTCTGGCTCCAGTAGCGGGTGGTCCAGTGGCGATTGAGCGCTTCGAGCGAGCCGAAGCGGTCGGCCAGGTAGCGTTGAAAGAGGGCCCGACAGCGCTCGCAGTAGCAGACCCGGTTGTATTCGTTGTCCAGCTGCCAGCCGATGACGTGGGGGTTCTGTCCGAAGCGGGCCGTCATCGCGGAGACGATGCGCCGGGTGGCAGCGTGGAACGTCTCCGAATTCACGCAATAATGGCAGCGGTTGCCGAACTGGACGGGCCGGCCGTTTTCGTCGACGGCAAGGATCTCCGGATGCTTATCCACGAGCCATGCCGGCGGAGCGGCAGTGGGGGTTCCCAGGACCGTGGAGATGTTGGCCTCTGCGAGCAGGGCGATGGCCCGTTCCAGCCAGTCGAAGTGGAACTCCCCTTCCGCGGGCTCCAGGGTGGACCAGGCGAACTCGGCCATACGCACCACGGTGAAGCCGGCCTCGCGCATCAGGCGGATATCTTCTGTCCAGCGTTCTTCGGGCCAGTGTTCGGGGTAGTAGGCCGCGCCGAGGTGCAGCCGTGGAGAGGAGGATGGATAGGGGGACATAGCAACCTCCAGGTACATAGCTCCGAGCCGGTACCTGGGGTTGCCCTGGGGGGCGGCAGGAAATCCGCGTGGGATTCCCTGCCGCCCTCAGCGGGCCAACGGGCCCTACTCCTCGAGCCCGTGCCCGTAGACCTCCCAACCCAGGTACTTGCTCAGCGCCTCGTACACCGGTGCCGCTGTCTGCGAAAGGTTTACCGCCACATGGTGCTCGAAGCCGTTCTCGCAGATGTGGCGGAGGAGCTGCTGCATGTTCTCGATGTGTACGACTCCGTAGCCGCCGAACGTCTCCAGCGGATCGTCGGTGAACCGGCCCTCGCCGACGTAGGCGCGGATGGTGCCCCAGTAATCGTCCGTCGTAATGCGGCAGAAGGTGAACGGGCCGCTGGGCACGCGCCCCACGATCGTCCCATAGGTATTCTCGGCTCCGACGGTTCCCGCGATGATGGCCTGGTAATCCATCTTCGGGTGGTCGAGGAACGATTTCGGGAAGTTGCTGCAGTGGAAGATGACCGCCTTGTCCGGGTCGTCGCCGTAGTTGTTGTTCCAGTCGACCAGGGCGCTCGGGCGTCCCGAGGCAAGCTGCAAGGCGTACATCGCCAGCGCGCCGGTGATGTCCGTCTCGCAAGCGCTGGGGAGGAGGGACTGGCTCAGCATGCTCATCACCGTGCAGGGGACGACGCCGAAGTACTCCTCCATGGACGTCCAGCACTGGATGGCCGTGGCGACCAGCTCGTTTTCCGCGATCCACCCCTCCACGACGAGCGCAAAGCGCGCCAGTCGCTCCAGGGCGTTTTCGGGGATCCCTTCGGTGGGCACGTAGGCCCGGATCTCCTCGACCTTGCGGCGCAACTCGGGGTCGCTGGAGGCGTAGCGGTTCGCGCGACCAAAGGCCTCGGAAAGATCGAGCGTCTCCACGCTGATGCCCGCCTGTTCGAGCAGTTTTTCGCTGAAGCGCACCGTGTTAAAGGCGGCAGGCCGGGCGCCAAGCACGCCCACACGGACGTTGCGGAAGCCGCGGACCACCCGGCAGGTAGCGGCAAAGTCGCGCAGATCCTGCCGGAACGAGGGCGAATCGGGGGCCACCGTGTGGAGCCGGGTAAGGGTGAAGGGGATGCCGTACTGGTGGAGGTTGTTGCAGACCGAGATCTTGCCGCAGAACGAGTCGCGCCGGTCGGCCACCGTCCACTTGCCCTCCTCATCCGGGAAGGCGTGTACGAGCACCGGAACGTCGAGGCCGGCCAGGCGGATCGTCTGTGCCACCCCGCGCTCATCCCCAAAGTTCGGCAGGGTCACGAGGATGCCGTCGATCTCTTCCCGATGCTCCCGGAAGAGGGCGGCACACTTTTCCGCGTCCGCGCGCGTCTCCACCGAACCGAACGGCGTCTGAGAAGGGTCCAGCGCGATTGCCCGAATTCCCTCCTCTTCCAGGATGCGCAGGATCTCCGCCCGACCCTTGTCGCACAGGTGGTCGGGGAAGAAGCCGCGGTTGCCGATGATGACGCCCAGGGTCGTTTGCTTCGCTTCTTTGGCCATGGTCTTCCTCCTGGTGTGGTACAAAGGGCTGGCTATCCGGTGGGGCGGATGCCCCTTCCTCGTGCGCCTATTATACCACGCCTGGAGTCTCGCGCTATCCGCGAATCGCCCCGGCCGTAATTCCCTCCGTGAAACGGCGCTGGAAGATCAGGAACAGGAGGAGCAACGGCACCGTGCTGATCACGGCCACGCCCATCCACTCCCGATAAGCCGAGAACCCCGGAGGTCCCTGCATCTCCATCATCAGCAGGGGCAGGGTGAACTTGGCGGGAGTTTTCAGGTAGATGAGCGGGCCCAGGTAGTCGTTCCAGGAGCGCATAAAGAAAATCAGGCCAAGCGAGATCAGCCCCGGCGTGCAGATGGGCAGGATGATCCGCCAGAAGATCCCGAACTCACTGCACCCGTCGATGCGGGCGGCATCGAGCAGTTCGTCCGAGATGGTGCTGATGTACTGGCGCATGAAGAAGATACCGAATGCGTTCGCGGCACCCGGGATGATGAGGGGCAGGAACGTATCGACCCATTTGAGCCGTACCATCAGCACGTAGGTCGGCACCATCGTGACCGCGCCCGGGATGATCATCGTGCCCAGCAGAAAGGCGAACATCGCGCCGCGCCCCGGGAAACGGAACTTGGCAAAGCCGTACCCTCCCAGGGTGCAGAAGAAGAGGGAAAGAAGCGTGGAGCTCGTCGCGATGAGAAGGGTATTCCAGAGTGCGCGCAATGCCCCGTGGGCGACGATGTACCGGTAGCCTTCGAGCGTCATCCGGGAAGAGATCAGGACGGGAGGGTTGCGGAAGATCTCGTCCTGGGGCTTGAAAGAGGTGCTCAGCATCCAGACGAAGGGGAGCATCATAAAGACGGAGGTAATCCCCAGCAGCGTGTAGAGCAAGATCTGACCCGCAGTCGAACGGAGTTTTGGCGAGCGCAACGCCATCGTGCACCTCTGCCTGGGTCAACGCTCCCGTCCGTAGAAACGGACGTACAGGTAGGTAAAGACGAAGATCAGGGCGAAATAGACGTAGGCGGTCGCCGATGCCCGTCCGTACTGGTGGGCCTCGAATGCCACGTTGTAGATGTGCACGAGCGTCGTCAACGTCGCCCGCATCGGCCCTCCGCCGGTCAAGGCCATCACCTCGTTAAAGAGGGCAAAACTTCCCATGATCGAAAGGGTGACCGAGAACAGGATGACCGGGCGGAGGAGCGGGATGGTGATGTGGAAAAAGGCCTGCACGGGGCTGGCTCCGTCGATCAGTGCCGCTTCGGTCAGCTCCCTTGGGATGGTCTGCAGGCCGGCCAGCATAATGACCATGTTGTAGCCCAGCCAACCCCATACCACCAGCAGGCACAGCGAGACCCGTGCCCACCAGACGCTTTCCAACCACGGGATCCCGGGCAGCCCCAGGGCGTGTAAGATGATATTGAACAAGCCTCCTTTGTTTTCCAGAAGCAGCCGGAAGGTGAAACCGGCAGCGATCATCGAGGTCACGTTAGGGGCAAAGATCATCGTGCGAAAGCCCTGGAAAAAGCGTACCTTCCGGGAGTTCAGTATGACCGCTAGCACCATAGCAAGGAAGGTCATCAGCGGTACGTAGAGGAAGAAGAGGATCACGCCGTTGTAGATCGACTGCCAGAACGCCTTTCCTCCGGCGCCGAAGAGCCGGAGGTAGTTCTGCAGCCCGACGAACTCCATCGGCCCGAGGCCCTTCCAGCTGTGGAAGCTCAAGTAGATCGAAAAGCCCACCGGGAAGAGGCCAAAGACGAGGAAGCAGATATAAAAGGGCGAGACGAAGAGGTAGGCCCATCGGTTGCGAACGATTTCGTGCCAGAGACCTCTCGACCTTGGGGACCCCATCGCCGTGCTTCCCCTCCGGGGGTAAGGAAGCTCCAGGGAGCCTCCTTACCCCCGGACCAGTGCTTTCCCTACTCCAGGGTCGCGCGGACTTCGTCCGCCGCGGCCTTGAGCGCTTCCTCAGCCGTAGCCTGTCCGGTGGCGTAGCGCTGGATGGCCAGGGAGACGGCCCCGTTCATCACGGCATAGTGCGGACCGTAAACGGTTGCCCGCGGGATCTTTTGCACCACGTCGGCGTAAATCCTGCGCGCGTTCTGTCCGCCCAGGAAGGAATCGCCCTCCAGGAAGAGAGCGTCGTCGTAGGTGGTCTCCAGCGAGGGGATGAAGCCGCTGATGGCGAACATCTTCAGCTGGCTCTCGCGGCGGCCGAGCGCGAACTCGACAAAGGCCCACGCGGCATCCGGGTTCTTTGTCTGCGCGGGGATGACGAATACGGAACCTCCGTCGTTCGCTGCGCGCACCCCGCCTTTCTCCCACGCCGGCATGTAGGCGACACCCCACTTGCCGGCGGTGCCGGGGGCGATCCAGCTCTTCAGAAAGATTTCCATCCAGGACGCCTCGACCAGGGTGGCGATCGGCTGGTCCTGGGCGGCCAGCTCCGCGTACCAGGGGTCGGTCCACTCCAGGGCATCGGAAACGAGGTCTTCTTCCCAGAACCGGCCCAGCATCTTCAGCGTTTCGATGTTCTCTGGGCTGTCGATGGTCACCTCGCCGGTCGCGGCATCGTAGTACCCAAGCCCGCGTTCCCACAGCACCATCTCGTAGAGCCGGCCGTAGTTGTTGGCCCGGTTGTGGGCAAAGCAGTAGGAGCCGGTCTTTGCCTTGATCGTGCGACAGACCTGGAGGTAGTCCTCCCAGGTAGCGACCAGATTGCTCACCGATTCGGGGTCGGAAGGCAGGCCGGCCTTTTCAAAGACGTCGCGGCGGTAGTAGAGCACGACCGGCCCGGAGTCCCAGGGCATGCAGTAGTAGCGGCCGTCCTTGGTGCAGTCGGCCCATTTGTAGTCGTTCATCTGGTCGATGTAGGGCTGCACGCGGTCGGTCAGGTCGAGGAGCCCACCCATGTGCACATACTCTGCCAGGTGGCTATTTTCGACCAGGCAGACGTCCGGTGCCCCTGTGCCAGCGGTCAGGGCGAGGGGGAGGTTGGTGTAGACATCGGAGGGGGCGTAGTAGACGATCTCGACCTCGATGTCCGGGAAGGCAGCCTTGAAGTCGTCCAGGACACCGCTCGCCTCGAGGGTGTCCCGGAGAGCGGCCGTCCAGCCCCAGACGGTGATCTTGCCGCTGGGCTTCGGGGTGGGGGGCGAGGTTGCTTCTGGTGGCACGGTCACGGGGACCTGGCGGGTCTGTTCCACGGGCACCGGGACGGTCACCGGAACGGTCTGGGGAGTTCCACAGGCGGCCGCAAGAGGAAGGAGCATCACGAGGAGCAACGCAAGGGAAAGCGTCTTCATCTCTTTCCCCTCCTTGTTCGGGGTTGCTCGGAACTGCTTGCCCACAAGAAGCGCAGCCTTTTCACCTCCTTCCCGGGGGCGGGGCTTTGGGACACACGAGGAAGCCCCGTGTCCCGGAAACTCGGGAGAGGACAGCCGCCTTGACATCCCCAGAGGACATCGCATATACTAGGGGGTAACCGGTCCCCGTCGTACGGCGCCAGCGCGAGGAGACGGGACTGGTCAGGGACGGAGGAATGTCTCTGCAGGGCATTCCTCCGTTCTGTATCGGCGTCGTCCCTCCATTTCTTGCCGCTTCATGCACCGGAGCAGCAGCTACTCCGGTGGACCAACTCGGCTTTCAGCAGCACTTCTTTCCGCTCTGTCGAAGGGTCCTGGATCAGTTCCAGAAGCAGACGGGTCGCGACGCGACCCACCTCCTGCATCGGCTGGCGCATGGTGGTGAGAGGGGGGTAGCAGTAGGCAGCAGCAGGGATATCATCGAACCCGACGACGGCGATATCTTCCGGGATGCGCCGGCCGGTTTCACGAAGGGCAAGCATGGCGCCGATGGCCATACAGTCGTTCTGGGCAAAGAGCGCCGTAATCTCCGGGGACTGGAGGAGCAGCTGCTGCATAGCCCGGTAGCCGCCCTCGTAGGACCAGTCCCCGTGAACAACACAGCGCGGATCGAAGGGAATACCGGCCGTTTCCAGCGCCCGACGGTATCCTTCGGAGCGGTCCTTGACCGACTTCCAGTCTGCGGGGCCAGTAATCATGCCGATCCGCCGGTGGCCGCACGATACCAGATGGTGCGTCGCCTGAAAGCCGCCCTCTACATTGTCCACGTCGACCACGGTCAACTGCTCGCCGGGGAGGTGGTAGGCGGTGGTGACAAGCGGCACCCCCTGGTGCACCAGGGAGGCGACGTGCCGGCTGTCCTGCTCTGTGCTCGGACGGGCAAAGAGGATGCCGTCCACCTGGCGTTCGGTGAGCAGACGCAGGTATTCCGGTTCGTCGGCAGGGTTCCGTTCCGTGCTGCAGAGGATGAAGAAGTAGCCGTTGCGGCGCGCCTCGGCCTCGGCTCCCACAATCACCTGGGTGAAAAAATAGTCCGAGAAGTCGGCGGTGATCAGACCGAGGGCATAGGTGCGTTTGGAAACGAGCGCTCGGGCCAGGGCACTTGGCTGGTAGCCGAGTTCCCGGATGACCTGCCAGATCCGGCGGCGGGTCTGCGGGGCGACATCGGGGCGGTTGTTGATCACCCGCGAGACGGTCTGGGGAGAGACACCGGCAGCGGCAGCGACATCGCGGATCGTGGCGGTCTTCTGCATCGTTCCCTCCGTCCGTGACCGTTGCCGGAACCGTTCCCGGAACCGTTCACATTATACCATGCGTGCGTGCGCTTGTCAAGGGGTTTTGGGACTCCAGTTTCCAACAAACTATCCGAGGGTAGCGAGCCAGGCATTGCGGCCCTCCTGAAAGGCCAAGGACAACGCTTCGTGCAACTTGCCGACGGTCAGGACTTGCTTCCACACCGACACTTGCGCCAGCAGCTGCCT
>JBDOIE010000245.1:0-12057 GCA_041082245.1 Chloroflexia bacterium
TGCCCCGATCACCATCTCCATCCAGAAAGCGGCCAAGGCCGTGATCAGGAAAGGTGTGGAGATCACCGAGGGCATCCTGAACCGCATCGAGATGGCCTTTCGCTCCTACGATCCCTGCTTTGGCTGCGCCACCCACACGCTTCCGGGCCAGATGCCGCTCGAAGTGGTCGTCTACGACGCGAACGGCGAGATCGTCGCCCGCGGCAGCCGGGGGATCGATTGAACTGTCGGAACCTGCGCCCTCCTCCCCCTCGCGCGAGGGGGAGGAGGGCCTTTCCGTATGAATCGCGTTTCGGGCGGTCGATCTCGCCACGAGGACCCACAGGCCCTGAGGGGCTGTCGGGCTCCTTGCCTGACGGGGGGGTCATCGTGGGGGCCATCCCACAGCCCCACCCCGGTGTATTCTGCTCCGGGGAAGTACGGGTTCCAAACCCGCGCCATTTGACGGCACAGGGTTTTCTGGTAAACCGGTCTTCGCGTTCCAAGCGGTGCGCTCTCCCTGTTTCCGCATCCGGGGAAGGATTCTCCAACCGGGCAGGACCTGATCCGGCACGATCGACCGGATCGGGAAGACAATGGGCCGCAACGCTCCTTCGCAGCCCTCACACTGAAGAAAGGACAACGCAGTGTCAACGGACAAGCTCACGCAACGCTACCTGCAGTATTCCGGGCTTCTCTTGGAGGAGGTTCGGCCTTTTCTGACGGGGCAACCCATGGTACGCGCCAGAAGGTTTGGCGAAGTCGTGAGCTTCGGAGAGACCTTTGCGCAGATCGCCAGGAGCCGGGTACCGTTCGCCCACGGTGCGATGCGTACGGATACGATGGTCTTTCACGACCTGCCGACCCGTCAGGGTCTGCTCCATATCGTGCAGAACTACGGAGGCCAGGCCCTTCAGCCCACCGATTTCCTGCTCGTGCTTGACCGGAGCATCCCTCGTGCGGCCTGGGCGAAAGACGAGGGGTTGCTTTCCACGAAATGGGCCACCACCCTTACCGAAATGGGCCAGAAGGACACCTTCAAGGAGTTCCTGGACAGCCTCTAGCCGGACAGGGCGTTCGAGATGGCGCTCAGGCATCTATGGGGCATCTTCTCGGCGGTCGGCTCGGCCCTGGTGTGGGGATGTGGGGATTTCGCCGGGGGCCGGGCTGCGCGCAAGCATCCTGCATATGCGGTGACCGCTCTGGCGGCCTGCTCGGGCCTGGTGTTGCTGGGGCTCTTTGCCCTGCTTTGGCGGGAGCCGCTTCCTCCGCCTGCGAGCATCGCTTGGTCCGTTGCCGCGGGGTTTTCCGGGGTTGTGGGCATCACGGCGTTGTACCGAGGCCTCGCGACCGGCCGCGCGGCGGTCGTCGCTCCGGTGTCCGCCGTGGTGAGCGCGGTGCTGCCTGTGCTCGTCGGCACGCTGCTCGAAGGCTTCCCCGGACCGCTGCGGGTCGCTGGGATAGCGGCCGGTGTGCTCGGTATCGCTCTGGTGAACCGGCCGGCCGAGGGAGAGGCGGAGGACCGAAAGTCCGGGGTGCCCATCGCCATCCTCGCCGGAGCAGGTTTCGGTGGCTTTTTCGTGTTCATCGCGCGGGTGCAGCCAGGGTTTCTTTTCCTGCCCCTGGTGGTCGCGAAGGCTGCCGGACTGTGCGGGGCGCTGCTGACCCTCCTCTGGAAACGCGAACCGTTCGTTTCCCCTGTACGGAACCCGATAGCCCTGCTGGCAGGGACGCTGGATGCCGGCGGAAACCTGCTGTACCTGCTCGCGAAGCAGTACACGCGCTGGGACATCGTCGCAGTCCTCTCCTCGATGTATCCGGCGACGACCGTTATCCTGGCCCGACTGCTTGTGAGGGAGGCGGTGTCCGCCCGGCAATGGTTCGGCGTGGGGCTGTGCATCCTCGCGGTGGCCCTGATCGCGCTCTAGGCCGGCCCCTTGCAGGGCCCCACTTCCCGTTCCCCGATGGCCGCGAGAGGGACGCGCACCTTTGCCCGGTCCCCCTTGAACGGGCAGCCGTGCGCCGGTCGAGCAAAAGCACAGAGAGGCACCTCAAGACCCTGTTTTGCCCCTCTGAGGGGAACCGGACTGGCGCGTCCAGTGAGAAGGTGACCGAAGCGCTGGTTCTCTCCCACGTCGCCCAGGGCTTTGTTCCAACCGAGGGCGGGAACTTCGATCCATCTTCCGCCGAAGCATACCGGCAGCTTCGGTGGTCAAACAGGCCGCGCGAGGGGTGAGAGGCATCCTCGCCCTCGTATCGAGACCCCGAAGGCGCCGGCGGGCCTGGCCGGTTGCATAGCGCCCTAATGAAGTCTGGCTCTTTTGGGGTGGGCGAAGGCATTGCCTTCGCCCACCCCCCGGAGACGTTTCGGTAAGATTATTTATGAGGCAATGACACCCCAGAAAGTAAGATTTTTTTGAGGCACATCGAGGGGTTGACTTTCGGCAGCTCTTGTGGTAAATTATGAGCGGAACTGATTGTTAATGACCGATTCTGAGCGGTTCAAGGCGCCCCGCGATGCGTTCGGATGCCCCATTTTCCGGAGTCGAACGACAGGCGCAGATCCTGGAGTGGCTTTCCCGGCAGCAGCGGATCACGATCGGAGAGATCTGCCGCGCCTGGAACGTGAGCGAAGCGACGGCACGCCGTGACCTGGAGGCACTGGCGAGCGCGGGCAAGATCCGGCGCGTCCGCGGGGGTGCGATCGCCCTGCCGCAGGCGCCCCCCGAGCTCCCCCTGCTGCAACGCCAGGGCGAGCAGGCCGAGGAGAAGATGCGCATCAGCCGGGCAGCGGCGGCGCTGGTGGAAGATGGGGAAACCGTGTTCCTGGGCAGCGGCACAACGGTGCTCGAGGTGGCCCGGCAGCTCCGGCAGAGGCACAGCCTGACCGTAATCACCAACTCGCTTCCCGTGGTGAACACGCTGGTCGGCCAGGATGGAATCACACTGATCTGTCTCGGCGGTATGCTCCGCGCGAGCGAGTTGTCTTTCATCGGGCATATCACAGAGCAGGACCTTGCCGAAGTACGGGCCGACAAGGTCTTTATGGGCACCCGTGCCATCAGCCTGGAGGCCGGCCTGACGAACGACTACCTCCCGGAGACGATGACGGACCGGGCCATCCTGCGGATCGGCCGCGAGGTGATCATCGTTGCGGACCACACCAAGTTCGGCCGCGTGGCCATGGCCTTTCTGGCACCTCTTTCCCGCATCCACACCATTGTGACCGATCGGGGCGTCGCCCCCGAGTTTGTCCAGGCGCTCGAGGCCCAGGGGATCCGGGTGATCCTGGCGTAGGTTGTCGCACGAGGAGGTGCACCGGTGGAGCTCGAACGGTACCGGCCGCGGGCAAAGCTGGTGACCCGTGTGCATGCGATCGAACGGCCGCGTTTCCCGGTGATCGATGCCCACAACCACCTGGCCGAACCGTTCGGGGGCGGCTGGGACCACAAGCCCCTGCCCGAACTGCTCGACCGCCTGGACCAGGCCGGTGTTTCCGTGTTCGTCGATCTGGATGGTGCCTGGGGGGAGGATCTGCTGAACACGCACCTGGCGCTCAAGGAGCGAGCACCGGAGCGCCTGCTTGTTTTCGGGGGGATCGACTGGTCCCGGTGGGCGGAAGAGGGCGATCGGTTCCCCGAGCGGGCGGCACAGAGCATCCGCGCGCAGAAAGAGCGGGGCGTGGATGGGCTGAAGGTGTGGAAGGATTTCGGCCTCCGGGTGCGCGACCACCGGGGCAACCTGGTGCGTGTGGACGATCCGCGCCTGGAGCCGATCTGGGAGACGGCGGCCGAGCTCGGCCTGCCCGTGATCATCCATGTCGCCGATCCGCCGGCCTTTTTCGACCCGATCGACGAAACGAACGAACGCTGGGAAGAACTCCAGCGACACCCGGAGTGGGCTTTCCCGAGCCCGCCGTTTCCCCCTTTCCTGGAGCTTCTGGAAGCTTTTGCCAACCTGGTCACCCGCCACTCCCGGACAACGTTCATCGGCGCGCACGTCGGCGGCTATGCGGAGAACCTGGCCTGGGTGGGGGCCCTCTTGGACCGCGCCCCGAACCTGTACGTCGACATCGCCGCGCGGATCGGCGAACTCGGGCGTCAGCCGTACACGGCCCGCCGCTTTTTCCTGAGGTATGCGGACCGCATCCTCTTCGGTTCGGATATGGGGCCGGACCTGGAGGCGTACCGCATCATGTACCGTTTCCTCGAGACCGATGACGAGTACTTTAACTACAGCCCCGGGGAAATTCCCCTGCAGGGGCGCTGGTACATCTACGGGCTTTGCTTGCCCGAGGAGGTATTGGAGCGGGTGTACTACCGCAACGCGGAACGCGTGCTTCTCAACAAGATGTGAGCCTTTTCCGAACCGCCGCACTTTCGCTTGAGGGACTTATGGCCGACGGACGATATACCCGAGAAGAGATCTTCTCCCAGCCCGAAAGTTGGGCCGCAGGCCTCCGGCGCTTGAACGAGCAGCGGGAGGCACTCCTTCGCTTCCGGGATGACGGAGACTATGCCCAGGTCATTTTCACTGGCTGTGGCTCTACCTACTACCTGGCGCTGGCGGCAGCCCCGTGGGCCCAGGAACTGTGGGGGTGGCCCTGTCGGGCCTTTCCGGCCTCCGAACTGTGGCTTCACCCCCGTGCCTGTTACGCGGATGGCCGGGCGCTGCTTGTTGCCCTGAGCCGCTCGGGTGAAACGACCGAAACGCTTCGCGCGTGTCAGGCTTTCCTCGAGGACGGCCGTGGTGACCTGCTCGTGCTGACCTGCTACCCCGAATCCCCGCTGGCTCAGCTGGGGAAGATGACCCTCGTTTTCCCCGAAGCGCAGGAGCGCAGCGTGGTCCAGACGCGCTCCTTCTCGACCCTGTACCTGGCCACACTGGTGCTGACAGCGCTCTGGGCCGGCGAAGAAGGGCTGCTCGAGGCACTGAGAACGCTCCCCGGGATGGCGCGGGAACGGCTACCGCGCTATGTGTCGTTGGTGGCCGAAATCGAAGGCGCCGGCCGGAGCGAGCGCTTTTTCTGGCTCGGCTCCGGCCCCCGGTACGGGCTGGCGTGCGAACTGAGCCTGAAGATGAAGGAGATGTCCCTCAGCCCGAGCGAGGCCTTTCACTTCCTGGAGTTCCGCCACGGTCCCAAGTCCGTGGTGGGCCCAGGCGTCTTGGTCGTCGGCCTGTGCTCGTCCACGCACGCGTCTTACGAGAAAGCGGTGCTGCAGGAGGTGGAAGCGCTCGGAGGGAGCGCTCTCGCCCTTGGGGAAGATCCGCGGATCGGTCTGGCACCGGGCTTGCCCGAGGCCGCGCGCAACGTCCTCTATCTGCCGCTGGGCCAGCTCCTGGCCCTCGAGCACGCGCTCTCCAAAGGGCTTGACCCGGATGCCCCCAGTCACCTGGAGCCGGTCGTCCGGCTCCGCTGAGGAGGAGGAAGCCATGGCGAAACGGATGGTGTGCCTGGTGCTTACGATCGCAGCGCTGGTGCTCGCGGCATGCGGTCCCCAGCGCACTCCGACCGGCCCGGTGGAACTCACCATGATGATGTGGGGCGATCCGGCCGAGCTCACGGTGTGGAGGCAGATCGTGGCCGATTTCGAAGCGGCCAACCCGGGCATCCGGGTGAACGTCGAGGTCTCCGACTGGGACTCGTACTGGACGAAACTGAAGACCATGCTCGCCGGGGGCACCCCTCCGGATGTCTTTGCCATCGACGCGCCGCTCTACCCGGACTACCAGTCGCGCGGCGTGCTGCTGAACCTCCAGCCTTACATTGACGCGGAACCGCAGGTGCTGGAGGGCCTGTACCCGATCACGCTGGAGGCCTACAAGACACCCGAAGGCTACTTCGGCCTCCCGCGGGACTTTCAGACGATTGTCGTCTTCTACAACAAGGACATGTTCGACGCTGCCGGCATACCCTATCCGCAGCCGGGCTGGACCTACGACGACCTCCGCGAGATCGCCAAACGCCTTACGAAGGACACCAACGGGGACGGCATCATCGACCAGTACGGCTTCTATGCTGA
Source organism: Chloroflexia bacterium (assembly GCA_041082245.1). Taxonomy (GTDB): domain Bacteria; phylum Chloroflexota; class Chloroflexia; order DTKN01; family DTKN01; genus DAOTVY01. Next base: position 6,003 of record JBDOIE010000245.1, read on the forward strand.
CCTGTGGGACATGGAACTGATCTGGAGCGAAGCGATCTGGGCCTACGGCGGTGATATCCTGAGCCCAGATCACTCGCGCACCCTGATCAATTCCCCCGAGGCTCGCCAGGTCTGGAAGCTCTTCTACGACATGATCTTTGTCGACCACTCCTGGCCGGACACCACGACCGCCGCAGAGTACGGCGGGGATCCGTTCCTTGCCGGGGCCGCGGCGATGACCACGATCGGTCACTGGGTGGTGCCCGGGTATGCGGAAGCGGGGTTCCGATGGGATGTGGCTCCGATGCCGCGAGGGCCGGCCGGCCAGGCGACGAGCGTCAACAGCGCCGGTTTTGTGATCGCCAAAGCGACCAAACACCCGGACGAGGCCTGGAAGTTCCTGAAGTTCGTGCTCAGCGCGGACGGGCAGAAGCGGCTCGCGGAGCTCGGTTTTGCCTGTCCCGTGCTCCGTTCCGTCGCCGAAAGTCCGGCGTTCCTCGACCAGCCGGTCAAGGTCAACCACCGCGTCTTCCTGGATTCGCTCCAGTTCGCGCGGATGAAGCCGGTCTTCAAGGGGTACGAGGAATGGTCGGCCGTCGTCGGGGATGGGCTGGCCCCGGTCTGGGCGGGCGAAGCGGAGCTGGACCCCACGCTCGATGCTGTGGTGGCCGAAGCGGATAAGGTCCTGGCCGCGAACCGATAGCATGTGCGTTCCCTCACCCCCCGGCGCTCTGCCGGGGGGTGAGGGGGGAAGCAACCGATGGAGTACGGTCTCAGGCCGCTGGGCCGTGAAAAGATCTGGCTCTGGTTGCTGCTCGCGCCCACGCTGGTCGGGCTCATCTTCGGGGCGTTCGGGTCGGTGCTCGCGACGACGGGGCTCAGCCTGATGGAGTGGGACCTCCTGACCCCGCCCACGTGGGCCGGCCTGAGGAACTACGTGGAGCTCTTTACCAACGAACGTTTCCTCCGGTCGCTCAGTAACACGGTCAAGTTCTCCGCGATGTACGTGCCGGGGGTGGTGGTCCTCTCGCTGTTCGTCGCCGTGCTGTTGAACCGCCCTATCCGGGGCGTGAGCCTCTTCCGCACCTGCTACTTCCTCCCGTGCGTGACCTCTGCCGTTGCCACCGCGCTGGTGTGGAACCTGATTTACGGCAAAGATACGGGGGTGCTGAACTACCTGCTCACGCGCCTGGGCCTGCGCCCGGTCTGCTGGCTCTGCACTGAGAACGCCCTCTACTCGGTCGTCGTGGTGAACATCTGGGGGGCGATCGGCGAAGGGATGATCGTTTTCCTGGCCGGCCTCACCGCGATCCCCCGGGAATACTACGAAGCGGCGGAGATCGACGGCGCAAACCGCGTCCAGCAGTTCTTCCGCATCACCCTGCCGCTCATCACCCCGAGCATCTTCTTCCAGACGCTCATCTCCACGATCAACGCCTTCCAGGCCTACGACTACATCTATATGCTCACCCGCCGGGCCGGCGGCGAAAGTACGGTGCCGGTGGTGGTCTTTTCCATCTACCGGAACGCCTGGCACTTTTCCAACTACGGTGGAGCCAGCGCCCAGGCGATCGAGCTGACGGTCATCGTTGCCGCTCTGATGGCGCTCTATTTCTGGCTGGAGAAACGGTTCGTGGTCTACGAGTAGCTGAGGATTCCGATGGGCAAACGAGCCCAGAAACGCCTTCTGGACCTGGTCACCTATACCTGGCTCGCCGCGGGCGCGGTGCTCATGGTACTTCCTTTCCTCTGGATGATCTCGACCTCGTTCAAGCCCCCGGCGCAGCAGTTCAGCAAGAGCCTTATCCCCGATCCGCCGACCCTGCGCAATTACATCGAACTCTTTTCCTACAGGGACATCCACTTCCCGATCCTGTTCTTGAACAGCACGCTGATCTCGGGCCTGATCACCGTCGGCCAGCTGCTCACCTGCGCGATGGGCGCCTTCTGCTTCGCGGTGGTGCGTTTCAAGGGGCGCGATCTCCTGTTCACGGCGTTGCTCCTCACGCTCCTGATCCCCTTCCATGTGACGCTCATCCCGCAGTTCATCATCTTCAAGGCGCTCCATCTGGTGGGCCAGCGGGCACCTTTGTGGGGTACTGTGCCCCTCTGGCTCCCGGCTTTCTGGGGAGGAGCCTTCGGCACCTTCCTGCTTCGCCAGTATTTCCTGACGATCCCGCGTGACCTGGTCGACGCCGCACGCGTGGACGGGGCCTCTTTGCCGCAGATCTTCTGGCGGGTGTACCTGCCGCTGGCGAAGCCGGCGCTCGCGGCACTGGCCATTTTCACCTTTCAGGGGGCCTGGAACGACCTCCTGCACCCGCTCATCTATATGCCCGCGGCGCCCAACACCACCCTCACCGTGGGACTGTCCCTTTTCCAGACCCAGATGGCCCACGGTGGCAAGTTCACCGTGCTTATGGCAGGCGCGTTCGTGAGCATCCTGCCCCTCGTGCTCGTCTTCTTCTTCGCCCAGCGGCAGTTCATCCAGGGGATCGCGCTGACCGGCGTGAAACGATAGCCTCGGGAGGAGTGGCTATGGCCAAGGTCGCTTTCATCGGTGCGGGCAGTCTGGAGTTCACCTGGGGCCTGGTGCGCGACATGCTCACTTTCCCGACGCTCCAGGACGCAACGATCGCCCTCATGGATATCGATCCCGAGCGTCTGGCCTTTGCAGAAACGGCGGTGCGTAAGCTCGTCGAAGCCGGGAAGCGGCCGGCCCGTGTGATCGCCACCCTGGACCGCGCGGAAGCCCTCCGGGACGCCGACGCGGTGCTCACCACCATCCTCGTGGGAAGCACCGATGTCTGGCGGCACGATATCGAGATCCCCAAGAAATACGGCGTCGACATCAATGTCGGGGATACCCGCGGCCCCGCCGGCATCTTCCGCTTCCTGCGCACCCTTCCTGCGATGCAGGAGATCGTGCGCGATATGGAGCGCTACTGCCCTCACGCCGTCCTGCTTAACTACACGAACCCGATGGCCATGCTCTGCGGTGCGCTCCAGCGCACGACCTTCATCCGCGTCACCGGCCTCTGCCATTCGGTTCAGGGCACGGCCAAGATGCTCGCGGAGTGGATCGGCGCACCCTACGAAGAGATCACCTACACCTGCGCCGGGATCAACCACCAGGCGTGGTACCTGGAGTTCCGCTGGAAAGGAGAAGATGCCTATCCGCTCATCCGCCGCGCCGTGACCGAGCGCCCCGAGATCTACCAGCAGGAGATCGTGCGCAACGAGATGTTCCTTCACCTCGGGTACTACGTGACCGAATCGAGCGGGCACAACTCGGAATACAACTGGTGGTTCCGCAAACGCCCGGACCTCATCGAGCGCTACTGCACACACGGCACCGGGTGGAACCCTGGGGAGTACGCCTTTATCCTGAAAGAGTACGAGCGGCGGGAGCATACCTGGAAGGACGAGGTGCGCGCGCGTCTGTCCGCTCCCCTGACCCCGCAGGACCTGGAGCGAGGGGACGAGTACGCCGCATACATCCTGAACGCGCTCCTGGGCGGGGAACCTTTCAAGTTCAACGGGAACGTTCCGAACACCCATCTGATCACGAACCTGCCGGAAGGAGCGTGCGTGGAGGTGCCGGTGTACGTGGACCGGGCTGGCTTCCACCCGATCCACGTCGGAGCGCTACCGTCCCAGTGCGCCATCCTGACGAACGTGAATGCCCAGATCGAGGAGATGGCCATTACGGCTGCTCTCACCGGCGACCCGACGATGGTTTTTCACGCGATTGCCCACGATCCTCTCACCGCGGCGGTCCTTTCGCTCGCCGAGATCCGCCAGATGGTGAACGAGCTCTTCGAGCGCCACAAGGACTATCTGCCGCAGTTCCGTGTGCATCGTGTCTGAGGGGCGAAATGGAAGGGGTGCGGAGGGAACTGAGCATCGGCAAGCTGCGCGGCCTTCAACAGTGCGCTTCACCGGAGGGGGTCTTTGTCTGCCTGGCGCTCGACCACCGGCAGAACCTTCGTCGCGCGCTGCGGCCGGACGCGCCGTCGCAGGTGGATGGCCAGGAGCTCATGCGGTTCAAGGTCGAGGTCACTGCCGCCCTTGGTGACCTGGCGACCGCCGTCCTTCTGGACCCGGAGTACGGTGCGGCGCAAGCCGTTGCCGCGGGTGCCCTGCCGGGGAACGTTGGCTTGGTCGTCGCCCTGGAGGCCACCGGCTATGAGGGAGAACCGGGAGCCCGACGGAGCCGTCTCCTCGAGGGGTGGGACGTTTCCAAGGCGAAGCGGATGGGCGCGAACATGGTAAAGCTGCTCGTCTATTACCACCCCGAAGCGCCGACTGCGGCAGAAACACAAGCGCTCGTTGATCGGGTAGCGGCGCAGTGCAGGACGCACGATCTTCCCCTCATGCTCGAGGTGCTCTGTTACTCCCTGGACCCGAAACGCCCTCTTTCTCCTTCCGAACGCCGGAGGGCCGTGCTTGCAGCCGCGCGCGACCTGGTCGGCCCGGGAGTGGATCTCCTGAAGGTCGAGTTCCCGGTAGACGTGCGGGCGGAACCGGACGAGCGGCTGTGGGCAGAAGCGTGTGCGGAGCTCTCCGCAGCCAGTCCGGCCCCCTGGATCGTCCTTTCGGCTGCGGTCGACTACGAGGTGTACCTCCGACAGGTCGCGGTGGCCTGCCGGGCAGGGGCAAGTGGCGTAGCGGTGGGGCGCGCTGTCTGGCAGGAAGCGGCCGGCCTTACGGGTAAAGCTCGGGAGGCTTTCCTGCGCACCACGGCCCGTGAGCGTCTCGCGCGATTGAGCGATCTTTGCAGGAGCCTGGCCAGGCCCTTTACCCGTTTTTACCGCGCCGAGGCTCCTCTCGATTGGTACCGTCGCTATGGCGAAGAACACCCGTAGTTCCTCACGCCCAGAACGGCCGTACGACCTCCTGGTGGCGGGAGAGATCAACCCGGACCTCATCCTGAGCGGCCCGCTCGCGCTCCGTTTCGGCCAGAGCGAAGAGGTCGTGGAGTCGGCCGTCCTCGCGGTCGGCTCCTCGAGCGTCATCCTGGCGTGTGGAGCGACGCGGCTCGGCCTGCGCGTGGCCTTCGTGGGCGTCTGCGGGGACGACCTGTTCGGGCGGTTCATGCTCGGGGAGATGTCCCGTCGCGGGATCGATGTCTCGCACGTCCGGGTCGACCCCGCCGGTCGGACCGGGCTCAGCGTGATCCTCCGTCGCGAGCGCGATCATACGATCCTGACCTATCCCGGCCTGATCGGCGCCCTGCGCGCAGAAGACGTCTCGGACGATCTCCTGGGGCAAGCGCGCCACCTCCACGTCAGCAGCCTGTTCCTCCAGACGGCCCTCCGACCGGGGCTTCCTTCCCTTTTCGCGCGGGCGCGAGCTGCCGGCCTGAGCACCTCCCTGGACACGAACTGGGACCCTTCCGGCGCCTGGCGCGGCGTGCACCAGTTGTTGCCGCTGGTCGACGTCTTTCTGCCCAACGAGGCGGAGGCACAGGCGATTACCGGGGCCGATTCCGCGGAAGAAGCCGCGGAGATGCTCTCGCGCGTCTGCCGGACGGTCGCGGTGAAGATGGGCGGCCGGGGCGCGCTTGCGCGCAGCGGCCAACAGCTCGTCCGGGTATCCCCGCCCGATGTGATCGTCGTCGATACCGTCGGAGCCGGGGACACGTTCGATGCCGGTTTTCTGTACGGTTTCCTGCACGGCTGGCCGCTTGAGCAGGCGCTGCGCCTTGCGACGGTATGCGGCTCCCTCTCCACGCGCGCCGCCGGGGGCACGGCGGCTCAGCCGACGCTGGCCGAGGCGATGGTCTATGTGGACCGAATGGCTGGATGAGCTGGTACGAGCTCAGAAGCGCGGCGAGGCGCTCGGCCTCCCTTCGATCTGCTCCGCGCATCCGTTCGTGATCCGGGCAGCGCTGCGCTATTCGGTGAAGACCGACCGGCCGGTGCTTATCGAATCCACAGCGAACCAGGTGAACCCGGACGGCGGGTACACGGGCCTGAGGCCGCGCGATTTCGTCGCGCTGGTGCACGGCGCGGCTCCCCGCTGCGGATTTTCCCTCGATCGGTTGATCCTGGGCGGAGACCATCTGGGCCCC
>JBDOIE010000044.1:0-1796 GCA_041082245.1 Chloroflexia bacterium
GTACACACCGTAGCCGTCGGTGCTGGCACTTTCGCCCTCAACACCGACTACGTAGCCGCTGCTGGCCGTGGCAACACCGCGCACGCCACGGCCCTGGGTACTATCGCTGCGGCCGTAGACGCCGTAGGCGTAGCCGGTGGTAGCCGCTGCCCGGCCGAAGACGCCCATACCTTGTATGCTATCCGTCCGGCCGTACACCCCGTACGTCTCGCTGCTGGTCGCCCTGGAATAGCCGAAAACGCCGTTGCCGCCGGCGGCGCTCGTCTCGCCGTAGACACCGACGTGGTCGCTCACCCCGTAGACGCCGTAGCCCTGCGCACTCTCGCTCTCGCCATACACTCCGGAAGTCGCGCCGCTCCCAGCGGTGGCCAAGCCGTGCACGCCATACCCGAGGGTACTGTCGCTGATTCCGGACAAGCCACCGGACACGGTGCCGGTGACCGTGTTACGGGCGAGCAAGATAGCGCCGCTGTGCACCGCCTCGATGATCTCTGCCCCGGGACGCAGGCTGAGGGCATAAGGAACCGCCGTGAGGGCCTGGCGCGGGGTGAGGGTGGAGAAACCGGGATCTCCGGGGCAGGCCACGGCGATCTCCAGCCAGCGGGCACTGCCCCGGAAGGCGTAAGGACCAAAGTCGAGCGGCACGGTGAAGAGCCCGTCGGCGATGGCTACGGTTGTGGTGATGGCACCCCAGAGGTTGCCGGCCGTGGCATCATCGTAGAGGCGGAAAGCCATCGTGCAGGTGGCGTTCACAGGGCTGCCACCCTTCTTCAAGTGCCCCTGGTAAGTGAACTCGCGCCCTACCAGGGCCTGGATCCCTCCGTCGAACTGGTCGGTCGGGAGCGTCGGGCGTGGGCCCTGGGCCATGCTCAGGCCCACCGAAAGGGCTAGCATCGCCGCCAGGGCCAGCAGGATGAGGATCGTTCGCTGTTTCATTGCTGTACCTCCTCCGCACCGGTCACCGAGCACAATGCGTCCCTTGCACGATGTGGAATGGTTCTTCTGGGATCGGGCCACGATGTACCGGACAATACCGGGTGGAACAATTCTGAGTCTAGCGGATAAGCGTCCGAAAAACGTCCGGGGGGCAGGAAGAACGGGGAAAACTGAAGCAACCTGCGTCTACAGGCAGCGCAGCCTTAAGAATTCCCCCGGGGTTCGACCGGGCGAAGCGGTGGAGGATCCCCCAGATGGGATGTGGAAACGCGGAAGGTGCACGGTACTGGACGGAGGAGGACCCCGGAGCACAAGCCACAGCCTGTTCCAGGGCCATCGCTCCCTGGGGGTCCACCCGCAGCGAAGGGGGAACAGACGCACGCGGTGCGCTTCGAGTGCCGCCTTGCCCAGGCAAAGTCGACCGACACCCAGCGCGGTGTTCGGTAACCTCACCGCGTGAGGTCGGTCGTGGCACACGAACGGGGGCTGCCCTATACCGTCACCCCAGCCTTTTGATAGAGCGCGGCGAAGGGGTTCGTCGGCCCGTGGCCGCGCCCGAGCGCAAGGGAGTGGCGCAGCGCGGTCGTGATGAACGCTTTGGCCTCGCGCACGGCCTCGACCACTTCCAGCCCTTTGGCCAGGCCGGCCGCGATCGCAGATGCGAACGTACACCCAGTTCCGTGGGTATTCCGGGTCTCCACCCTTGGGGAAGGAAAGAGCGTGAAATCCCGGCCGTCGTATAGCACGTCCACGCTTTCCCCAGCGAGGTGCCCGCCTTTGACCACCACGTACCGCGGTCCCAGCTCGGCGATCGCCACCGCCGCTTCCTTCATGTCCTCCACGCTCTCGATCCGCAACCC
>JBDOIE010000052.1:0-41661 GCA_041082245.1 Chloroflexia bacterium
GCCGTCCCTGCCCGAGCAACTCCCAGGAAACGGCGTGCGCCACCCCGCCTTCCTGCTCCACCCAGACCCAGACGCCGCGCCAGGTTGTGGGATCGTGTGGTTGAAGCACCATCGCGACCTCCTCTCAGAGGATCTTGAGCCCGAGCAACCGCTCCGCCAGGGCGGCTGCCTGCTCTTCGGGGGTTGCACCGCCGATGAGCTCCACCTTTCCCGCGCGCGCCGGGGGATACTCGACCCGGAGCACGCGGCTTGGGGAACCCTGAAGGCCGAACCCCGCGGAATTCGCGCCGGCCGCGACGAGATCCGCCGCCGTCCATACCGGCACCGGCATCCTGGAGGCCTTACGGATCCCGAGCAGGGTCGGATAGCGCGGCTGGTTGATGTCCTTGACCACGCTCACTGCTGCCGGCAGGGAGCTCTCCACCACCTCGCGGCGACCCTCAAGCAGCCGTTCCACGACGATCTTGCGGCCGGCCGGGTCGAGCGAACGCACCTTGAACACGAAGGTCAGCGCCGGGATGCCCAGGAAGCGCGCCACGGCGGGCGCAACCACCCCGGTCGTACCATCGGTGGATTGCTTGCCAAAGAGCACCAGGTCAAAGTCGCCGATCTTGCGGATCGCCTGGGCCAGGGTATAGGCCGTCGCCCAGGCATCGGCGCCTTCGAACTGGGGATCGGACAGGAGGATCGCCTCGTCGACCCCCATCGCCAGTGCTTTTTTCAGCGCCTCGGTTGCCTCCGCCGGGCCCATCGAGAGCGCGGTTACCTTGCCGCCGAACTTTTCGCGGGCGAGCAACGCCTCTTCGATGGCGTACTCGTCAAAGACGTTCACCATCGTCGGCATGCCGGCCAGGAGGAGTTCCCCACGCGCGGTGTCCACCTTGACCGGCGCCTCCGTGTCCGGCACCTGTTTGATGCAGACGATCGTGTGCAACGGGACCTCCTTTCAGGGATCCCCCTTCCCTCCCGTTTCCCGGGAGGGAAGGGGGAAAGGCTTTACACCTGCTGCGGACCCCAGCGGTACGGGAGGAATTCCTTGCCCAGGATCTCACGCGCGATGATGATGCGCATGATGTTCGTCGTGCCTTCCGCGCCGATGGAGTAGGAGCGGATGCCCCGGATTCCCATCTCGATGGGGAACTCTTTGGAGTAGCCCGCAGCTCCAAACCAGTCCGCGACCTCGTTCATCACCTGCCAGGCGTAGATCGGCGCGCGGAGCTTGGCCATCGCGGCCGCCTTGGCCACATCGGACGCCGTGGCGGACTGGTCCTGCCACATCTTGTCCATCAGCCAGGCTGCCTTGTAGGTGAGCAGCCGCGCCTCCTCGATGTTTGCGGCGTGTTCGGCGAGCGGGAACTGTATTCCCTCGAAGGCCGCGATCGGCCGGCCGAAGGCGTAGCGCTGCTTGATGTAGTCGATCCCCATCTCCAGCACTGCCTCCGCCGCGCCCACGCAGGTGGCTCCGATGAGCACGCGTGCTGCCGAAAAGCCCTCCATCGCGTAGTAGAAGCCACGGCCTTCTTCGCCGATGCGGTTCTTGTCGGGGAGATAAACATCTTCCAGGGTGAAGCCGCCGGTCGAGATGCCAGCCCGTCCCATGTCTTCGATCAACGTAGTGGAAATGCCCGGGGTGTCCTTGATGGGTACGGCGAAGAAGGTGAACCCGCGGTGGCCGGCTTTCGGGTCCGTGCGGCAAAGCGTCATGTGGATCCCACCCAGCCGTTTGGATTCGGCGATCCCGGAGATGTACATCTTCTCGCCGTTGAGCACCCAGCCATCGCCCTTGCGCTCCGCTTTGGTGCGGGTGGCACCGAGGATGTCGGACCCACCGGAGGGCTCGGTGGTGGCGATTCCCAGGAACGCTTCTCCCTTGGTCACCCTCGGGAGGATCTCGGCCTTCAGCTCGGGGCTGGCGTAGTGGTCAAAGACGGAGCCCCAGGAAGCCATCACAAGGTACAGAACCGGGACGGCTACGCTGACGTCCGCCCGACCGAGCTCCTCGGCAGCGATGGCCGCTTCCATCCAAGAAGCACCCATCCCACCGTACTCTTCGGAGACGGTGCAGGCGAGCAGGCCCAGGTCTGCCATCCCCTTGATGACCTCGTCCGGGATTTTGCCTTCCTGGTCCATCTGGCGCACGATCGGCTTGATGACGCTCTGGGCAAAATCCCGCACCGACGCGCGCCACATCTCTTGCTCTTTGGTAAATCCGAAGTCCATGGCCTTCTCCTTTCTGGACTGTCGGCACCCCCACACCGGGGGCTTCCAACGGACACCTTCCTGCACGAGGCCGAAGCTAGCCGAGCAGGGCGAGCCCGGCCTCGAGAGCTGCCAGATTCTCCTGAGCGACCTCTGGCCGCTGGCCCAGGCTAACCGCCTCTCGCAGGGCCTCGATCGGCAGGAGCTCCGTATCGCGCACCAGCACTGCCAGGGCCATCATCGCCTGGTCCTTCTTCCCCGCCCGCGTCAGGTCCAGCGGGACGACCTGTGCCTCCGTCTCCACTGGCAACAGGTCGCTCCGGATGTACAGGCGTGCGTCCGGCCGCAACTGGTGCACCGTGCGCCGTGTTACCTTGAGCCCCTCCGGGGCCAGCACCAGCATCAGGTCGGGGGAAGGGATTCCGGTGTAACGGATCTCCTCTGGGCTGAGGATCACTTCCGAGACCGAATGGCCCGTTTGCACGGTCACCGGATAGTCGTCGCGCTGGGTCGCCCACAGGCCGGCCATCACACCGGCCCGGCCGAGCGTCGTCGCCGTGGAGCGGATCTTCTGGCCGGCCGCGCCCGCGATCACGATATGGGTCTTCGTGCGCACCGGGCTCTCGTACCGCTTCGGGAGCGCCTGCACAGGCAACGGGCGCTGGCCGGCCAGGGTTGCCACCAGTTCCCGGTAGGCACGGCTGTACTCCGCGCGCTGTTCGCGGTGCACGATCCCCCGGGTCAGACCGCGCTCGGCCATCGCGCTTTCCAGACCCCGGCGCGTGAGCCGGTTGCTCGGGACGAAATAGGCGGTGCATAGCTCCCAGATGTCGAAGAAGGCAAACCCTTCGCCCGCGATCGCCTCCGCGATCCAGTCGGTGAGCTCGGGGTCGAAGGCAGTGGCCCGCACGACCATGGCGCCGCCGCTGGCGGCGACGATGCCGCACAGGTCGAGCGGGTACTCCAGGTTACCCAGACGGGTAGTTGCCGTAGTGGCGCCGTGCGGCGTGGTCACCGAGTGCTGGCCACCGGTCATGCCGAAGTTAAAGTTGTCCAGGAGGAGCACGGTGATGCCGATGTTCCGTCGCGCCGCATTGATCAGATGATGCCCACCGATGCCAGCCCCGCCATCTCCCATGATCACGATCACCTTGAGGTCGGGGTTCGCCAGTTTGATCCCGCTGGCATAGGTGACGGAACGGCCGTGGAGCCCGTGGAAGGCGTTCGTGACAAAGTACTGGTCGGAAAGCCCCGAGCAGCCGATGTCGGAAACGATCACCACCTGTCGCGGATCGAGCTGCAGGCGCACCAGGGCCTCGTTCAACTTGTCCAGTACCAGCCCATGGCTGCACCCGGGACAGAACGGATAGGGCAGACGGGCCGTATCCAGGTATGTTGGCCAGCGGAGTTGGGTCTCTGTTGCCATCGTATCCTCCAGGGAGCGCAGGCACTAGCGCAGCGCCTCCAGGATTTCCTGCGGTGTGATCAGTTCGCCGTCCACCCGGTGCACGCCCACCACCTCGATCCCGCGCGGCGTTGCGAGCCGCTCGACCTCCAGACGGTACTGTCCCAGGTTCAGTTCCGCGACCACTACCCGCTCGATCCCCTCGAGCGCTTCCAGGATCGCGCGCTCAGGCACCGGCCACAGCGTAAGGACGGTGAGCGCCGAGGCCTTGTGTCCCGCTGCGCGGGCCAGGGCTACCGCCTCCCACATCGCCCGGGCCGTGGTGCCGTAGCTCAGGAAGAGTGTCCGGGCGCCGGGCTGCAGATCCGCCTTGACCATCGCGATCTCGTCCCGATGGGCATCGATCTTGGCCGCAAGGTGCCGGTTCAGCCGATCGACCTTCACAGGGTCTTTGGTGAGATAGCCGAACTCGTCGTGGGTGGAAGTCGTGAAGCGGACGATGTGCGGGCCCCCGATCGGGGAAAAGAGCGGCGTATCTTCGAGCGCCGCAACCCGGTAGGGGACGAACGGTCCATCCGGCGGGGCATAGCGTCGGGAGGCCACCGGGGCTGGCTCGAAGGCATCCGCCTCCACCGCGGCGCGGGTGAGCACCATTTCCTTATCGGTCGCCAGGAAGACAGGGGCCCGAAACCGCTCGGCCAGGTTGAACGCGTGGATCGTCAAGCGGTAGCATTCGGGGATGGTGCTCGGAGCCAGGGCAATGATCGGGTATCCCCCCGAGGTGCCCCAGCGGATGAACTGCACGTCCCCCTGGGCCACAGTGGTAGCGCCTCCGGTCGCTGGCCCGAGCCGCTGGCAGTCGACGATGACCATGGGGACTTCGCCCATGATCGCCAGACCGATGTTCTCGCTATAGAGGCTGATCCCCGGGCCCGAAGTCGCCGTCATCACCTTGCGGCCGGCCATCGCGGCCCCGATGCACAGCCCCATCGAGGCGATCTCGTCCTCGGCCTGGATGGCGATCCCGCCCACTTTGGGCAACTCCCGAAGCATATGCACCAGGATCCCTGAGGCGGGAGTAATGGGGTAACCGGCGAAAAAGTCGCATCCGGCCGCCAGCGCGCCCCGGGCGATCGCCTCGCTGCCGTCGATGAATTCCCGCATACGCCACTCCGCAGTCGCGCAGGATCCTCGTTCTGTCGCGCCGGATTCGCGTGCCTAGCGCCGCTGGAACCGGGCTTCCCGCTTTTCCAGGAAGGCAGAGGTGCCCTCGTTCTTGTCCTCGGTAGCGCAAATCAGCCCGAACTGGGCTGCTTCGAAGGCACACGCTTTGTCGAGGGTGGTTTCGGCCCCCACGCGCAAGCAGCGCTTCGCCACTTCCACCGCGATAGGGCCGTTTTTCAGGATCTGCGCAGCCATCTCGCGTGCCGCGCTCAGGGCGGTGTTTGGAGACTCCGGGTTACAGGTATGGCAATACCCCCAGCGGTCCAGCGGGCCCCCACACTGCGCGCAGAGGGTCACCGGCTGGCCACAGTTCGGGCAGTGGGCGCCATGCTCGCACGCTGTGCCCCGACAGGGGTTGCCCGGCATCTCCTGGCCGCATCGGTGGCATACCACACGCTCCACCAGCCCGATCGCCTTCGCCTCCAGGGCGGGGATCTGTTCCCCAGTGAGCACCAGCCGCATGGCCTGCCCCATCCCCACCAGACGCGGCAGGCGCTGGGAACCGCCGAACCCGGGGATCAGCCCCAGCTTCACCTCCGGTTGGCCCAGCCGGGCGTTGTCCGAGGCGATGCGGATGTCCCCCGCCATGGCGAGCTCACATCCCCCGCCCAGGGCGAACCCGTTCACCGCCATGAGCACCACCAGGCGCGAATTTTCCATCTCCAGGAACAACTGCTCCGCGCGCCGGCACATCCATTCGCCCGTCTCCGGGGTGAGCTGGCGCAGCTCGTTGATGTCCGCGCCGGCCACAAACGACTTGGGACCCGCCCCGGTGACGATCAACACCCGTATCGATTCCTGGGACTGGACCTCGTGAAAGGCGGAGATCAGTTCGCCGACGGTCGCGTGGTTGAGGGCGTTGAGGACCTTGGGGCGGTTGATCGTGATGACGGCTACCTCGCCGTCCACCTGTAGCGCGATGTTCTCGTAGGCCATCGCTTCCTCCTTCATTGGACGGGAGCACCTGCGCACCTGCCGGCCATTATAACCGAATTCGCGCGTTTGGCAACTGCGCTCGTGAGAACGTGAACGAAAACGCAATGTTGACAACCAGGCCAGACCATGGTAGAATTCGGTATACCGTATACGATGTACAGTATACCACAGAAAAAACCCCGGAGGTAGTCCCGATGGCCGATGGACTCCCGCGGGTCGAGCAGCCGCCCTCCCTTAAGGACCGCGCCTACGAGACGATCAAACAGGCGATCCTCTCCCTCCAGCTGAAGCCCGGACAACCCCTCGTAGAACAGGAACTCGCCCGTCAACTGGGCATCAGCAAGACCCCGGTGCGGGACGCTCTGCAGGAACTCGAGCGCGAAGGGTTCGTCACCCGTGTCCTTTTTAAGGGAACATACGTTACCGAGGTCACGATGAAGGACCTGCGCGAGATCTTTCAGCTGCGCGCAGTCCTGGAAGGGCTGGCGGCCCGCCTCGCCACCCCGCGCTTTACCCCACAGGAACTGGACGAACTCGAGCGCAACCTGGCCCTCTCGGAAGAAGCCCTCGCCGCAGGCGACCGGGCCCGCTGCTCCCGGCTGGGACAGACGCTGCACAACGCGATCATCGAAAAGGCGGACAACACCCGGCTCACCCTCATCATCCGCAACCTGGACGATCACGTGCAGCGCTTCCGCGCCCTGTCGGACCAGATCAGCGGCCGCCTGAACAAATCGGTCCGCGAACATCGGCGCATCCTGCAAGCGCTGCGTGCAGGCGATCCCGAGGCGGCCGAGCAGGCACTGCGCGATCACCTTTTCAGCGTGCTGGAGGACTTGAGCGCAACTTCGGAGGAGGAGTAGGATGCGGCTCACGGGAGGGCAGGTGGCCGTCGAGATGCTGCGCGCCCTTCAAGTGCGCTACGTCTTCGGCGTGCCTGGGGATACGAGCCTGGCCTTCTACGATGCTCTGTGCACGAATCCGGATGCTCCCCGGCACATCCTGGCCCGGGACGAGCGGAGCGCCGCCTATATGGCGGACGTGTATGCCCGCATTTCCTTCCACGTGGGGGTATGCGAGGCGCCGAGCGGCGCGGGGGCGACCTACTTGGCCTCCGGCCTTGCGGAACCGCACGCCTCTTCCATCCCGGTCGTTGCCTTGACTTCCGATACCCCCCTTGCGCAGGAAGAACGGAACGTCCTCACGGCCCTGGACCAGCCGGCCCTCTTCGTCCCCATCAGCAAGTATCGAGCCCTCGTCAAAGAGCCCGGCCGTATTCCGGACGCCCTGCGTACGGCCTTCCGCCTCGCGACCACCGGCCGGCCCGGAGCTGCCGTGGTCGTCCTGCCGATGGACGTGCTCGGGGCCTCTTGCGAAGACCCGGATCTCACAGCCGACGTGCGCTGCACAGCCTATCCCGCCTGGCCGGTGCGTCCCGACCCGGAAGCCGTCGAGCAGGCCGCACAGCAGCTCGCGCGCGCCGAGCGGCCGGTCATCGTGGCAGGGGGCGGCGCGGTCAGCGCACGGGCATGGGCAGAACTGACGGCCCTGGCCGAGGCCCTCCAGGCTCCCGTGGGCACCTCGATTTGCGGAAAGGGCGCGATCGCGGAGGATCACCCACTGGCCCTGGGGGTCGTGGGCGGCAATGGCGCGCGCCCCTATGCGAACGAATACCTGCGGCAGGCGGACCTTATCCTTTTCGTGGGCTGCAAGACCGATTCGGTGACCACGCTCGGTTGGACCCTCCCGCCCCGGCGTTCGCCTCCTGCTCTCATCCACCTGGACGTCGACCCGGCGGAGATCGGACGCAACTACCCCACGACACTCGGATTGGTGGGGGATGCCCGGTTGGGCCTTGCGGACCTCCTTGCGGCGCTCCCCCGTCGCTTCCAGGGCCGCCGGGAATGGCTCACCGGCCTGGAACGCGAACGCGAGCGTTTCTGGGCGGACTTTGCCCGGCGTGCGGCCTCCACGGAAAGGCCTATCCGGCCCCAGCGCGTCATCGAATGCCTCATACGCCTGCTGCCGCGCGATAGCATCCTGGTGGCCGACGCTGGCACCCCCACCCCCTTCACCGCCGCCTACTACCCGTCGCCCGCCGGGCGCTACGTCGTCATCCCAAGGGGTTACGGAGGCCTCGGGTACGCGATCCCCGGCGTCCTCGGCGCAAAGCTGGCCCAACCCGAGGCCACGGTGGTCGGTCTGATGGGAGACGGCAGTTTCGGGATGAGCGCGGGAGAACTGGAGACAGTGGCCCGTCTGGGCATGCCGGTCCTGATCGTCCAGTTCAACAACGGTTGCTTCGGCTGGATCAAGGTCTCCCAGCATCTCGAGTACAACGGCCGATGCTTCGGGGTCGATTTCTCGCGCGAGACGGATTACACGGCCATCGCCCGGGGCTTCGGGCTGGCCGGCTATCGGGTCGATGACCCGGCCGAACTGGAGAAAGTGTTGCGGGAAGCTCTGGCCTGCGGCCGACCGGCGTTCGTGGACGTGGTCACCGCCTGCGAAACCGAGGAGGTGCCGCCGGTTGAGAAGTGGCAGCGCGCATGGGCCGGACACCCCGGCACAGGGGAACCGGCCGACCGTCTGCAGGAGGGATAAGATGCCTAGGGTCGTCGTCGTTGGAGGCGGCTGGGCAGGCTGCGCCGCGGCGCTCGCGGCACGCAAAGCCGGCGCCGAGGTCATCCTGATCGAGCGCACCGATTGCTTGCTCGGCACCGGCCTGGTCGGCGGGATCATGCGGAACAACGGCCGCTTCACGGCCGCCGAAGAGATGATCGCGATGGGCGGAGGCGACCTGTTCCTGCTCGCCGATCGTGTGGCCCGGCATACGAACGTCGAATTCCCCGGCCACAAACACGCCACGCTCTACGATGTCGCGCTCATGGAGCCGACCGTCCGCCGCTATCTGATCGAGCAGGGCGTGCAGTTGTGGATGATGGCACGCGCCACCCAGGTGGAAAAGACCGACAGCCGGCTGCAGGCCGTGGTCCTGGAAAGCGGCGAGCGCGTGGAAGGTGACGTTTTTGTGGAAGCCACGGGCACCGCCGGCCCCCAGGGAAACTGCCGGCGATACGGCAATGGTTGCGCCATGTGTATCCTGCGCTGCCCGAGCTGGGGCGGCCGCGTGAGCATTGCTGCCTGCGCAGGCGTCCAAGAAATGATGGGCCGCCGGCCCGACGGTTCCTTCGGCGCTATGAGCGGCTCCTGTAAACTCCACAAGGACTCCATCCGCCCCGATCTGGTGGCCGAGCTGAACCGTACCGGCGTCGTGATCGTCCCCATCCCCAAAGAACTCGTGCACACCGAGAAACTGGCCATCAAGGCCTGCCAGCAGTATGCGATGCCCGAGTTCGCGGAGAACCTCGTGCTTCTGGACACCGGACACGTCAAGCTGATGACCTCTTTCTACCCGCTGGAAGAGCTCCGACAGATCCCGGGCATGGAGAACGCACGCTACGAAGATCCCTATTCCGGCGGCAAGGGGAACTCGATCCGTTACCTTGCGCTTTCCCCCCGGGACGATACCCTGCGTGTCCAAGGACTGGAGAACCTCTTCTGCGCCGGGGAGAAGGCCGGCCTGCTCGTTGGCCACACAGAGGCGATCAGCACGGGGACCCTGGCCGGGCACAACGCCGTGCGCTATGCCCTCGGCTTGCCGCTCATCACCCTTCCCCGCACGACCGCCGTGGGCGATGCGATCGCCTTCGTCCGCGAGGAAATGCAGACTCCGGAGGGGATGATGCGCAAGTACACCTTCTCCGGCGCCACCTACTTCGAGCGGATGAAGCAGCTCGGCCTCTATACGACCGACGTCGCCGCGATCCGCCAGCGGATCGAAGCGGCCGGTTGCAGTGGGATCTTTGCCCGCCGATTGCCCTGAGCAGCCGGCGGGTTCGGTTTTCCTGGAGGCTCGCGTTTCGCGAGAAGGAGGTGCCTATCGAGGTAGCGCAAGGACCTTCAGGTAACGGGATGGCCGCATTGGAACCGACAAGGAGGAAAGTCCCATGGGTGAGGCAGTACAGTTGACAGCTGCCCACTGGGTTTATGCGGCTTTCGTGATCCTGATCTTTGTCACGCTCGCCCTTCGGCGCGACACGGCGATCGTCTGCGTGATCGGGGCCTTCATCCTGGGGTGGATCATCCTCGGTAGTCCCATCGGAGGCCTCCAGGCGATCTTTAACGGCATGGTCCAGGCAGGCAAGGTGCTGATCGACGTGGTGTTCATCATCTCCATCGTCGTCGCCCTGGCCAAAGGCCTGGAACCGATGGGCAGCCTCTACCTGATGGTGCGCCCGGCGGCCAAACTGATGCGCACCCCCACCCTTGCGTTCTGGATCACCGGGATCGTGATGTACGTCGCCGCCCTCTTCATTTGGCCCTCCCCTGCGACTGCTCTGGTGGGCGCCCTCCTCTTCCCCGCCGGGGTCGCCGTCGGGCTGCCCGCGATCTCCAGCGCGATGGCGATGAACCTCTTCGGCCACGGGTCGTGCCTCTCGACCGACCTGGTCATCCAGGGCGCTCCACGACTGACGGCGGAAGCCGCCGGCCTCACGGTCTCGGAAGTCATCCAGGCAAGCATCCCCCTCAACATCGTGGCGAGTGTCGTCGCTCTGGTGCTCGCCTGGTTCCTGGTCGTGCGGAAGGACATCAAAGCCCATACCGTCACCGAGACCGAGTACCTGAAGTTCGAAGAGGAGCGCACCAAAGCGGAGCAGCGCACCTACTCGCCCGCAGCGCGCACCGCCGCCTGGCTTGTCCCGCTGGTCTTCCTGGTCGAAGTGATCATCCTCATCGTGCTCAAGATCCGCGGTGGGGATGCCACGGCCGTGCTCGGCGGTACCTGCCTCGTGCTCCTTTCGATCTTTTCCCTCTGGGAATACGGCCAGGAGGGGCTGGGAAAGATCACGGACAGCCTGCGCGAGGGCTTTATGTTCGGGATGAAGGTCTTTTCCCCCGTCTTTATCGTCGCCGGTTTCTACCTCATGGGGGTCCCCGAACACTGCACTGCGATCTTTGGTGACAAAGGCCGACCGCTCATCATCGAGCTGATCAAGGCGCTCTCGAACGTCATCCCGATGAGCAAGGCTGTCGTCGCGCCGATGCACACCATCCTCTCCGGAATCACCGGCCTGGACGGCTCGGGCTTTAACGACCTGCCGCTGATGGGCGCCCTGGCTGCTTCCTGGGGACAGGCACTGCACATCAAGACCGCCTACCTGGCGGCACTCGGCCAGATCTCGATGATCTGGGTCGGCGGTGGCGTGATCATCCCCTGGGCAGTGCTGCCGGTTTCCGCGATCACCGGTGTCCCGGCGATCGAACTGTGCCGGAAGAACTTCTGGCCCTGCATCGCCGGCCTTGCCGCTGCGACCATCCTGGCGATCTTCTTGATGTAGGAGTGGAAAGGGGGCTGGCTCTGGGCAGGAGCCAGCCCCCTTCTTCCACAGGAGGGTTCAATGCCGTTGTTCGGGAAAAAGAAAGAGGGACCCGAAAAGCCCCCGTCCGAAGAAGAGGCCTACGTGATCTGCCCACACTGCTACCTCGACTTTACCGTCCGTCAGATACAGGAGGCCGGAGGAAAGTGCCCTTCCTGCAAGGGCACGATCGACCTGGAGCGGCTCCCGCGGGCCAGGTTGCAGTGAGCGTGAACCGCTGACCGATGCCTGAGGATGTAGCCCCGACAACCGCCTCTTCGCGCCCTTCTCCCTGGTCCACGCTCGCCGCACTCCTCGTGGGCACTTTCCTGGGCACCCTGACGAACAGCACCTCCAACGTAGCGCTCCCTGATGTCACCGCCCAGCTACACCAACCTCTGGATCGCGCCGTCTGGGTTGTCTCCCTGTACCCGCTGACCTTCGCGGTGCTGCTTCCCCTGGGGGGCTACCTGGTGGATCGCTGGGGCGTGCGTCGCGCCTACCTGCTGGGCATCGGGTTGCTCGCGCTGGGTGCCCTCGGATGCAGCCTCGCCCCTTCTCTCCTCTGGCTCCTGGCCTTCCGGGTCCTGCAGGGCATCGGCGCGGCGCCGCTTGTGCCCGTGGTCATGGCGGTCACCGGCCGTCTCATCCCCCACGATCAACGCGGGCGCGCCACTGGCTACTGGGCGCTGGCTAACAGCGTCGGGCATGCTGCCGGGCCTCCTCTGAGCGGCCTCCTGACCCACTACGTGAGCTGGCGCGCCGTCTTCCTCCTGGGGTTTCCCCTGGGTGCGTTCGCCCTCTTCCTGGCATGGCGGCTGCTCCCGGTCGATCGTCCTGGACGGGGACGGGCCTTCGATGCCGGTGGGGCGGCCGCGCTCATGGTGCTGGCTCTCTCGACGATCCTGGCGCTGCAAACAGGCGCCCGGAGCGGGGTCACAGCGCCGGGCACGATCGTGCTCTCCGTGTTGGCCATCGGCGCCGCGATCGCGCTGGTGCTGACCGAGCAAAAGGCCGCATTCCCGATCCTGCAACGCCACCTTCTGGCGAACCGTGCCTTTGTAGCCTCGATGGCGGTGCTTGCCGCCCAGTTCTTCTGCCTTTTCGGATTACAACTGGCGCTTCCCGTCTATCTGATTGCGGGAAAGGGCTGGCCGGCCAGCAGCGCCGGCGGCGTGATCCTCCTCCTGCCCCTGGCCACCGCACTGGTTTCGCCCCTGGCCGGCCGCCTCGCCGACCGCTGGGGCATTCGTCCGGTGTGCCTCGCCGGGATGCTGCTCGCTGCCGCCTCCGTCTGTACCTTTTTCCTGTGGAAACCAGCTTCCCCGTGGTGGGCGATCGGATTCACCCTGGGCTCTCTCGGTGCGGGAATGGGGCTGGCCCAGTCTCCTGCCGCCTCCAGCGTGGCGCTGCTTGTCCCTCCCGAGGAGCTCGGCGTGGCTACGGGCATTTTCCATATGGCGCGCTTCCTGAGCGGCAGCATCGGAAGCACCCTCTTCGGAGTCTGGATGGCGCGCGCCTCCACTCCCGCAGCCGGCCTGCGTCACAACGCGTTCGTCGCACTGGCCGTCTTCTGCTTCGCAGCCGGCGCAGCCCTCCAAACGCCCCGCCGGAGATCCTCCTCTCACACGGTGTGATATAATGGCCCTGTACGTGCGTTCGCGAAGGAGGGCCGTATGGTATCCGAAAACCGAAAGGGACGGACAGCTCCTGCGCCACCGCCTGCTCTCCCCCCGGACCCCGCCCAATGGTCCCTCGGGGATGAAACCCAGCGGGACGCCCTCCTTCCCCTCATCCTTCGGGAACTCGATTCCCCGCTCGCCTCGCGGCGTGCCCGAGCCGTCGAACTCCTTGCGGAGGCCGGAGTCGATGCCGCCATCCCGGCGTTGCTCGAGCTGCTTCGGCGGGAATCGGACCTCATCGTGCGCTGCCGTGCCCTCGGCGCGCTGCGCGATCTGGCAGGCACAGGGGAAGCGATGGAAATCCCCTCCGCCGAGGAACTGGAGGACTGGAAAGACGAGCTGCTGGCCGGCCTGATCGAGCAACTCCATAGCCCGATTCCTGCCCAGCGCTGGAGCGCGGCCGAAGGGCTCGGGCGCCTGGGCGACGCCCGCGCAGTCCCCGCCCTGGTGGAATTGCTGCGCGATCCCCACGCGTTCGTGCGCTGGACCGCCGTCCAGGCACTGGGGGAAATCGGTGCGACGGAAGCGGTGCAGCTCATTCTCCCGCTGCTCGAGGAAAAGGACCCCCTCCTGCGACGAAGTGCGGTCGATGCCCTGGGCCGTTTCGATACCCCCGAATCCCGGCAGGCGCTGCGCCGTGCGCTCCACGATCCCGACCCGACGGTACGCCGCAATGCCATCGACGCCGCTGCACGTCTGCGCGATACGGAGGCCGTGGACGCGCTGGTGCTCGCGCTCGATCCCCGCAACGGGCTGTGGGTGCGCTACAGCGCCGCGGACGCACTGGGCGCCGTCGGCGACCACAGGGCCGTCGCTCCTCTGATGGAAGCCGCCGAGGATGCGCAGGTGCTCATCCGGCGTGCCGCGGTGCGTTCCTTAGGCCAGCTGCACGACAGCCGCGCCATCCCCACCCTCGTGCGCGCGCTGAAGGATCCCGACCCGCAGGTGCGCTTCCACGCGGTCGAGGGACTGGGCCGCATCGGCCACGAAGGGGTCATCCCGAACCTGAAGCAACGGGTGAACGATCGCCACGCCGTCTTTGGCCGGCGCATCGGGGATGCCGCCCGGGAGGCCATCCAGGCAATCCGGGTGCGCGCAAGTCAGACCCCTACTCCCTCCCCTTAGGTCGGAACTCGCGCCGGAACGCGACCTTCTACGGCTGCTCCCGGGAGCGATACGGTTCCACCGGCCGGCTTCGCCCCAGAATGACCTTCTGCGTCTTGATGTACCAGGAGGTGATCGTGCGAAAGCGGTCGCCCAGGTCGTTCAGCGGAGCCAGCTCCACCCCGTGCACCCGGGAACTGACCAGATAGACGAATTCGGGGTAGTAAAGGGGAATCGCGGGAACCTCACGCATGAACAGTTCCTGGAACTGCCAGTACGCCTGCGTACGCTCGTCCCGGCCCTGCTGCATCCGTCCTTGTTCCAGCAGCCGATCGGCCTCGCTGTTCACAAAGCCGGAGAGGTTGAACCCTCCGGGGCCGGCCTGGCTGGAGTGCCACAACGCAAACCCGTCGGGGTCGCGCCCCAGCTGCCCCCACCCGTAGAGGAGCAGGTCATAGTCCCGCGCTTCCAACTTTTCCCGGAACGCAGTGGGATCCTCCTCCACCACGATCCGCACTGCAACCCCCAGGGGTGCCAGCTTTTCCTTGATCCTGCGCGCGATCGCCAACCGTTCCGGAGGGATCTCCCGGGTAAGCAAGTTCAACTCGAGCGAACGGACATCCCGATCCCGAACGCCGTCGCCGTTCTGGTCGTGCCAGCCGCTCTCTTCCAGCAGCCGGTTCGCTGCCTCCACATCGTGCCGAAAGGGCGCGAGGTCCGGCTTGTAGGCCCAGGAGATCGGGGAAATCGGCCCGTTGGCCGGGAACACCGGCTCTTTCAGCTCCTCGATGAGCGATGGAAGGTCAAGTCCAGAAGCAATCGCCTGCCGGACGCGGCGATCTGCAAGCAGCGGCGACCGGGTGTTCAGGAACAGGATCGTACAGGCCTGCATGTAGGTACGATAGACGACAAGGTCGGAGCGGGCCGATGCATGTGCCAGCCCTTCGCTGGAGATCCCGAACGCGCCGTCGATCTCCTGATCCAGCAGGGCCTGTACAAGTTCCCCCTCGTCCCGATAGAACCGAAAACGCACCGTTTCCAGATAAGGCAACCGACCGTAAAAGAAGGGGTTGGCTTCCAGGTCCAGTACGGACAACCCGCCGCTCCCCTCCTGCACCCCGGAGACGCGGAACGGGCCGGTTCCCACTGGATGCAGGTTGAAATCGCTCCGCGCGAGCGCCGCCGGCTCCACGTCCTGGAGCAGGTGGGCCGGCAGGATCGGTAGCGTAGTATAGCTCAGGAAAGGCGCATACGGCCGTTCCAGGACGAAACGGACCCTGCGCTCGTCCAGTGCCGCGAAATCCACGCGCTTCCACAATTCGGCCAGGCCGTTCGGATCGGGCACCTCGGGGGAACGCACGAGGGAAAGCGTAAAGATCACGTCCGCGCTGGTTACTGGCAATCCGTCATGCCAGCGCAGGCCGCTTCGCAGCGTGCAGGTATAGACCGTGCCGTCGCTCGATACCTCCCACCGCTCCGCCAACACTGGGACGACGGAGCCGTCCGGCTCCAGGCGTGAGAGCCCGTCGAAGAGCAACGGAACGATGGACCGCTCCGCGTCGCTGCTCGCCAGCAGAGGATTGAGCGTCTGTACCGTTCCTGCGATCCCTTCGGTGTAGCTCCCTCCGTGCACCGGCAACACAACCGCCTGGCGCGTCAGGGAAAGCTGCGCAAGCAACCCCCCAACCGCAAGGATCCCAAGGACGGCGAGCAACGCCTGCCATCGCACCAGACGGGCCATTGCAGGATCAGGGGAGCAGGCTGCTGATCAGCGAGAGGAGGAGAAAGACGACCACCAGCCCGATCGTCATCTGGAAGAGCGTTTTCTCCAGGCCCCGGCGGGTATGCAGCGGGGAAAGCATGTCCCGCCCGCCGAAGATCCCCCCAAAACCGGAACCTTTGGACTGCAGGATGATCACGGTCACCAGGGTAGCGCTGACCAGGATCTCGATCAGGTTCAGGGCGTTCCGCAGCACCGGTCACGACCTCCAGAAAGCATCGATGCCCGCCGCACCGACAGCGGGAAGCGCCGGTATTATAGCACCGGTTGCGCCTCTTGGCAACTTCCTTGACTGGAAAAGAAGGCCCTGGTATACTTCAAGCGCGGGCCTGCGACGATCGGAGGTATACGGATGTTCATCGTGCGCTGTGCGTACCGCGGCAAGGTCTGGACCGGCCTTCTGGGGCAGGGAACCGTCTACCGCGCCGCCGGGGAGTTCGACGACCTGCATGCCGCAGAACCGCTTGCTCCCCTCGAGGAGGTGCGGTTGCTTGCACCCTGCACCCCCACCAAGGTCCTCGCGGTCGGGCGGAACTATGCCGCTCACGCCGCAGAATTCAACAACCCACCCCCCAGCGAACCGCTCCTTTTCCTGAAGCCCCCTAGCGCGGTCATCGGCCCGGGCGAGGCGATCGTGCGACCGAAGCTCTCGAGCCACGTCGGCTTCGAAGGGGAACTGGCGGTGGTCATCGGCCGGCGCTGCCGACGGGTACCTCCCGAGAAGGCGCTCGAATACATCCTCGGCTACACCTGCGCGAACGATGTGACCGCCCGGGACCTGCAGCAGCGCGACGGCCAGTGGGCGCGCGCCAAAGGGTTCGATACCTTCTGTCCTCTGGGCCCCTGGATTGTGCCCGGGCTGGACCCGGGTAACCTCGAGGTTATCACCCGCGTGAACGGCGAACTGCGCCAGCACGGGCACACGCGCGACCTCCTCTTCTCCGTACCCGATCTGATCGCCTACGTCAGCGCTGTGATGACGCTCGAACCAGGGGATGTACTGCTCACCGGGACGCCGTCCGGCGTCGGACCGCTCTACGCGGGTGACCTGGTAGAAGTCGAGATCTCGGGCATCGGAACGCTCGCCAACCCGGTCGTGGACGAGTAGCCGACCTCAGGACACTGTCCGAGCCGGCCGCTTTCCTTTTCGGCGCCGCACCGCCGGCGGTTGTACCCCTACAGGCAACACCGCTTCCTCTTCCGCCCCGGGCCCTAGCTCCGGAAAAGGCGTGCGGTCCAGCACCTTATTGTAGGCATAGAGCGCGAGCACTTTGAGCGATGCCAGGATCGGCCCGGAAAGATACGCCCCCACGATCCCTGCCACAGTCACCCCGACGACCACCCCCACGAGCACCACGAGCGGCGGCAGATCGATGCTCCCTCCCACGATCCTGGGGCAGAGAAAGTTGTTCTCCACCTGCTGGATGAGCACGTAGGCGCCCACCACGATGAGCGCCACCCAGAAGTTCGGGAGCGGGATCCACATCGAACCCCGGAGCAAAGCGACCAGCGCGGCCGGCACAAGGGCCAGGAGGGGCCCCAGGTTCGGCACGACCTCCATAACCCCCGCGAGAAGCGCGAGCGGGATCGCCCCCGGAATGCCCAGCGCGGTCAACACAACAAAGGTAATGCCCGCGATGATCAGACAAAGCAGGAGCTGTCCCCGGAAGAACGCGCTCCACACCGCGGCCAACCTCCGGCGCAGCTCGCGGAACTCTTCCCGGTACGCCTCCGGGACGAGCGGGTCCAGCCCGGCCCCCCATTTCGGCGCGTCTTTCACCATATAGAACGAGTAGAGCATCGTCAGGAAAAAGGCGACGAACGCCGAGGTCACTGTGGAGGCAAAGCCGCTCAACCATCGCCCCAGCTTCGGAAGCCAGGTCCCGGGGGGCGGGATGACCGGGGCAGCGCCCGCTTCCCCCAGAGCCTCCAGCGCCGGATCGACCAGCGGGCTCAGGTCCACTTCTGCTCCGGCCAGCGACACCGTGCGCCACCGCTCCAGCCACGCGCGTATCCCTTCCCGGGCTTTGGCTCCCAGTTCTATGAAGTTAACATCCAGCGAGCGGATCTCTTGAACGAGGTACGGGCCCAAGAGCACCGGGATCGAAGCCAGTGCCAGCAACAAGAGCAGATACACGACGATCGTAGCCAGAGTATGCGGCAAACGTAACCTGCGGTGCAGAAAGGATACGATCGGGTACAGCGCATAGGCGACGACCGCCGCCATCAGCACCATAGGGATCACGGTGCGGGCCAGATAGAGGAGGAGCAGCGCCAGCAACACCCCCACCACGACCACGATGCGCTTCGTCGTCTCGGTCCAGTGGGCTTCCATCGTGTTCCCTCCAGCCGCTCTCTGGCACCAACGGATTCCATTCTACTACGCCGGCACGCAGGGGGCAAGCACACGGCGAAACGTTCGGCTTTCGTGGGCGTCTTTTGTTTTTAGTGCGCTCCCCAGGAGATGTGCCTACAGTCCTCCGTAGGGGAGGCGTAGTTCAGGCACCTTGACGGACGGCGGCACCGGTCCTATCATAGGAATCGTTCCCCCTCCGTCCGTCATCGGCCTGACACCGGAACAGTCGGTACGCGAGCAGAAAGGAGGAGAAGATATGCGCGTGCCGAAAGCGGTCTCGATCCTTTCGATCCTCCTGTTCCTGGCGACGTTGCTTCCGGGGATGACTTCCGCCCGCACCCCCCCACCTCCCGAGACGCCCACCGCGCCCCCGCGAGGGACCCCCGAAGTCGATCCCCAGATCCTCGCGGAAATGGACGCCTCCCCCGACGGTGCTGCCGGGTTCTTCGTGCGGTTCCGCGGGCAGGCGGACCTTTCCGCCGCGGACCAGATCGCGGATTGGAAGCTGCGCGGACGTTATGTCTACGAAGCTCTCCGGGCCACAGCGGAACGCTCCCAGAAGCGCGTACGCGCCTTCCTCGACGCCCGCGGCATTCCATACCGCACGTTTCTCACCACGAACTCGATCTTCCTGACCGGCGACAAGGATCTCCTCCGCGACCTGGCGGCCTTTCCGGAAGTCGAGGCGTTCCGCGCCAACTATCGGCATCCGCTGGAGCCGATCCAACGCGGCGCTGCCGTAACCGCGCCTGTCGGCCCCTCCTGGAACATCATCCTGGTGGGTGCCGACCGGGTGTGGAGCGACTTTGGCGTGCGCGGTGAGGGGATCACCGTCGCCAACATCGACACTGGGGTCGACTATACCCACCCGGCGCTCTTTCCCAATTACAAGTGCGGCAGCGGACCCCACGACGATTGCTGGTACGATCCCTCCGCGATCTGTCCCCCGGGCCAGCCCTGCGACAACGTCGGCCACGGAACCCATACCATGGGCACGATGGTCGGCGACGACGATCCGACCCTCTCTTATAACGTCGGTATGGCCCCCAACGCCCAGTGGATCGCCTGCAAAGGATGCGAGGATTGGTCCTGCTCCGATACCGCCCTCAACGCCTGCGCGGACTGGGTCCTTGCGCCCAACGGCAACCCGGACAACCGTCCGAATGTCGTCAACAACTCCTGGGGCGGAGGCGGGTGCCAGGAATGGTACCGCGATGCCGTCCAGGCCTGGCGCGCCGCGGGCATCTTCCCTGCCTTCTCGGCCGGCAACAGCGGACCCGGGTGCGGCTCTCTCGGTTCTCCGGGCGACTACCCGGAGTCGTTCGCATCCGGAGCAAGCGACGCGGACGACCAGATCGCCTACTTTTCCAGCCGCGGCCCCTCCTGCTGGGACGAGATCAAGCCCGAGGTTGCTGCTCCCGGCGTGGACGTCTGTTCCACCGTGCCGGGGGGCGGCTTCGAGTGCGCTGGCTGGTCCGGCACCTCGATGGCGAGCCCGCACTCCGCGGGGCTCGTTGCCCTCCTCTGGAGCGCGAGACCCGAGCTGATCGGCCATATCGAGACCACGGAGTATCTGATCACTTCCACCGCCGTCTGCCGCACAGACCTTTCCTGCGGTGGAGAAGAATGCCACAACAACGTTTACGGCTGGGGCCGAATTGACGCCTATGCCGCCGTGCAGCTCGTCGTATCCCGGGGCTACCTGCAAGGATACGTCCGGGATGAGGCCGGCGCCCCCTTGAGCGGAGCCGCCATCCTCGCCCGGCGCCGCGCCGCAACCATCACCGGCTACACGGATCCCACGGGCTACTACACGATGTCACTCCCGGCCGGCACCTACACCGTCACCGCCGCGCTCTATGGATATGCGCCGGAGACCGTGACCGGGATCGAGATCATCACCGACACTACGACTACCCAGAACTTTACCCTGACCGCCGTCCCCTTCTACGAGGTGTCGGGCACGGTTATCGACGCCCGGGGCGGCTGGCCGCTGTACGCCGAAATCGCGATCCAGGGCGACCCGATCTCCCCGCCGCCTCCCTACGATCGCGTGTGGACCGATCCGCTGGACGGCTCCTACAGCATCACCCTTGCGGCCGGCATCACCTATACCTTCCGTGTACTTCCCTGGTCCAAGGGCTACTTCGAGGAGAGACGCGCAGTCGGACCGCTGACGGGCAACGAGATCCAGGACTTTGCCCTGCAGGCCGATCCCGAGTCGTGCATCGCGCCCGGCTACCGGCCCAGTTTTGCCTACTACGAAGATTTCGAGGCGAGCGACGGGAACTACAAGACGATCGGCTCGACCTCCTGGGCCTGGGGCACCCCCACGAGCGGTCCGGGCAGTGCCCACTCCGGCCTCAACGCCTGGGGGACG
This sequence comes from Chloroflexia bacterium, assembly GCA_041082245.1. Classification (GTDB taxonomy): domain Bacteria; phylum Chloroflexota; class Chloroflexia; order DTKN01; family DTKN01; genus DAOTVY01. The sequence goes on from JBDOIE010000052.1 coordinate 20,487, forward strand.
AACCTCAACGGCAACTACAACAACGCCGAAGACGGCTACCTGGTCTCCCCGCCGCTCGACCTGAGCGCCTACGCGGGACACGGGCTCTACCTCTCCTGGTGGCAGTGGCTCCAGACGGAGGAGTGCTGCGACTTTGGTTCCGTAGAGGTCAGCAACGACGGCGGCAACAGCTGGACCCGTGTCTACGGGGAGGCTTTCGGGAACGTCGACCTTGCGTGGACCCGGCACTGGGTCTTCCTCGATCCCTCCTACGCCGTGGACGGCTTCCGTATCCGCTTCCGCCTGTTCAGTGACTGGTCGGTCACCTACCCCGGCTTTTATGTGGACGACATCGGGATCCTCCCCATGCCGCTGACCACCGTCTACAGCGAGGATTTCGAAGCGGGGAACGGCGGCTACACCACCCGCGGCGTGACCTCCTGGGAGTGGGGCGTCCCCACAAGCGGCCCGGGCAACGCGCACTCCGGCAGCCATGTCTGGGCGACGAACCTCGAGGGCAACTACGGGGCGAACGAAAACGGCTATGTGGAATCGCCCGAGATCGACCTGAGTGCCTATGCCGACCAGACGCTCTACCTCCTCTGGTGGCAGTGGCTGCAGACCGAGAACCTCTTCGACTACGGCAGCGTCGAGGTCAGCTGGGACGGCGGAGCATCCTGGCAGCGTATCTACGGCGAGGTCAGCGGCAATGTGGACCTCGTGTGGAAGCAGCGCGCCGTGGTGCTCGATCCCTGGTACGCTACCGAGCACTTCCGGGTGCGCTTCCGGCTGCGGTCCGACCGCTCGGTGAACTTTCCCGGCTACTACGTCGACGACGTGGCGATCGCCGTCTCCCCGCCGGTGGAACTCGTCTGCAACGTCCTGGAGGGTGGGCTGGTCCTGGGGAACGTCTATGATACGAACACCGGCGCTCCCCTGGAGGGCGCCCGGGTGGTCAACGATAGCTTCCGGATGGATCGAACCCGCTACACCCCGGATCCGGCCGAGGACGACGCGTTCTACCTGCTCTTCTCGCCGTCGGGGTTCCACTTCTTCACCGCCACCATGGCCGGCGGATACCGGCCGGACGTGAGACTCGTCGAGGTGCCGCTGGGCGGCGCCGTGCGCCAGGATTTCGAGCTCCCCGCCGGCCGCCTGGAGGCTTCTCCTGCGGGTCTCGCCGTCACGCTCGACATGGGGCTGTCCACGACGCTCCCCCTGACCCTCCTGAACACCGGCTCTGCGGAGGCGCAGTTCGCGGCGCGCGAAAGCGACCGGGGATTCGTCCCGGCCGTGGCAAGCCTTCCGCCGAGCGGCGAACCGTTCAGCGCTCCGGCCCCTGTGGGCCCGCTCTCCGTGCGCAGCGCGGAAGGCCGGGCGGCCTTCTCCGCGATGGCCCACCCCCTCGCCTGGAACGGCGCAAGCCCGGTACCGGGCGGGGTCGTACGGTATGCGCACGCCCAGTGCCCTGGCGAGAAGGACACCTTCTATGTCATCTCCGGGGTGGACAGCTCCTACAGCCTGACGCCGAACGCTTGGCGCTACGATGCCGCGACGGACACCTGGACGGCGCTTGCCCCCTTCCCGGCCCCGCAGGAGGGACCGATCGCCGTCTGTGACGGGGGCCGCATCTACGTCATGGGCGGAGGCGGCACAAACCAGTTCTATATCTACGACATCGCCTCCGACACCTGGAGCGCCGGGCCCGCTCTGCCCCGCAACGTTTGGGGCGCCGCGGCAGGTGTCTGGAACGGGCGCATCTACCTGATCGGCGGCGACGACGACTTCTGGTTCGGCGGCACCTCCGACCGCGTGGACATCTACGACATCGCCTCCGGCCAGTGGATCGGCACCGGCCCATCGATGCCTTACGCCGCGTTCGCCACGGGCTTTGCCCAGGCCGGCCCCTACCTCTACCTCGTCGGCGGCTGGAACGACAACTACCCCCAGAACCTGGACGTAACCCAGCGCTTCGATATGGAAAACGGCACCTGGGAGGTCGGTCCCGCCTTCCCGAGCGCCCGCGCGGACCTCGCGGTGGCGATCACCAGCCAGTACCTCTACGCGATGGGCGGCGACGCGAACCAGGGCTCCCCCTTCGATCCCACCACCACCGTCGAGCGGCTCGACTGGACTGCCTGGCCGGGCGGCGCCTGGACCGAAGCAGACCCCCTGCCCAAGGCTTACACCTCCAATAACGCCGGCTACTGCACCGAGGCGCGCAGCGGGGGCGAGGTATGGAGCGTCGGCGGCTACGACGGCGGTGCGATCACCGGGGATACCTGGTACCTGCCCTCCGAGCCGTGCTTCAGCCTGGACGTACCGTGGCTTTCCGTTGCGCCGATCACCGGCACCGTGGATGTAGGCGGGAGCCAGGTGCTCACGGTCACCATCGATGCCAGCGTGCCCGAGGTGGACCAGCCCGGTAACTACTACGCTACGCTCTCCTTCGCCAACGATACCCCGTACGGTGCCGTTGCGGTCCCCGTGACCCTGACCGTGCCCGCGCCGGCCTCCTGGGGCAAGATCGCGGGCACCGTCTACAGCCTCGGTTACTGCGACGCAAACACGACCACCCTGGCTGCCCAGATCCTGATCGAGAGCACAACCGGCCAGACCTGGACCGTCCGCACCCGCCAGGACGGCTCCTACGTCCGCTGGCTGGAGGCCGGCACCTACACAGTGACCGTGTCCGCCCCCGGCCACCTGCCGCAGACCGACGTACTCGTCCTGGAACCGGGCCAGGTGCTGGCACACGATGTCTTCCTGCTCCTCGACCAACCTTGCGCTGTGCTCGAACCGGCTGCGATCGACATCTGGCTCCCCTACGGCACCGGCACCTACACGCACCCGACGGGGCTGACGCTGTCCAACCACGGAGCCCACGAGCTGCTCTTCACGCTGCGCGAGTTCAGCGGGTCGTTCGGGCTCGCCCGGGGCACGATCGAGTATCTCCCGGAGCCTGAGCCCGGGGATACAGCGGCGCTGCTGCATAACGGGCCCGTCCAGGGGACACTTTCCCGGCGGCCGTACGTCTACCATGTGCCGGGCCTCGAGCAGTTCAACATCATCGCCTACGCGGACGACGACCAGCACTACCCGACCGCGGTCGAGATCGCACTGCAGAGCCTCGGCCTTCCCTACACCTTCTACGGCTACGATCCGTCCGGCGAAAACCTGGGACGCTTCCGCGACGACGTGGAGCAGGGCGGCTGGGACCTCGTCATCCTGGCATCCGACTCCTGGTCGTTCGTCGATGCCAGCGAGTACGCGGCCGTGCAGCATCACCTGGAGGCCGGCGGTATGGCGATCGTGCAGTCGTGGGCAGTCGGCGTGGATCCGGCCCACCAGAACCACCCGCTCTGGGCGCTGTTGGGGGCACAGTACGCCGGCTGGCTGAACTCGCCCGCCCCGCTCTACTGGTGGGACGATGCGCATCCTCTCTTCAACGTCCCCGAGCAGGTGCCCGAGTTCACGGAGCTGAACGACCTGGGCTACTGGGCCTACGGTGCCCGGATGACGCTCCTGGGCGGCCCGGAAACCGGGCTGGGTGGCTTCACCGAAGCTCCCGCGGCCGGGCAGGCGGGCATCATCCTGCGCGACGACTGGAGGGCGATCTACAAGGGCCTGACCGACAACCTCAACTCCGCGGATCGGGACGGCGACGGCAAGTGGGACCCGAGCGAGTGGTGGACGAACGCCATCCAGTTCGTCCTCTTCCCGCCCAGCGAAGTGCCGTGGCTCTGGGTGGAACCGATCACCGGGACCGTGCCGGCTTACGGGAGCCTCCACGTGGACCTCTACGTGACCGGTGTACTGACCGATCCGCTGCCGGTCGGGACGTACCAGGCCACGCTGCTCCTGTCCTCCAACGATCGCCTGGCTGGAACGATCCGCATCCCGGTTGCCCTGCATATCTACCAGTACCGGATCTACCTGCCGCTGATCTACCGGGCGTGGGCGCCATAGTGTCAGATCGTCGCGGGCGGGGGGGGGTTTACCCCCCCCCCGCACGCTTTTTTTGACCCCTCACCCGCACTGTAGTAGAATGTCCGAACGGGGGCACCGCCCGCGTGCGGGAGGGACCCGGGTTGCTACCAGGCGGGACAAGGATCCGAATGGAACCCACTGCAGGCGGCTACCAGGTCGATCTGGGCATCTTCCAGGGCCCTCTGGACCTCCTTCTCCACCTCATCGAGAAGGAGGAACTGGACATCACCCGGGTCGCCCTGGCGCAGGTGACCGATCAGTACCTCGATTATCTCGCGCGTATGCCGCGGCGCGACCCGGCAGAACTCTCCGCCTTTCTCGTGGTCGCGGTGAAACTGCTCTGGATCAAGGCCCGGGCGCTCCTGCCGCAGCCCTTTTCCCGAGAAGCCGAGGAAGACGACGGGGAAAACCTCGTACGCCAGCTGCAGGAATACCGGCGCTACAAGGAGGCTGCCCTGCAATTACGTGCCTGGATGGAAGAAGGGCGGCAGGAATTCGGCCGGCTCGCGGCACCTGTCGTATCCCCGGAACCGGTCGCCATCGATGGGGCCACCTTGGACGCGCTCGTTCGGGCCCTGCGCCAGCGCTTCGAGGAACTGGACGCACAGGACCGGCCGGTTGCGATGCCGGTCGCGCGCCGGATCACGCTGGCCGACCAGGCTCGCCGCATCCACGACCTCCTTCGTACCCAGGAACGGGTGCCGTTCCAGGCGCTGCTCGACGCAGCACCCACGCGCGAAGAGGTCGTGGTCACGCTCTGGGCAGTGCTGGAGCTCTTCAAGCGGCGCTGGATCCTCTTCGAACAGGAGGAGCTCTTTGGACCGATCTTCCTTTCCCGCCGAAGCGACACCGCCGCCGAATGGGACCGAGGGGACGCCTGGTGGGACGAGCTGGAAGAGCTGGGTTGAAGCGCTGTTGTTTGTGGCGCCCGGTCCGGTGACCGTGCGCGACCTGGCGCGGGCGCTGGAGCGCGACGAAAAAGAGGTGGAGGCGGCGCTGACGGAATGGGCCGCAGCACATGCCGAAGCCGGAGTGCGCCTTCTGCGCCTGGATGACCGGGTGCAGCTCGTTACGGCGCCCGAGGCTGCGCCGTACATCCGCCGGTTCCTGGGACTGGAGCGCACCGTCCGCCTTTCTCCCGCGGCGCTGGAGACACTGGCGATCATCGCCTACCGGCAGCCGATCACCCGCCCGGCGATCGAGGCGCTGCGCGGCGTCGACTGCGGGGGCGTGCTGCAGACGTTGCTGAACCTTGGCCTCATCGAAGAACGCGGAAGAGCGCCTAGCCCAGGCCGGCCGATCCTCTACGGCACCACCCCGGACTTTTTGCGGCATTTCGGCCTGCAAAGCCTGGACGATCTGCCGCCGCTCGACTTCCCACAGGAGGGAAAGGAAACGTGAAACCCTTTCAATAGCGCTTGGCCGACAGAGGCTTCCTTGCCCGATCTCCCAAGGGATGCTATACTACCGGGCAACGGAGGCGGGATGCCGCCACAAGGGAGCCGGGTACCCCGATCCGCGGCGATGGCATGGTCGGCCAGACTGTGCCCGGGTTGCCGGGCCGATCCCCGGCAGAAGGAGGTCCGTCTTGATCCACGGCGTGGAGGTCAAACAGCTGATCAAGCGCGTCGACGACCGCGGATATCTGATGGAAATCCTTCGTGCGGACGACCCGATCTTTCAACAGTTCGGGCAAGCCTATGTGGCGCTGAACTACCCGGGGGTCATCCGCGCCTGGCACTGGCACGAACATCAGGACGACTATTTCTGCGCCATCCAGGGAATGATCCAGGTGCCGCTCTTCGACCTCCGGGAAGATTCTCCTACGTACGGCGAGCTGAACGAGTTCTTCATGGGTGAGCACAACCCGATCCTGCTCAAGATCCCGGCCGGGGTGGCGCACGGCTACAAGACGCTGGGGACCACACCCTCCCTCCTGCTGAACTTCCCCACGCGTCCCTACAACCGCGAGCATCCGGACGAGCAGCGCCTGCCCTGGAACACCGACCGCATCCCCTACAGTTGGGAAACCCGCTTCCGCTGAACCGCCGAGTGGCAGCCGGCCACAGGATGGGTGCTATGGTCACCCGAAGCGATCCGCCATACCGACGGTCCGTGGAACCGCAGTTCGACCGTCTCCTCGAGGAGCGGCCCGCCCGGCCGGCGCGCCGACGTCCACGACGGACAGGCCGGCGGCGACACGGCTGGATCTTCCTGCTCATCCCGTTCATCCTGGCATTGGCTGTCTGGCTCGGTTTGCTGGGAGCGGAACGGCACTACCGCGGGCGGATCCTGCCGAACGTCTACGTGGCGGGCGTTCCCCTCGGCGGTTTGACCCCTGAGGAAGCAGAAACCGCTTTGAGGCAGCGCTTCCAGTCGTTCCAGGAACGGCCGGTCACACTCACCTACGAAGGACGCGTATGGTACCCGCGGGGGGACCAGCTGGGTCTCCAGGTGGCCTGGGACGAAGCAGTGCGTGACGCAATGGCTGCGGGTAGGGAAGGGAACCTGCTGGAACGGTGGTGGCAGCGCTACCGGTCGCGTGCACGCCGCGATCTCCTCCTGCCGGTGGTGCTGGACAAAGCCGTGCTGCAGAACTACCTCCAGGAGATGGCCCAGGAGATCGACCTGCCCCCGCTGAACGCCGCGCTGACCGTGGAGGGCACGGAGATCCGGGTACGTCCCAGCCACCCCGGGCGCGCGCTGCGCATCCTTCCCACGATGCAGGCGATCGAGGCGGCGATCGCCAGGTTCTCCCCGGAGCCGGTGCCGCTCGTGGTAGAGGTGCTAACCCCGGAGATCGACGAGCGCGCGGCACAGAGTGCGCTGGAGACGGCCCATCGGATGCTCGCGGGCCCGCTCACCATCCGGGTGAGGGACAAGGAATGGGTGCTCACACCGGAAGACATCGGGCGCATGCTCCGCGTGGAAACGCGTCAGGAGGGCTCGCAAAAGACGATCGCTGTGGTGCTCGACCAGGAAGCCCTGCGCGCCTATATGGCCCAGATCGCCGGCCAGGTGCTCGTCTACCCCCGGAACGCGCATTTCCGTTTTGTGGAGGACCATCTTGAGGTGGTCGACCCCGGGGCGTCCGGCTGGATGCTGCCTCTGGACGCCGCGGTGGACCAGGTGAACGCAGCGGTCGTTTCCCCGAAGCGGGAGGTGGAGCTCGAGCTGGTGGAGGTGTTGCCGGAGATCCGGCCTGAATCGATCGCGGAGCTGGGGATCCGCGAACTCGTGGCGGTGGGCGAGAGCCATTTCGCCGGGTCGCGCCCTTATCGCGAGCACAACATCGTCACCGGAGCACGCATCCTCGATGGGACGCTCATTCCTCCGGGAGGCACCTTCTCCTTCCTGCAGGCCATCGGCCCGATCGATGAGAGCCAGGGCTTTGTCGAGGGGTATTCGATCATCGCCGAGCGCACGGTGCGCAACGTCGGCGGGGGGATCTGCCAGGTCTCGACGACGGTGTTCCGCGCTGCGCTGCTCGCCGGCCTTCCCATCCTCGAGCGCCACCCCCACGCCTATCGCATCGGGTTCTACGAGCAGGGTTCCATTGCCGGCTTGGACGCGACCATCTTTGTCGATACCGGGACCGATCTGAAATTCGTGAACGACACGCCGGGATACCTCCTCATGCAGCTCGAGGTCTACACGGACACCGACATCCTCCTCGTGTACCTCTACGGGACCAGACCGAACCGCGAAGTGCGCATCGAGGGCCCGGAAATGTCGAACTGGACCCCGGCGCCCAGCACGCCGGTCTGCGTGGAGAACCCCAACCTGGAGGAGGGGGTCGTCCGGCAGACGGACTGGGCGGTGGACGGGGTGGACGTACGGGTCTACCGCACGATCCTGGTGGACGGCGAGGTGGTTTCCCGCGAGGTTTTCTTTAGCCCGTATGCGGCCTGGCCGAACATCTACGAGAAGCGTCGCTGTCCGTGATCAGTTGACGAAAGCTCTTCTTTATGCTATCATTCCCAATGCGGGGAAAGTTCCGCGTTGGGAATGATGCACGGGATGGCACAAGGAGGAAACGATCAGCGAGAGACTGCGCATTAACACACGGATACGGGCGCGGGAGGTTCTGCTTATCGGAGCAGACGGCCGGCGTATCGGGGTCAAACCGCTCCAGGAGGCCCTGAGCATCGCCGCCGCAGAAGGGATGGACCTGGTCGAGGTGGATCCCGTCGCCGATCCGCCAGTTTGCCGCCTGCTGGACTATGGCAAGTTCCGTTACGAGCAGGCCAAGAAGGAACGAGCCGCGCGGAAGCGGCAGCGGACGGTGGACATCAAGGAGGTACGGCTGCGTCCCAAGATCGGCGAGCACGACCTGGAGATCAAAGTGCGGGCGGCACGCCGCTTCATCGAAGAGGGCAACCGGGTCAAGGTGACGTTGCGCTTTCGAGGACGGGAATCCGCCCACACGGATATCGCCGAGGGGCTGTTGAAGCAGGTCGCCACGATGCTCGAGGACGTCGCCGAAATCGAGGAAAGCCCCGCTTCCACCGGCCGGGATATGACGATCCTCTTGACGCCGCGCAAAAAATAGCCCAGTCTCTCTGTAGAGTCATCCGACGCCGGTCGGGTTCGTTCCGCCGAGCCCCCGGAACGTGCCTGGCCTGGCGGATTTCGATGTGTTGAAGGAGGTTTCCGTTGCCAAGGGTCAAACGAGGAATGATGGTTCGCCGGCGCCATGACAAGGTCCGGGAGCAGGCCAAAGGGTTCCGGGCCGGCCGGCATCGCACCTTCAAGACGGCGCACGAAGCGGTCATGCGCGCCCACGCGCACGCCTACCGGGATCGCCGTCGGCGGAAGCGGGATATGCGCCGTCTGTGGATCCTGCGCATCAATGCCGCGGCGCGCCAGCTGGGCCTCACCTACGGGCGTCTTATCCATGGCCTGCGTGTGGCCGGGATCGAACTGGACCGCAAGGTCCTGGCCGACCTGGCGGTGAAGGATCCTGCGGCCTTTGCCCAGATCGCGGAAAAGGCCCAGGCTGCCGTGTCGGGTTAGGGGATGCCCATCTCGATCACGAGCCTGGAAAACCCGAAAGTGCGCCTGCTGCGCTCGCTGCATCGCCGTCGAAGGCGGTACAGCGAGCGGCTTTTTCTCCTGGAAGGCGTACGCCTCCTCGAGGAGGCGTTTCGGGCGGGGGTTACGCCCACCCTTGTGCTTTACCTTCCGGAACGTCTCCAGGAGACCCCTCGCGGCCAAGCACTTCTGGAGCGGCTGCATACACTCGAAACAGCCTTCCCTACTACCCCATCGATCCTCGACGCGATCGCGGACACCGTAACCCCCCAGGGCGTGGTCGCAGCTGTTCCATTTCCCGACCCTGCGCCCCGGCCCGATGGGCCGATCCTTGTCCTCGACCAGGTGCGCGATCCCGGGAATTGCGGCACGATCCTGCGCACCGCAGAAGCGGCCGGTGTGCGCGAGGTGCTGTGCGCCCCAGGAACGGTCGACCCCTTCGAGCCGAAGGCGGTGCGCGCAGGGATGGGCGCCCACTTCCACCTCCCCGTGCGATCGGCCTCCTGGGACGAGATCGCCGCGGCCTGCCAGGGGATGCAGGTACTCCTGGCGGAAGTCGCGGGGGGCTCCCCTTACGATCAGGTGGACTGGCATCTTCCCACCGCGCTGATCGTCGGAGGGGAGGCAGAAGGCGCAAGCGCGGAAGCGCACCGCCTGGCCACGAGCCTCGTCTCGATCCCGATGGCCGGTGCCGCAGAATCGCTGAACGTCACCGTCGCCACCGGCATCCTGCTCTTCGAAGCGTTGCGCCAGCGCCGGGCCGGGCGGCCCGAGGTTCCGTGGCCGGAATTTCCCCGTCCCTCCTGTTAGGCCCTGGCCGGAAACCGGGTAGGCAAAGGCAGTGCCTTCGCCTACCCGGTTGGGGCTTACCCGGTTTTCGGACAAACCCCTAGTCCGCCCGCCGCACCACGGGCAGGTAGATACGGTGCGCGACGATGCAGGAGACGGTCACACTCCCCACAAAGGTATCATGTTGCGGGGGCGAGCAGTTCCCCACCGTCAATGTGTAGGGGTAGGTCCCCGGCAGCCCTAGATCGATTGTCGGGGTCGGCTCCTGCCACACACCCAGCGGACCCAGGTCCCACGTGTAGGAGAAGGGCGGCGTTCCGTAAAGCGCGGCGGTAAAGGTGACCACGCAGCCGCTCGTCGCGGTGACCACGTCGAGGATCTGGACCGGTTCGCATCCTTCTATGTGGAAAAAGACCGCCGTGAAGGGGCCCCAGTAGCCGTCCTGGGAGCGGCCGTGCACCAAAAGGTAGTGCGTGCCCGGTGTCAGACCCGTGGTGTCCACCGTAGCCTGTGCCGGCTCCACGATTTCGTCGAATGCGCCGTCCAGCGGGGCCATCGGTGAACCTGTGCCGTCCGCTCCGGGGGCGTCGATAAAGTACTCGGCTGCGCTCACGGGCCGCTCGGGCACCGAGCAGTCGGCGTTCAGGACGCGGTTATCCTCCAGTGTCGCGGAAAGAAGCAGCGGCTCGCCCGCGGCAACAGGGTCCGGCGACACCGCCAGGGTATGCGCATCCGGCCCGTAGACGGCCGTGTAGGGGTTCGGAGCAACGATCTTGGCCGCGTGCAGGAAGGCCGGCAGGTTCTCCTCCCAGATATCCCAGGGGAACTCGTTCCCCCAGCAGGCCTGGAAAAAGTCTTCCCCCATCTCGAACGTGAACGAGGCGACGCCCCGATCCCCGTAGAACCAGTCGTCGGTCGTCCCGTTGGGGTTGTACCAGAGCACTTCTCCCGGCCGGCCGACTTCGTAGCCGTTGTAGGTGGCCCATTTGCAGCCGATGGCCCGTAGCGCGGCATCGTCCGGGGCCGGAGCCGGGGCGTTGTAACTCCAGGGGATCAGCACCGCGTTCCAGTAGCTGTGCAGCGTGAGCATCATCCCGGTCGGATCCGCCGGGTTCGGGAACAGCAGTTCCCCCAACGCCTCGATCGCCTGGGTTTCCGGCTCCGAGGCCGCCGCAACCCCACGATACCCCTGGGCGCAAGGGTCCGAGGTCGAACCGCTGTCGTCGTAGGCCCACATATACTCGTAGTTGCGGTTGATGTCAACGCCGTAGTGGTTGTAGGCGGTCGGCGGCCAGGCGCAGCCGGGGTTCAACGTGTCGTTCGTGTTCTTGCGCCACCACCAGCCGGAAGGCTCCACCATCTTGCGGCCGTCCGGGTTCACGAGTGGCACCACCCACACCTCCCGGTGGTCCAAAAGCCAGGTGACGTCCGGGTCGACCCCGTAGCCACCCGCCCCGCGGAAGCCACCGGTGAGGTAGTCGATCAAGAAATCGGCCACCTCGGGGACGACCATCTCCCGCGCATGGTGCTCGGAGACAACGAGCAGGGTCGGCTTCGGACCAGGAATGGCTTCGTTCGTGATGCGCATCGCCAGGATATCGTAGCCGGCCGTGGGGTTCTGGACCTTTTCCCAGCTATCCCCGACGTCCACCAGCTCGGTCCACTGCGGGTAGGTATTGCTGACCGCCTCCATATGGGCCAGGATCTGCTCCACAGTGCGGTAGCACGGGTAGCCCGGGGGAACGAGGTAGCGCTCCGTGCGCTCCACATCGACCTCCACGGCGAACCCGCGCGCGACCAGTTCCCGGTACAGCTCCGGCCCTACCGCTCCGACGACCTCCAGGCGCTCTTTCTCCACCTTCCAGATGTCTACCCCCAGCTCTGCCAGGAGAGCAACATCCTTCGGGGAGACGATGGCGATCCGCACCACAGCCCCGCGCGGCCCCACAGGTTGGAACGGATATGCAGGGGCCAGCGGAAAGGCCGAGGTCGTTGCCGTGCAGACGAGCAGGAACAGGACAAAGAGGCTACCGATTTGTGCTGCTTTCCGAAGCGAAACCATTCCGTGCCTCACTTTCTGGCCCTGCCAGGCCGCTGCGAAGCCCATATTCGTGCATCGACTTGGGGTGCGCAAAGTGTATCACACCAGGCGGATCAGGTCAATGGGTGCTTGCCTCCCTGACAACGGTCGAGATAGCAGACTATGGAACGGGCACCCCGCCTTCCGCATTCGGGGGACCCAGAGGATCGCCCGAAAGGCCTTCGGACGGGGCCTTCCCCGCGCGTCTCAGGACGATCTCCGACGGCAGGATGAGGCGAACAGCGCGCTCGAAGAAGAAATAGTCCCAGGCCCAGTTGATCAGCACGAGCAACCGGTTCCGGAAGCCGATCAGGTTCACCAGGTGCACGCCCAGCCACAGCAGCCAGGCGGGAAAGCCGGTCAACGCGAGCCGTCCCACCCTGGCCACGGCGGCATTGCGCCCGATCGTCGCCATCACCCCCCGGTCGCGGTAGCGAAAGGGTTGTGGGGATTGGCCGGCGAGTTGACGCAGAATGTTCCTCGCTGCGGCCACTCCCTGCTGGATGGCAACCGGCGCCAGCATGGGCAAGGGACGGCCATCTTCCTCCAGGTAGGCCAGATCGCCGATCACGTACACCTCTGGATGTTCGGGCACCTGCAAAGTAGGGGCAACCCGCACTCGCCCGTCGCGCGTGGTGGGCAGTCCCCACGCCTCGGCCTGACCGTGGCCGCGTACGCCGGCCGTCCAGACCACGGTCTGCGTGGCCAGTGCAGTCCCGTTCCTCAGGTAGACTGCACCAGCCTCAACCCGTTCCACCGGGGATCTGAGCCACACCTGAACCCCCAGCCTGGAGAGCCGCTCGCGGGCATACTCCTGAAGCCGCACGGGCATGCCGGGCAAGAGACGATCCTGCGCTTCCAGGAGTACCACGCGCGCTTCCCGCGGTAGCCCCGCGGGGAAATCCCGGGCAAACGAACCCCGGATCAGCTCGGCCAGCGCTCCCGCGAACTCCACTCCGGTGGCGCCGCCCCCCACAATCGCAAAGGTGAGCCACCGCTCCCGCTCGGGCGCGCTGGGCTCCCGAGCAGCCCGTTCGAAACACCGCAGGATATGGTTTCGAATGTCGATCGCGTCTTCGAGCGTCTTGAGGGGAAAGGAGAGCTCCTTCGCACCAGGGACAGCATAGTAGTGGGTCTGGCTCCCCAGCGCCAGGATGAGCCAGTCGTACGCGATACGGTAGTCCCTGGTCCGCACTGCACGGGCAGAGAAATCGACCTCCTGCACCGCTGCCATCATAAAGTGGACATCTTCCAGCCGGCGCAAGATGCTGCGGACCGGGTGCGCGATGTCGGCCGGCTCCAGCTCGGCAGCGGCGACCTGATACAGGAGGGCCTGGAAGGTGTGGTAGTTGTTGCGGTCGAGCAGGATGACCTGGAGCCCATTCCCTGCCAGGGTGCGTGCGGCCCACAGCCCGCCAAAACCCGCGCCGACGATGACAACGCGCGGACGCCTGTCGCGGGCTTGTGCTTTGCGGTTCCCTCCAGCCATTCGAACCACCTCAAGGAATGACCAGGACCTGCCCGATCTGGAGACGGGTGGGGTCGGTAATGCCGTTCACCTGCATCAGGTCGGCCACCGAGACATCGAACAGAAGGGCGATGGCGTTGAGGGTATCGCCAGGCTGAACAACGTAGGTGCGCTGGGGCGTCGCGGTCGGCGTGCCCGTGGGGAGCGGGGTCGCCGTGGGGGTGGAGGTCGGCCGCGCGGTCGGGAACGCGGTGGGAGTCGGGGTAAGGGTCGGGACAGGGACCGTCGGCTGTTGTACAAATTCCTCCACGCGCGGCACGCGCAGGGTGGGGCTGATCGCGCCCCAGGTGAATCCGACCAACAACAGGAGGACCAGAGCCGCTGCGGGCACAGTGTAGCGCAAGGCAGGGCGGCCGGCGACAAGCGGGTGGACCTCCCCCACGGGTTCCGCACGCCGCTCCATCCACGCGGCGATGCACCCGTCCAGGACTGCCTGGATCGCCATACACGCCCAGAGGTTGCCCAGGAGGGCAAAGGCTGCGGTCAGCGCCAGTGCCTTGGTCCACCACCAGGCCTCGTTCTCCAACGTACCCGGCACCGTTCTTCCGGGCAGGCTGTAACGTTCCGCCGCCACCAGAAGCATACCCAGCCAGAGGCCGGCCGGCGGCCCCCAGACGAGGAGGGGAACCGCGCGGTAGAAGGCCCAGTGGAGCTGTTCCGCACCAGCCCAGAGGAGCAACCAAAGCCAGCCGCCGGGACGGCGCACCCAGCGGCGCTCGCGCGCCAGCACTTCGGCTGGCACCGGACCCGCGCGCAGCGCGCCGCGCCAGGCGAGCAGCGCAAGGATCAGAGCCAATCCGGCAAGAAGCGGAGCCCGTCCCAGGCTCTTCCACCAGGAGAAACCGGCCAACCCGAGCCGCTCCGGAGCGAGGAACCCGCTCAGGATGGCCGCATAGGGGACCGCAAGGGCGTGCAGCAGGGCGGCTGTGTCCCGGATCGGGGCCTGGGTTTCGCACCACTGGCTCGGCCACACGCCGAACCGGTCCAGCAGGCTTCCCAGGAGAGCCAGGAGCCAGGAACCGATCAGCCAGGGGATGAGCCCGATCGCCTCGCGGTTCAGCGGGATGGAGGACACGCTACGACCTCAACGAATCGGAAACGCTTTGGGGGGCCTGGCAGCCCCGCTTGCCCGCACGCAGGCCACCCCGACCGCTCCTGGGCCGACGTGCGAGGCCACCACCTGGCCCACGGGAAGCACCGGGATCGACCGGCCAGGCAACAGCGGCGCCAGCGTGCGGGCGACCTGTTGCGCCGCGTCTGCGGCATCGGCGTGGACCACTGCGGCCCGATCCAGCGGCTCCAGGGTAGCGACGTATTCCACCAGCCGGCGCAGTCCAAGGGAGCGGGTGCGCACACGTTCCAGGAGCACGGCTTCGCCCCGCTCGAGCGTGAAGAGCGCCCGGATGCCCAGAAGGCTGCCCAACAGCGCCTCTATGCGGCCGATGCGGCCGCCCCGCCGCAGGTGCTCCAGGCTTTCGATCAGGCCGACGATGCGCACCCGTCCCTTCATCTCTTCGAGGAGGGACACGATCTCTTCCAGCGACCGCCCTTCGCGGGCTGCCTCCGCTGCTGCCAGCACGAGCCAGCCCACCGCCATCGAGATCTGTCCGGAATCGAACACAACCACCCGGCTGTCGACCTGGTCTGCGGCCAGCTGGGCTGCCTGACATGTGCCGCTCAACTTCGAGGAGAGGTGGATCGATACGATCTCCCCACCGCCTGCCCCGGCCTGTTCATAGAAGCGCTTCAGCAGCCCCACCGAGGGTTGAGAGGTAGTGGGAAACGACCTGGCCAGCCGGGCGTAAAAGGTTTCAGGCGGGAGGTCCAGGCCATCGCGGAAGGTATCCTCGCCCAGGCGAAACCGGAGCGGCACCACCTGGATGCCCCATTGGTCGATCCACTCGCGGGGAAGGTCCGCCGTGCTGTCCGTCACCACCCGGACGCGTCGGGCGCCCGGCACCTCAGTCCTCCTCGTACACGGCGACCGCCATGCCCCCGGGCCCGATGATCGAGCCCAGGAACGGCCCGTACCGCGTGACGATGATCTTCTGACGAGGGTAGATCAGGTCGATCCGTTCGAGCAGCCCTCCCACATCCTCCGGGGTTGTGGAGTAAAGGACGGCAATCGCCCGCATTTCTGGAAAGTCCTCGATGAAGCTGTAGAGCCCGTCCAGCGCGCGGAGGCGCGTGCGCGGCCGTTCGTAAATCAGGAACGAACCTTCGTTCAACACCAGGAGGGGCTTTGTCCGCGCGAGCTGCTGCACCTGAGAGATCGGGAAAAGGTTACTCCGCCGCAGATAGTTGAGCTCCTCGCAGAAGAGCAGCAGGTGGCTGTGACGCGTCATCCAGTGGACACGGTCGATCACCTCGTCCACGCCGAATCCGGCTCGAGCGGTGCGTGCTGCCTCGATCACTACAAAGCCGAGGGCCATAGAAACAGAGAGGGAATCGATCGTCTCCACCCGGCAGGTCGAGGGAGGCAGGGAAGCGCGTGCCCGGTTGGCCATCAAGAACGTATCGCTGAGCAGGCTGGAAACGTGCACCGAGATGACCGCGTCGTACTCCTCGCTGAGACGGCGGTAGAGCTTCTCGAACACCTCCTCGCTGGGAGGGGACAGGCGCGCCCAGGAGCCGCGCTGCAACCGCGCATAGAACTGGCCGGCGTCCATATCGATGCCGTCGCGATACCGCTCCCCGCCGAAGTGGATGTTGTGCGGAACCACGACGATGCCCAACTGGCGCCGCAGTTGCGGCGGAATGTCGGCAGCACTATCGGTCACAATGCAGATCCTGGCCATCGAACATCCTGTCATTCGGCCGAAAGGATATAGCGGTAGTAGGGCTGACCACCGTAGACGAGCTCGACCTCCTGGTTCGGAAACTGCTCCCGGATCCGGCTCGCCGTCTCCTCGGCCTCGGCCTGGGGCACATCCTGGCCATAAAAGACCGTGATCAGCTCTTTCTCCTCTGCCCCCATGCGCCGGAGCAACTCCAGTACTACCGTTCCTTCGTCCTCCCCTGCCACGGCGAGCACGCCGTTATGGAGGCCGATGAACTGCCCTTCTCGCACCCGTACCCCGTTCAGCTGCGCGTCCCGTACGGCCCAGGTCACCTCCCCGGTCTGGACGGCAGCAGCGGCTTCCTCCATCGCCTGTACGTTCGTCTCCAGGTCGGCCTCATAGTTGAACGCGACCAGCGCGGCGATGCCCTGAGGGATGGTATCGGTGGGCACCACGCGCACCTCTTTGCCCGAAAGCTCCGCCGCCTGCCGTGCAGCCATCACGATGTTGCCGTTGTTGGGCAGCACGATGACCTGATTGCACGGCAGCGACTCGATCGCCTGGAGCAGCTCCTCGGTGCTCGGGTTCATCGTCTGTCCTCCAGGGACGATGATCGCTGCCCCCATACTCCGCAAGACTTCGGACAGGCCTTCCCCCGGGGAAACGGCGATGATCATGATCGGGTGCGGCGGCAACTCGGGCAGGGGCGGGCGTTCGGGCACCGCCGGAGCACGCGGCTTCAGGCCCGCCCGCTGTTCGTCCATGTTCGTAATCTCGATCTGGTGCAGGCTTCCCAGGCCCACAGCGTAGTTCAGGATTGTGCCAGGGTATTCGGTGTGCACGTGCACCTTGATCATGCGGTCGTCCCCGGCGACGACCGCCGACCGGCCCAGGCGGCTGATCTGCTCCCGGATCTCCTCGACGTTCAGCCCCACCCCCCGCAGGACAAAGTTCGTACAGTAGCCGAACTCCTCTTCGCCATGGACATCCACAAAGGCGACTTCCTCCGGGAACGGCACCTCGGTCTCCTGCATCCGGCGGTCGAGCTCGCCGTTGAAGTAATAGTAGAGGCCCTCCAGAAGAACCGCCAACCCCTGGCCTCCGGCATCCACCACACCCGCCTCCCGAAGGATCGGCAGGAGGGTCGGTGTGCGTCGCACCGACTCCCAGGCCGCAGCGACAGCCTCACGAAAGACCGCGAGCAACGTGGGATCCTTGCGGCACGCCTCTACCGCGGCAGCCGCCGCATCCCGCACCACCGTCAGGATCGTACCTTCCACCGGCTTGCTGACCGCGCGGTAGGCCGTCTCCGTGGCTGCCTGGAGCGCCTGGGCCAGGAGAGCGCCGTCCAGCGCTTCCTGCCCCTCCAGGGCGCGTGCAAGCCCGCGGATGATCTGCGAGAGGATTACCCCGGAGTTCCCGCGCGCTCCCATCAGCGCGCCGTAGGAGAGAGCCTGCACGACCTCGCCGACGCCGTGGAGCGGCGCCCCTTCCGCTTCCTTGAGGGCTGCCTCCATGGTAAGAACCATGTTCGTGCCCGTATCTCCGTCCGGCACCGGGAAGACGTTCAGCGCGTTCACCTCCGCTTTGTGGAGGCTGAGCCAGGCCGTCGCCTTCTGAAAAGCCTCACGCAGGCGAACCCCGTCGCAGGGCCCGCCCAAAGCAGTCCGTTCCCCCTGTTCCCTCCCCTTTCCACCGACCGGACGGCTTTCGGGTTTGCCCATGATCAACCTTATGGACCTCCAACTGTTTTGCGCTGCTCCGCGGATTCGGACTGCGGGCGGCTGAGATGGATTCCCTGCACCGTCACATGGACGGCCTCCACGGGAATCCCCAAGGCGTGCTCCACCGCGAACTGGACCGAGGCCATTACGTTGCGTGCCACTTCGCAAATACGCGTTCCGTATTCGATCACCACGTACAGTTCCAGGATGACGCGGTCTCCGTCCAGGCGTACAACCACCCCACCGCGGTCCGCCGGCGGCTGGGTCCACACCCCTTGGCGGTGCCGTGGTACGAGCCCCACGACCCCATAGCACTGCAACGCCGCTTCTTCGGCCAAGGCGGCGATTGCGCGCCGGGATACCTCGATCCGCCCCAGAGACTGATCGCTTTTCAGGCTCATCGCTTGTCTACCCTCAAGCCCCGGGCTCTGCCGCAATCACCCGGAAAAGCTCCGACCGCGGGGCCGGCTATGGGATTGATTGTATCATCCGGGTGCGATTTGTCAAGGGGGGAAAGCTGTGGTATACTTTCCTTGTTGTCAAGATCGCTCGAAGAGGGGGTATCGTCGATGCCGGGCAAATGCGACCTTTGCGGGAAAGCACCGCAGTACGGGCATAACGTGAGCCACTCCAAGCGGCGGACGAACCGACGCTGGATGCCCAACACGCAGAAGCGCGCGTTCTGGATCGGGGGAAGGCGCGTACGGCTGAACGTGTGCAGCCGCTGCCTGCGCACCCTCTACAAGACGGCCTGATCTTACCGAACGTCCCGCTTCCCCGAAGCCGCTGCGGAAAGTTCTTCCCCATTTCGGCCCACCCTCAACGGTGGGCCGTCCGTTTGTTGGCTACCGGGGAACGGGACCGATCTGCAACACCCGGGGCAGGCCCGAAAGGTCGTGCCAGACGGTCAGGGGCGCGTCGGGGAACACCTCGTGCGCCAGTTCCCGCACCGCCCTCTCCTGCCCATCCCCGAACTCCACCAGGCCAAAGCCCCCGGGACGGATCGCCCGGGGAAGCTGCAACATCAAGCGACGCATCACTTCGAGCCCCTCCCTTCCTCCATCGAGGGCGATGCGCGGCTCGTACGCGGTGATCCCCACCGGAAGCGTTTCCCACACGGTATAGGGAGGGTTCGACACGAGCACGTCTACCGCCGCAGGAAGCGGTTCACAGAGGTCGCCCAGAAGCAGGGAAACCCGCGCTTCGACCCCGTGCCTGCGGATGTTCTCCCGGGCCACCTCTATGGCTTCGGGGGAAATCTCCGTGGCCCAGATGTGCGCCTGGGGCAATTGCACGGCAAGGGCGACCGCTATGCAACCGCTGCCCGTACCGATGTCGGCCAAAAGCAGGTCCGGGCGTCCGAGTTCCTGCGCACAGGCAACCGCCCGCTCCACGAGAAGTTCTGTCTCCGGGCGCGGCACGAGCACCCGGCGATCCACAAGAAAGGTCAGGCCATAGAACTCCTTACGCCCCACAAGGTAGGAGACAGGTTCCCCCCGGGCCCTCCGCTCCAGCAACGCCCGGTAGGCCGCCTCCTCTTCGGGCGCAAGGGGACGCTCCGGCGCCAGGTACAGGTCCACGCGGCGAACTCCAAGGAGATGCGCCAGCAACACTTCCGCATCGAGCCGCGCGCTCGGTGAACCGGCCTGCTCCAGGAAGGACCCGGCCTGACGCAAGGCTTCCGCCACCGTCATAAGCCCTCTCCTTTCGGTGCGTGAGCCCAGTATACCAAGGCGCTCCGGCCGCGTCAACGGTTTCGGCACGCGCCCAGGGCAACGAGTCCCCGAGCCAGCAAGTCCCACCACGGGGTGCTGTCACGAAAAAGCATGGTCCGCGCCCCGCCGGAGGCACGACGAACGGAGCAAGGCAGCCGACCCGCCTCCCGGCCCCTGCGGGGCGAGTCGGGGCAACGGGCGTGAAGCCGGAACAGCGGTAACGCTGGCCCCGGGATCGGCCCGCCGCGCTTCGCCCGGGCGCGTTGGGAGCCACAGCGCGGTGATCGGAGGCATCGGTACTCAACCGTCCGCCCCGGGAGAGCGGACCTCCAGGCAACGAAAACCGCCGGGGCGGACGACCGCTCCCGGCGGGCAGGCCTCAGGCCTGATCTTGACCGAATCGTGGCACCGCACCAGGCATCGCCAAAGGTAGGGCGGCTTGCCGGCGCGGCCGCATCCCTCGCCACTCTTAGAAGGGGATCTCGGCCGCCTCTTCTTCCTCAGCGGCCTCCTCCAGCACCTCTTCGGGATGCTCGGCGCGGCCGTTGCCGCGCGGCAGCAGGATGATATCCCGGGCGATCACCTCGGTGATGTAACGCGTCTGGCCGTTCGCGTCTTCGTAAGAGCGCGTGGAAAGCCTCCCCTCTACATAGACTGGGGCGCCCTTCTCGAGGAACTGGTTTGCGACTTCTGCCTGACGCCCCCAAGAGACCACCCGGAACCATTCCACCTTCTCCTGGGGCTCCCCATCCGCATTCCGCCACCGCCGGTGCACCGCAACACGGAACTGGGTGACCGGCCGGCCCGTCGGGGTGTACCGCATCTCGGGGTCCGCTCCCAGATTCCCCATGATCTCCACCCGGTTCAGACCACGCATCGTTACTCCCTCCTGATCCTCTCCGTTGCCTTGGCCTGCGGGAAGAAGTATAGCACACCTATCGCTTCTTGTCAAGACAGGGAAATAAATATATGCTCAATTTGCCAGGCGATCCGTGGCACCCCCTTACGCCGCCACGTTTTCCCCGACCGGCCTCATCGCCAGCAATGTCGCGCTGCGCGGGGGAAGGCACACTCCTTCGAGCCTCTGTTCTCGCACCACGTACCAATGCCCCTGCATCAAGTCGAACATAGGACTGGCTTCCGGGACCCCCATCCCACTGAGCGGTACATCGAATGTACATACAATGTCCTCGCAAGCGTTCATGACCACGACCACGGTATCGCTCCCCTCCCCTCGGCCGTACGCCAGGAGGTTGCGGCGCGGATGCGCAAGGAGTATACGCGTGGTGCCGGAGCGCAAGGCCGGCAACGCCCGACGCAGTCGGACGAGCCGCCGGATGTACCCCCGCAACTCCAGGTTCCACTGCCGCTCGTCCCAGGGAAAGCAGCGCCGGCAATCCGGGTCGGGACCGCCGTCCAGGCCGATTTCGTCCCCGTAGTAGATACACGGGGCACCCGGCCAGGTAAGCAGAAAGAGCCACAGCAGCCGGAGGGTCGCCAGATCGCCGCGCGCGATCCGTGTCAGTCGGACCGTGTCGTGGCTCCCCAGCAGGTTC
>JBDOIE010000056.1:0-5738 GCA_041082245.1 Chloroflexia bacterium
GAAGCCCTTCCCCCTGAACCGGCCCATCTGGCCCACCAGCGGCGGAAAAGCACGAAGCCCTTCCCCCTGAACCGGCCCATATGGCCCACCAGCGGCGGAAAAGCACGAAGCCCTTCCCCCTGAACCGTACGGCCCCCAGCGGTGGAAAAGGGAAGTACGAAGCCCTTCCCCCTGAACCCTCTCCCTGAACCGGCCCGTACGGCCCCCAGCGGCGGAAAGGGGAAGCACGGAGCCTTCCCCCTCAACCGGCCCGTATGGTCCCCCGCGGCGGAAAAGCACGAAGCCTTCCCCCCGAACCGGCCCGTACGGCCCCCAGCGGCGGAAAAGCACGAAGCCCTTCCCCCTCAACCGGCCCGTACGGCCCCCCGCGGCAAAAAGCGGAGGCTCAGAGCCCCCTCTATTCACAGGCTCTCCCGTCGGAAAACGAGCGGGAGGTAGATGGGGTAGCCGCCTGCGGCTGTCGTCCCCAGGCTGACCTCGTCCACGAGCACACCCGGACGTTCGCGGCCGCTCTGGCGCCACTTCAGGGAGAGCGTGGCGGTGGGTCCCAGGCCGGCCGGCAGCTCCCAGTACCGGTGCACCCAGCCGGTCTCCGTCAGCGCCAGCGTGTAGGTGAGCGCCTGGGTCGGGCCGGCCACCACAAGCTGCAGGGTATCCGTGGGCGCTTCCGCCCCAAGCACCCGGTAGAGGAGCGACAGTATCCCACCCGGGACGACCCCTATTTCCTGGCTCAGGGCGCTTTCCCATGGTCCAGCGTAGGGGGCCCCCGCCAGCGCGTAGAGCCCGGGCTGCGTGGTGGTCACCGTGGCGAGGTTGGCCTCGGGATCGAGAACGGTGGGCAACACGGCCCAGGTTCCGCTCACCGGGTCGTACCGCCACAGCCGGAGCGTCCCTTCGCCGGCTACCTGGGCCGCCTGCCACGCGGCATCCGTGTAGCGCACCGTAAGCGTCAACGGGCGGAGCGTCGTGGTGAGCGGCATCCCGTCGGTCAGCGCTGCCTCCCAGGAGACGTGCAACCCTACATCCTGCTCCGGAATGCCGGTCACCGTGGGCACCCCACTGAGGGTCACAACGGCCGTGCCGCTCACCGCCCCGGCCGGCAGCTCCAGCAACGCCACCGACGACGTCAGCACCCCGCCGGATGCCGTCACCATCCTGCTCATGGAGAACGGCGTGGTCGGTGTCACGACCGGCGGGGAGACTTCCCCACCCAGCAGGGCTGCGCCGTCCCCGGTGTGCCCGGGCCCGACCCGCGCGGGCGAAGGCTCTCCGGCCGGGTTCCACGCCGCCAGATCGCCCGCCTCAAAGCCGCCGTCGGTGATGGCGTCATCAAGCGGAGGCAGGTAGAAGTAAAGGGTCTCCTGGGCCGGTACCACGACCCCGTACATCGGCGGGAGCGCACCGAAACCGCTCCGCGTGACGCTTAGCGCATAGGTGCCGGTCACGTTGAAGTACAGGGTGAAGGCGCCATCGCATCGGGAAAGCGCCGTGTTCATCGCCGGCGGTTCTGCCTCGACCCGAGCCAGCGCGACCGGTGCCTCCCGGTTGTTCCGCACGTATCCAGCTAGCGCATATTGCGGGGTATGGGTGTGGGTATCGCCGTCGCCGCCGGGGTAGGGTTCCACGTTGCCGGCGTGGTCGGTGGCACGTGTCCGGAAGTAATACGTGTGCCCCAGTTCACCGGCAAACGCGGCGCCGGTCGCGGTCGTACCGGTCAGCCAGTCCACCCAGGGCCCGCTTGGCCCATCGCGCACCTGCACATCGTAGAAGGCGACGCCGGAACCCGTATCCGTTCCGCTCCAGGTGACGGGGAAAGTGGGCCCGGAGGCGTACTCGGGCGAGGAAGCAGACGAAGCAGGCAGCGTGGTGTCCACCGTGGTGAAGGCATCGGCCTCTTCCGGATACGGCTCCACGTTGAAGCCATAGTCGCGGGCACGGCAGCGGAAGAAATAGGTGTGCCCCTCTTGACCCGTGAAGGTAGCAGAGGTCAGAGCCGTATCCACCAGCCAGTCGGTCCAGGGCCCGGTACCGTCGCGGTACTGCACATCGTAGGATCGCAGCCCGGCCCCACCCGTGTCGCTTCCGGACCAGGAGACGAGGAAGGTCGCCCCGGACCAGAGCGGAAGCGGGCTGACCTGGGAAACCGGGGCCACGACGTCCGTGGGCTGCCAATCCGGCCACCAGTCATAGCCCGAATCGACCAGGAGATAGGTCGTGTTGCTGGAAAGGTCCAGCCCGTAGATGTACGCGTCCGTCCAGTACCAGTTGCCCTGGTAATAGACGTAATGCACCTGGGCAAAGGCCAGGTCCATCCCGTGAGGTGCCCAGACCGGGGCCAGGTTGTCGTAGTAGTAGGGAGTCGGGCCCAGAGGGTGGGTCAGGCCGGTTCCGTCCGCTTTGACGATCGCCAGGTCAAACCAGCCGTCGTTGTTATAGTCATCGTTCAGAGCGATGCGGCTCCCGTCCGGCGACCAGTCCGGGTAGGCAGCGTAGTTCAGGCCGTAGGTGAGCTGCTGGACGTTCGAGCCGTCGGGGGCCATCGTCCAGAGCTCGTAGTTGCCGCTTCGGTTCGAGACGAAGAGGATCTTGGTTCCATCAGGCGACCAGGTGGGGTGGCCATCCCACGCCGGGTTCCAGGTCAGGCGCGTCTGACCCGAGCCGTCCGCGTTCATGATGTAGATTTCAGCGTTCGTCTGGGTGCCCGGGTAACCATAGTAGACGATGCGGCTGCCGTCCGGCGACCAGGAGGGCTGATACTCCGGGAACGAGGTCCAGGTCAGGCGGGTCTGGCTGCTGCCATCGGCGTTCATCCTGTAGATTTCATAGTTGCCAGCCCGGTCGGAGTAGAAGGCAATCTGGGTGGCCCCACGGTTGAACTCGGGGCGGGAGTCGATCTTGTTATTAGAGGTCAGGCGGCTCGGATAAGTCCCGTCGCCCCGGGCAGCGTAGACCTCCCAGTTCATATCGCGGTAGGAGGCGAATGTAAGGCGCGACCAGTACGCCAGCTGAGTCCCTGCGCGGGCATACACCAGGCCACAATCCTGAAGATAAGCGCCATGTGGGAGACCCTGCAGTCCGATTGCCAGGGACAAAGCAGGGCCTGCCCGGTCCACACGTCCGAGGTGCCAGGCCATCCCGTCGAAATAGGCGTACTTCATGCCACTCCAGAGGTCCAGGTAAGCAATATGCGGCAACCCTGTGGCGTCAAGTCTCAATGAGGTATCGTAGGCGATATACCCTGCGCTATCCACGGTCTCCACGTGCCAGGTGGCTCCATCGGAATAGGCATACTTTAGGTCGTGTGCGGAGAGATCCAGGTAACTGATGTGCGGATGTCCAGCGGCGTCGAGTGCCAGAGAGGGCTCGTAGCCCACGCTCCCGACACTGTCCACAGTTTGAAGATGCCAGGTGGTCCCGTCGAAACTGGCGTACTTCAGATCCGCGTTTTCCCCATCGAGGTAAGCAATGTGCGGATGGCCAGCACCATCCAGCGCCAGAGCAGCGTATCCACCCACGTCGCCCGCAGTGTCCACTCTCTCAATATGCCAGACCGCACCATCAAAGTAGGCGTACTTCAGGTCACGGTTGGTGTAGTCATAGTAGCTGATGTGCGGACGGCCAGCCGCGTCCAGCGCGAGAGAAGCGCTCTGCCCCACTGCGCCTGCGCTGTCTACCGTTTCGACATGCCACGCGGCTCCATCAAAATAAGCATACTTCAGGTCGTCACAGACGCCTCCTGAAGCAATGAAGCGACAGTAACTCACGTGGGGCAATCCGGAGAAATCCAGGGCCAAAGAGGCGTATCCACCCACGTCGCCCACGGAATCCACCGTTTCATAGCGCCAGGAAGCTCCATCCAAGTATGCGTGCCTGAGGTCTTGGTTCTGGGATTCGTAGTACATGATATGTGGGCGCCCCAGGGCGTCCAGGGCCAAGGAAATATGCTCGCCCACGGTCCTAGAGCCATCCGCCATTTCGATATGCCAGGAGCCGTCGAAGCGTGCATAATACAGACCGCGCTGCGGATATGGACCGGAATATGCAATGTGCGGCCGGTTTGCGCTATCCAACGCAATAGAGGTAAAGTCTTGCCCCTCACTGGTCACGACCTCGGTGTTCCAGTCCGCTCCGTCCCAGTACGCGTGCTTCAGGCCGCCGGCGCCATAATAGCTGATATGTGGTCTTCCAGACACATCCAGATCCAGGGAAACATCCCATCCTCCCATGGTGTCCACCGTCTCGGTGAACCAGCCCATGCCGTCGAAATGGGCGTACTTCAATTCGGAGTTGAGCCAGTCGGAATATGCGATATGTGGCCGATCCAGGTGATCCAGCGCGAGGGAGGTATCTCCCGCTATGTTTTCCCCTACATCGAGCGTGTGAGTAAGCCAAGCGGATCCGTCAAAGCGCGCATATGTGACGCTCTCGCAGGCCCAGGTTTCTGGATTATAGGAACAGTAACTGAGATGCGGCCAGCCGAGGCTGTCCAGTGCCAGAGAAACGGCCCATCCCATCTCGTTTGGGACCGCCTCGAAACGCCAAGCCGACCCGTCAAAGTAGGCGTGACGCACGTAGTATCCGGGTGCAACATAGGCAATGTGCGGCCTGCCGAGCGAGTCCAGGACCAGCGAGGTCGCGGTGGAATCCGCTGCGCCGACTGTTTCGACGTGCCACGTGCTCCCGTCGAAGTAGGCGTACTTCAGCAGGTAGTTCCAGGAGTCCAGGTAGCTGATATGAGGGAGCCCCGATTCATCCAGCGCCAGAGAGGAATACCAGCCCACATCCCCGGTATCATCGACCGTTTGGACGTGCCAAACGCTCCCATCGAAGTAGGCGTACTTGAGGTCGGCGTTGCTTTCGTCGTAGTAACTGATATGCGGTCGACCGGCCGCATCCAGCGCCAGAGAGGGGAACGTGCCCACTCTGCGGGTTTCGCAACTTCCTTCCAGGCGCTCCTTTTGCCAAAAGGTCAGGCCCTCAGGAACCGCGCCATCTGTACTCTTTTTCGTCGCCAGTGGCACGCTCTCCGGTTCTCGCAGCCGCACTTCCCGGAAGCGTGTCAGCTCCTCGTCCGGCCCCTGGCCCTGCACCGTCGCCGGCCCGGGTGCCAGCAAGAGGCCCACGATCAGGACTAACGCTGTCGACGCCTTGAAGCGATGGGCTTTCTGCGCATGCATGGCTTGACCTCCCCAGGTGACTCCGCTCTGGACCCGTTCCCCAACCCTTTCCTCGTTCGCTTGAAGTATACCATGCTAACCCGGGTGCTGACAAGGGGTAGCGTCCAGACAACCGTGGGGGGCGACCCCTCAGCACTCCCGGAGAAAGACGACCGGCACGCGCTCTTCCTCCGCGCGCCGCCTGGACAGGTGCTAGGCTTCCTCCTTGGGGTTCCAGGTACCCCGCGCTGTCAAAAAGCGCTCGGTAGAGGAACGCTTGCAAACGTCCCCTTTTTCGCTGCAAGCGCGTGAGCACGAGCGGCTCTCCCTCCCGCAGTGCTTCGCCGCGCGGTCAGCGGACGGTACGGCGGGGGTTCGGATGCTGCCCTTCCGCAGGCCGTGAAGGTGTCACCTTTCTCACAGAGCGGCAGCGTGGCCCTGCCCCAGCAGGCGGCGCACGATCTCGTACAGCTGCCGGCCGGCCCGCTCCCACGTGAAGAGGCGCGCGCGCTCCGGGCCGGCCGCGCGCAGGGCGGCACGCAACGCCCCGTCCTCGATCAGCCGCCGGAGCCCTTCCGCGAT
>JBDOIE010000062.1:0-1214 GCA_041082245.1 Chloroflexia bacterium
TTCTCGTTTGCTTCCCTTGGCCTGGTGTTCGGGCTTACTGCCTGCAGCAAGTCCGACAGCCCCACCGCCCCCCGCCCGTCCCCCACGCCCCAGGCTGTGAGCGTGTCGCTCACGGTATCGAGCACCAGTGCAGTGGCCGGCCAGGTGGTGGAGGCGCGGGCGACGGTTCGCCAGGGCTCCTCTGCTGTTCCCGACGGGACCGTGGTGAACTTCACGCTCCCGCGGCAAACCTGCTGGGACGATAAAAACCAGGACAACCAGCAGCAACCGGAGGAGCTGGGTTTGTGCTACTACTTCATCGACAACCGCGACGCGAGCCTGGCGAAGTCCACCCAAGGGGGCGTCGCTTCGGCGGCGTGGACCTCCGGAACCGCTGGTGACGTGACCGTGAGCGCCAGCGTCGGATCCGCGAACGATAGTAAAACTGTTCGGTTTTCGCCTCCGCCCGGTCCCGTGGAAGAGGTAGCCGGCGCACCTGTGGTCTATTCGCTCGTCCCGAACGAGGGCTCCTGGCAGGGTGGCGAGGAAGTGGAGATTCGCGGGGAAAACCTGTGCGTGTACCGGGTGGTGGCGACGGGTCTGTGCACCTCGGATGCGCCGACGGTGAGGTTTGGGCTGGGTGACCCGGTCGCCGCGACGTACACCGCGGAGGTGGTCTACGTGTCGCCGGATGGTCGTTTCCTGCGGGTGAAAACGCCGAGGGCGAGCGTGGATCCTCCAGCCCAGGACATTCTTACGGATGTCTCCGTTACGAATCTGACTGACAGTGCGACTCTCGTGAAGGGCTTTGTCTATCGGGGAGTTATTGTCCGCGAACCGCCGACCCCCCAACTCTTCGCTTTGGTACCGAACTCGGGCCCCATCGAAGGCGGTACGCGGGTGACCATCTTGGGTTCGGGCTTTGATTACCCCGTGCAGGTGCTGTTTGGGGACCGGGAAGCGCAGGTGATCTCCTCGAACTTCAACGAGATCGTGTGCATCGCGCCGTCCATCGCGCCGAGCCAACCGGGGACGCCTACGACGGTCCAGGTCGAGGTCAGAAACATCTTGACCGGTAAAGTGTCGTCCAACACCCTGCCCTACCGCTACGGCGAGGCGATGTTCATTTCGGCGATCCAACCCAACACCGGGTACATCCTGGGCTGGAACCCGGCCACCATTTACGGCCAGGGGTTCGTGGCGCCGGTGCAGGTGGAGGTCACCGCAGGGGGGCT
>JBDOIE010000078.1:0-5116 GCA_041082245.1 Chloroflexia bacterium
GGAGATCCCGGCCATCGAAGCGCGCCTGGACGCTGTGGAGTTCTTTGTGCGCGACACCGCCCGCCGCGCCGGGGTGCGGGACATCCTCTCCGGCATGCGAGACCTGGAGCGCACGACCACCCGCGTGCTTTCGGGAATCGCCGGACCCCGGGAACTGCTGGGGATGCGCGCGACCCTGGAAAAGATCCCGGCCCTCTGTGCTCTCCTGGGCGAGGGACTGCCGGCAGGCGGTGTACTGGTGTTGCCGGACGCCTGCACCGAGGTCGCCGAATTGATCGCCCGCGCGATCTCCGAGGAAGCGCCGGCCGTAGCCACCGCGGGAGGGGTCATCCGCCCGGGGTATTCCGCGGAACTCGACCAGATCGTCGCTGCGAGCCGCGAAGCGCGGGAGTGGATCGCGGGGCTGGAGGAAAAGGAACGGAAGCGCACGGGCATCAAGAGCCTCCGGGTCGGCTACAACAAAGTCTTTGGCTACTACATCGAGGTGAGCAAAGCCCAGGAAAAGCTCGTCCCCCCGGAATACATCCGCAAACAGACGCTCGTGAACGCCGAGCGGTACATCACCCCTGAAATGAAAGAGTACGAGGCGATCGTGCTCGGGGCGCAGGAGCGTATGGCAGAGATCGAACTGCGCCTGTACCGGGAGGTGCTCCAGCAGATCGCTGCCCACGCCGACCGCCTCCTGGCCACCGCGGAAGCGCTGGCCCGTATCGACGTCTGCGCGGGTCTGGCCGAGGTCGCGGTGCGCAACCGGTATGTCCGGCCGCAGCTCAACGAGGGGGAAACGATCGACATCGTGGCCGGCCGTCATCCGGTGGTGGAGTTGACGCTGCGCGAGGAAACCTTCATCCCGAACGATGTACACCTTTCTTGCAGCGACGCGCAGATCATCGTCCTGACGGGGCCGAACATGAGCGGCAAGTCCACGTTCCTGCGGCAGGTGGCGCTGATCGTGCTGATGGCGCAGATCGGCTCCTTCGTGCCGGCGGACAAGGCCGAGATCGGCCTCGTGGACCGCATTTTTACCCGCGTGGGCGCCCAGGACGACATCGCCACCGGGCGCAGCACCTTCATGGTGGAGATGACCGAGACCGCAAACATCCTCCACCATGCCACCCGCAAGAGCCTGATCGTGCTGGACGAGATCGGCCGGGGCACGTCCACCTACGACGGCCTCGCGATCGCCCGGGCGGTCCTGGAGTACATCCACAACCACCCGAACCTGGGGGCGCGCACGATCTTTGCCACCCATTACCATGAACTCACCGAGGTGGCGAGCGTCCTTCCACGGGTGCGCAACTTTAACGTTGCCGTAAGCGAGCAGGGCGGAAAGGTCGTTTTCCTGCGCAAGATCGTCCCCGGCGGGGCGGATCGCTCGTACGGCATCCACGTGGCGCAGCTTGCGGGACTGCCGCCAAGCGTGATCCACCGCGCGGAGGAAGTGCTGCGACAGTTAGAGGGTAAGGGGGACAAAGAGGCCCGGCGGGAGGCGATGCGGCAGGTGGTCGTCGTGCAGCAGCTGCCGCTCTTCGGCCCCGCGAATCCTGCCCTGGAGGAACTGAAACGCATCCGGGTGGAAGAGCTCACCCCCCTGGAGGCGATCAACAAGCTGTACGAGCTGAAGCGATTGGCAGAAGAAGGCTGAGCCAGAGCCTGGGGGCGCTTTCCTTCCTGGCACCCTACCTTCGTCCGCAGACCGGGCAATCCCGCCGCTGGGAAACCCAACCCACGCGGTCCGGAACCCTCCCCAGAAGGTCTGCTTCGCGAAAGTTAAAACGCGCGGTATGCCTCGGCCAGCCCATGAGCGCCCGGTGAGCAAAAAAGAGCGCGAACGCTGCGGCGAGGAAACAGCCAGAGATAATCGCTGAGGCGCACGGCATGGCCCGCTCTGGATCGAGGTTCGGAAGCGCGCACCAGAGGCAGGCATCCTCCGGCTCTGGCCCTTGCAGGAAGCTCTGTACCCGCATCCCATCCCCCGATAGCATCGTAAAGACGGCCGGGATCCGGCGGCGGCGTGCCTCGCGGACACAGGCCAGCCGGCAGCGGTTGTTGTCCACACCCACGACAAGGAGATCGGCCGGCAGCGCATACCGGGCGATCGCCTCCTCGAACGATGTTGCGATCCCGGTCACCCGGGCGCCCGCGGTGCTATGGGGGACCAGGTTCTGCACGAGGCGCAGTGCCTTGGGTTTCCCGAGGTCCTGGGAGTAGTAGCACTGACGGGGCAGGTTCGTCCGCTCCACGATGTCGGGATCTACCAGTGTGACCGCCCCCACGCCGCTGCGCAGCAGTCCCAGGGCGACCCAGGAGTTCAGCCCGCCTGCACCCACGAGCAGAACACGCGCCCGGGAAAGCGCGCGCTGATCGTGTCCGGGCACGCCCTCATGTCGCGCGAACGTGTCTGCTTCGGCCGGGTGGGCAGGCGGAAGGGGCATCGCCTGCCGGCTCTCCACTCTCGCCAGAGGCTCCGGACGCAGCTTCGGAAAGCTAAGCGAAACGCCAGAGCGTTCCATCCTCATCCTCCAGGAGCAGACCAGGGCCGACGATCCGCATCGCCACTTTGCCTTCGTCCAGCGCCGTACCCCAAACGTGGAGCCATTCGCCGGCGAAAATCATTCCCACCAGAAACGGAGAATAGTCGCGGAGCCAATCGTCGTGCTGACGGAGGTCGATCGGGCTCGGCCGCGTGGCTTCCGCACCGTTACCCGGGTGGGAATGCATCCACGCGGCCAGGAAAGTGTCCGTGCGGTCCATCGCGATGAGCGCACGGGCCAGCCGCTCGGGGTCGGCCCGAACGTGCCCGCTGCTGGCGGTGCCGGTGACGTCGAAGACCGCCTGAAGCCACACTTGCTGCGCCGTGCGTTGCCCGGCGACCACCAGCAGACGTTCGGGCGGGAAGAGGCTTTCCTTTGCCTGGTAGAGGAGCACGCTCGGCACCACGATTTCTCGCCCGGCCGGTAGCTCGTCCGGCGCTTCCTGCATCGCCCGGTTCAGGTGTGCGAGCAGGCGCACGAACAGCCAGCGCGCGGCCCACTGCTTACCGGGTTGTTTCCGCAGCTCGGCTACCGTCCGCGCCTCCAGCGCCTGCAGGAAACCGGTGTCCCGCGCGTGGAGGGCTCGCTGTACTTCCCGTCTTGTCTCCAGCAGGAAGCGGAGGGCTTCCAGCAACGGCTCGGCCTGGTCGGGCTTCTCCCCGAGCCGGGCGGCGACCTGTATATGACACCGGTACTCCCGTGCGAGCGAGCGCTCCAGCCGCCGCAGCGCCGGTGCCGGCATCTTCTGCCTGGAAAGGCTTCCCACGGGACACCTCCGAGCGCTCCCGGACCGCAGGGCACGCCCTTCACCGGTCCGGTCCCGTGTCGTTGATCGCTTCGTGCAGAACCTGCTCCACGTAGAGGATCGCTTCGTCCGCGTTTCGAGGTGGCCGGTGCCAGTGCAGCCGGAACCAGGGGTCGTCGACGTACTGGAAGCAGGGCCCTTTCGGATGGTGGCGCACGGCGGGCGGAGGCGAGGCAATGTAGGTCTCGATTTCGTGTCCCCGTATACGGATATAGCCCGGGAAGCGCCGCACCTGGCGACTTTTCCGCTCGTGCACCCGATACTCTCCCACGTAAAGCGTGGTACCGTCTTTGCGCCAGCGTTGCCAGCCGCGTTCGTCCCAAAGCGCCCGGGGCGGCGGCGCGACCGTCAGCACCGGGCGGGGGATGACGACGGGCGTGTAGTGGGACGCCAGGGCCGGCGCGGGCCGGCCGGCACGGTTCACAGCGCCGCCGGCCCGCGCTGCCGTCCTCTGGCGAGGCTCGCGGAGCAGGAGCCCGATGACGGCCATCAGAAGGAAGAGGAAGAGTGCTGGGATCAGGTACTCCATCGCGTTCTTCTTGCCGGCTAGCAACCGGCTTCCACGTCGGCCTTGGTCGCGTAGATCTTTTGCCCATCGGCCACTGCCTCGTAGAGGTCGTCCGTGTGGCCGAAGGCGCCTCCGTCCGGGCGTGCGAGCTGGAAGCCGGCTAGCCCCAGGCGGTCCAGCACATCGCGGGCCTGGGTGCCGGGCAGGATCTGCACGTCCCGGTACTCCGTTTTGCCTTCGCTACCCGCCACTGCGATTACGATCCGTTTCATCGCTCACCTCCTCGCCCTCGTAGAGGGCGGCTCCGAACCAACACCTGTGGGCCGATGTGGCGATGGGCCGACGATCGGCACCGCAGGACCCACCACGAGGTGTGTCTCAGCCCCGTCCTTCACTTCGGCCGCTGCGCCGGCCAGGAGCACAGTCGCCTGGGCAACCGCATCGGCACGGTCCTTTGCTTCGGCCAGGAGGGCCTGGATACGCCGCTGAGCCGCTTCGCCTTCCGGGACCGCGGCGACCCGATCCACCATCGCCTCCCAAACCGGACGGGCCGGGCGGATGTCGAGGAGGGAAAGGCCGGCCTTCGGGCCGAGCACGACCCCGATGGGACGCAATCGTTCCGCAAGGGCTTGGCAGAGCTGTGTTCGTAAGAAGGCCTGCTCCTGGGCCAGAAGCAGGGGTGCCCCGGACCGGGCGGCCAGCTGCTCCCGCACAGCCTCCTGCGCCCGGTCGCGCACGAGCGTGTCCCAGGCGTCTTCGCCCAGGGAAAGCGCCTGCGGGACGAAACCTTCCGGTGCCACCCGCAGGTCGCGCTGGTAGCAGATGGCCAACCGCAGGTCTATCGGCAACCCGTCCTGCGTGGGGAGCTGCTCCAATGCCATTTCCTGTCTCTGTAGCGCCAGGCCGACCGTCGCCTGCACGCGGTCCAGGAGCGGCCAGAGCCAGACGATCTCCTCCGGCCCCACAAGGCATCGGAACCGTCCCAACCGGTAGATCACGGCCACATGGTTGTCCGGCGGCAGATACCATCGGGAAAGCCACCACGCGAGTCCCCCGGCGACGGCCCCGACGGCCAGCGCGGGCCAGCAGAGCGAACGGTTCCGCAACCATCGCCCCAGGGAGAACGCAAGGGTGACGAAGGAAATCGCCCCGAAGAAGCGAGCCAGAAAGCCCATCGCACCCGCCTCCCCGACGATCTGCACCCCCCGATCCATCCCCATTGCCCGCGTCCAAGCCCATCATAAACAAAGGGGCGGGGGGGGGGGGGGG
>JBDOIE010000079.1:0-1009 GCA_041082245.1 Chloroflexia bacterium
GGGCGGTGAACAGATCCGCGCCTTCATTCCAGATCCCCTGCCGCCAAAGCCACCGCTCGACCTATCAAATGCCCGTCAACGACTCCTCGAAAGAGCAACGCTGGCCCTGGGTCGGCTCGACAGCATAACGCTTCTCCTTCCCGACCCTGACCTTTTTCTTTATTCCTACGTCCGCAGGGAAGCCGTTCTCTCCTCGCAGATCGAGGGAACACAGTCTTCCCTTGCCGACCTGATGCTATTCGAACTGGAAGAAGCCCCGGGCGTCCCGTTAGATGATGTCGTCGAGGTCTCAAACTATGTGGCCGCCCTGGATCACGCGGTTAACCGCCTTCGTGAAGGCTTTCCCCTTTCCAACCGGCTTATCAGGGAAATGCACGCCAGACTTCTTTCGAGCGGCAGAGGCAGTGAAAGGTCTCCGGGCGAATTCCGTCGCTCGCAAAACTGGATCGGAGGCACGAGGCCCGGAACGGCCCATTTCGTGCCGCCCCCCCCCGCCTTTGTCGAAGACTGCATGGCCCAACTGGAGCGTTTCATCCACGATGAGCACACGCCCTATCCGACGCTCGTCAAAGCAGCGCTGGCGCACGTCCAGTTCGAGACGATCCACCCTTTCCTCGACGGCAACGGCCGCATCGGCCGCTTGTTGATAGCGCTCCTTCTTCATCACGGCGGCGTTCTAACGCGGCCGCTTCTTTATTTGAGCCTCTATTTCAAGAAGAACCGCGATGAATACTATCGGCTGCTGGACCTGGTACGCTCTGAAGGAGATTGGGAAGCCTGGCTCGATTTCTTTTTGGAAGGGGTTGAGCAGACGGCTGACGGCGCCGTGAACACGGCCCGGTGGCTCGTGACCCTGTTCAAAGAAGACGAGGAGCGGATAAGAGGCCTCGGACGGGCGGCGATGACCGCGGCGGCTGTATTTGGCGCCTTCCGCACCCGGCCGCTCCTGACGATCAATGAGGTATGCAAGCGCTCTGGAGCTACCTTCCCGTCGGCATCCAAGGCAATA
>JBDOIE010000082.1:0-14866 GCA_041082245.1 Chloroflexia bacterium
CCGGGGCCGCTACGCGATTCGAGCCGACGGCTTGCCCCCTGGAAGAAAGCCCTGCCGGGAGGGGACTCTGTTTGCCGGGCGCTGTCAGGTATAGTACAATGGCTGGTGGGCCGTTGCCGGCGGCCGAATTCAGGGCCGCACGGTACAAGGAGGTACAGACGTGGAATTGCGGGCTTGCGATCCCCCACTCTTGCTCGACGGAGAGCACCTGACCCTGACGGACCTGGTCGCAGTCTCCCGTTACGGCCGGTCGGTCGCCCTGACGGAGGGTGCACGTGAAGCGGTGCGGCGTTGCCGGGCGTGGGTGGACGACGTGGCGGGCCGTGGCGAACCGCTCGTGTACGGCCTGAACACCGGATTCGGCTCGCTGGCGAGCGTTTCCGTTCCCCCGGAACAGGCGGATCGTCTTTCGTACAACCTGATCGTGAGCCACGCCTGCGGGGTTGGCGACCCGCTGCCGGAGGAAGTCGTGCGGGCAGCGATGCTGATCCGCGCGAATACCCTTGCCCGCGGGCACTCCGGCGTCCGGCTGGAGACGCTGGAAACGCTGCTCGAGATGCTGAACCGGGGCGTGCACCCGGTGATTCCGGCGATGGGCTCGCTCGGGGCAAGCGGTGACCTGGCTCCCCTTTCGCACCTGGTGCTCGTGCTGGCGCGGGATCCGGACGGCACGGAGGAACCGAGCGGTGAAGCATTCTTCCAGGGCGAGCGGATGAGCGGCGCCGAAGCGATGCGCCGGGCCGGCCTCGCGCGGGTGGTGCTCGGAGCCAAGGAGGGGCTGGCGCTCAACAACGGGACCGCCGTTTCCACGGCCATCGCGGCCCTCGCGCTGTGCGATGCGGAGCAACTCCTGCTCCAGGCCGAGATCGCGCTTGCCCTCTCCCTGGAGGCGCTGCGCGCAGCAGCGGATGCGTACGATGAGCGTATCCACCGGCTGCGGAACCAGCCTGGCCAGTTGGCCTGCGCCGCCCGCGTGCGGCGCCTGCTGGAGGGAAGTCGCCTCCTGGGTTCTGCCTCGCGAGTGCAGGACGCCTATTCGCTGCGCTGTGCGCCGCAGGTGTTGGGGGCCGTTGCGGATGCCCTGGGATATGTGCGCCAGGTGCTGGAGCGCGAGCTGAACGCGGTAACCGACAACCCGCTCCTCTTCCCGGACCTCGAGCGCGAGAACAAGGCGCTTTCGGGCGGGAATTTCCACGGAGAACCGGTTGCCCTCGCAGCGGATATGCTGGCGATCGCGGTCGCCGAGATCGGGAGCATCGCCGAACGGCGCATCTTTCGGCTCCTCACCCGC
The DNA here is from genome assembly GCA_041082245.1 of Chloroflexia bacterium. Classification (GTDB taxonomy): domain Bacteria; phylum Chloroflexota; class Chloroflexia; order DTKN01; family DTKN01; genus DAOTVY01. Next base: position 1,292 of record JBDOIE010000082.1, read on the forward strand.
CAGCTGAGCGATGGGCTCCCCCCGATGCTCGTGCCCGAAAGCGGGCTGAACACGGGACTGATGATCCCGCAGTACGTGGCTGCCGCCCTCGTTTCCGAGAACAAGACCCTGGCCCACCCGGACAGCGTCGACTCGATCCCCACCTGCGAGGACCAGGAAGACCACGTCAGCATGAGCGCCAATGCTGCCCTGCACGCCCGCCGGGTGGTCTGGAACGTGGAGCGCGTGGTCGCGATCGAACTGCTCTGTGCCGCCCAGGCCGTGGACCTGCTCGCCCCGCTCCAGGGGCCGGCGGGCCTGGGTCGAGGGACGGCCGCAGTCTACCGCCTGATCCGTGCCCACGTACCGTTCCTGGAGCGCGATCGCTTCCTTCAGCCGGACATCGAGCGGCTCGCGGAACTCGTGCACACGGGAGAAGTGCTGCGTGCGGCCGAGGCGGCCCTGGGGGCGCCGCTTTCGGGCTAGGTCGGCGTCTTGTGGAGGTGGTCGTGCGGCCTAATCCTGGACCCGGAAAGCTAATCGTGATCGAAGGGCTGGATGGCGCTGGGACCACTACCCAGGCGCACCGGCTGGGCGAGTGGCTACGGGAGCGGGTCCCGGCGTGGGTGACCTGCGAACCCACGGACGGGCCAGCCGGCCGGCTGATCCGCCAGGTGCTGAAAGGCGAGATCCCCACGGACCCCAGGGCCCTTGCGCTCCTTTTCGCCGCCGATCGCCTGCACCATCTTTACGGGCCAGAAGGCATACTTGGGCGCATCCGCGATGGCGTCTGGGTCGTGTGCGACCGCTACTACCTCTCTTCGCTCGCCTACCAGACGCTGGATGCCCCGTTCTCCTGGGTTTACCAGATCAACAGCCGGGCCCTGCTGCCGGATCTGACCGTCTTTCTGCAGGTTCCGGTCGAGACCTGCCTGGAACGCATCGGGAACCGGCAGGGGACGCGCCAGGAGCTGTTCGAACGGAAGGAAGCGCTGGAACGGGTGCGCGCGAGCTATCGCCGTGCGATCGAAAGGCTGCAGCCCCACGAAGCGATCCAGGTGGTGGATGGCACGTTGTCCATCGAAGGCGTAGGCCTCCTGGTCCAGAGCCGCGTGGAGTCGTTGTTCGAGCTGGGGCTTGCGGTCTCCCCGCGGGCACAGCGACGCCTGGCCCGGCGACGGGGACTTCCGTGCCTGCTCGCGTTCCAGCGGGCGCTGTGGCAGGAGGAAGACCTCTTCTTGCGCGGCGTCCGTTGGGGGGAAGCAGGGCTAGAAGTCGAGGTCGTCACCCCGCAGAGCCCAGAGCCTCTCTGTGTACGCCTGGGCAGGGGATGCCACGCTCCGGTGCTCGTGGAGACGCGCGATCCGGTGTGGCTGGGCCGCCGGGAAAGGGTCCTGAAACTCGCCCGGCAGGCGCTTGCGGAGGGGATGTATGCCTGAGTGCCTTCCGCCGCTCTCCCGCTTTCCGCCCTTCCGGGGCCTGGAAGAGCGGGACCTTGCGCGGGTCGCCGCACTTGCCCACCGTCAGCAGTTCGCGCGCGGCTCCTTTCTCTTGCGCGAAGGGGAACCGTGCGACCAGGTGCACTTGATCGCACGCGGGCGCGTGCGGGTGAGCAAGGTCTCGGTGGAAGGACGGCTGCAGGTGCTTGCGCTGCTCGGACCCGGAGACGGCCTGAACCTGGTTCCGGCCCTGGACGGCGGGCCGAACCCGGCGAGTGCGGAAGCGTTGACCGAGGTCATGGTCTATTCCTTTGCTTGCCGCGACTTCCTGCGCTTGCTGCGTGAGATCCCGCAGGTGGCGATCAACGTGCTGGCCGACTTTGCGGGGAAGCTACGCCGACTGGTAGACCTGGTCGAAGACCTCTCCTTTCGCACCGTGAGCGGCCGGCTGGCGCGTTTTCTTCTCTCTGAGGCTCAGGCAATGCCCGGCCGGCGGTGGACCCAGGAGGAGATCGCCGCGCACCTGGGCACAGTACGCGAGATGGTCGGGCGGGTACTCCGCACGTGGCAGGAAGAAGGCATTGTGCGCGTAGAACGCGGAAGGGTGGTCGTCCTGCGGCGTGATGCCCTGGAAGAGCGCCTGCAATCGTAGGCGCTGCTCTCAGTACTTCCCGTATTCCAGTGCGGCCTCGAAGGCAGCCACGATGTTCTCCGGCGGTACGCCGGCCTGGACGTTATGCACGGCGGCAAAGACAAAGCCGCCGCCGGGAGCAAGGTCTTCGATGCGACGCCGCACCTCGTCCCGCACCTGCTGTGGCGTGCCGAACGGCAGGATGCGCTGGGTGTCGACCCCGCCTCCCCAGAAGACGATGTCCGTGCCGTACTCCTGCTTCAACCGCCGCGTGTCCATCCCACGAGCCGAGACCTGGACCGGGTTGAGGATGTCGAACCCCAGGTCGATGAGATCCGGGATGAGGTCATAGACCGCGCCGCAGGAGTGGTAGTAGACCTTTGCCTGCGTCTTTTTGCGGATCGCCTCGAGCAAGCGCCGCTGCTTCGGCTTGATCATCTTCCGGTACAGTTCGGGAGAGATCAGCCACCCGTCCTGGCCGCACAGGTCATCCCAGTAGGTAAAGACATGCAGGAATTCTCCGACCTGGTCGAGGTAACGGTTGCACGATTCGATGTACAGGTCGGTGATCTCCTCCATCAGGCGGTCCGCAAAGCGCGGTTCGGCCACCAGAGCCACAAAAAAGTTTTCCAGCCCCATCATCCGGGCCGGCTGCTCGAAAATCCCTCCCCCGATGATCGCGCTGCCGACAAGTGCATAGTCCGTATGGTGGTAGAGGTACTCCGCCTGACGGCGCAACTCCGCAAGTTGTTCCGGGGGATCGAGCGGCGGCCAGCGATAGGTCTCGAGCGCTTCCAGGCTGGCCTCGCGGATCGGGAACTCGACCCAGTCGAAGTAGAGCCCACCCTTTTTCGGCTTGCGCAGCTTGGACCCCCAGCGATCGTAAAAGGCCTCGTACTCCCCTTCCTGGAAGATCTCGACGTCCGGTGCGGTTGCCGCGGGGAGCTGCACCATGCGGAAATCGACCCCGAAGCGCTCGAGAAGCGCCTCGTCCAGGTACGGAAGCTGCTGCACATAGTCGACCAGGCGGAGCGGCTCGACAGGCATCCCCAGGTACTGCTTGAGCGCCACATAAGCCTCGCGGTGGATGGAGGAACAGATCGTCCCGCCCAGATCGATGGGGACCCGGTCGGGTTCGCGGTGGTTCAACGCCAGCCAGACGCGCTCCCGCGGCTTCATCGGCTTTCCTCCGCTCCCGGTTCGGCGAGTGGGCCTGCGCCCGCCCCTGCTCCTTCCGGATAGATTTCGGGCTCGATTCCTGTGGTTGCGCGGTATTTTCGACGGACGAACTCGGCAAAGTCCGGGACCCGTTCCGGCTCCACCAGCGCGACCATGCACCCGCCAAAGCCGGCTCCTGCTTGCCGGGCTCCTACCACACCCGGGGCACCTTCCATCGCCTCGATCATCGCGGCCATTTCCGGAGAGCTGATCTCGTAAAGGTCCCGGGCTCCTTCGTAGGAGGCGGCCATCAGGTGGCGAACTGCTTCGTGGTTGTCTGCCATAAGCGCCTGGGCGAGGCGGAGCACGCGCTCGTTTTCCTCGATCACAAAACGGCAACGCCGGGCGACCACACGTGGAAGCGCCGCTTCGTGCGCCTGGAACTGTTCGAGTGAAACATCCCGCAATGCGGTGATCCCGGGAAGGAACCGTGCCAGGATGCGCACTCCTTCCTCGCACTGGGCGCGGCGCTGTCCATACTCCGAGCCGGTCAGTTCCCTGCGGGAGCGGGTATCGCAGATGACGACGCTGAGGCTGTTCGGAAGTGGTATCGTCTTATGCGAGAGGGCCCGGCAATCGAGCAGCAAAGCGCATCCCTCTTGTCCGAGAAGGGATGTGTATTGATCCAGGATGCCGCAGTTCATGCCGACGAACTCGTTTTCTGCCCGCTGGCAGAGGAGTGCCAGCCGGAGCGGGTCGATTTCCCACCCCCCAAGCGTGCGGAAGAGGACCGCGGTGGCCACCTCGAGCGCCGCGGAGGAAGAAAGGCCGCTGCTGATCGGAACGGTGCTGTGCACGATCCCGTCAAAGCCCACGAGCGGCAACCCTTCTGCCTGGAGCACGGCAGCGACCCCGCGCACATAGTTCGCCCACGGATGCACGGGGTCGTGTTGGATGGCATCCAGCACGAAGCAACTTTCCCCTTCCACGTTGAGGGATCGGACGCGTACCAGGCGGTCCGAGCGCGGGCGGGCTGCGATCCATGTATCCCGGCGGATCGGCAGGGTCAGCACGAAGCCCTGGTTGTAGTCGGTGTGACTTCCCATCAGGTCCACGCGCCCGGGCGCGCGGACCCACACCGTCGGGGCCGTGCCGTAGGACGCCTCGAAGGCCTCCGTGATACGCTCTCTACGGCGGCCGATCTCGTACGTCATCTTTCGGCTCCTTCGTGGAGAGCGGCCAGCAAGGCTTCCACGTTCTCCAAAGGGATATCGCTCGTCAGACGGTGGGAGGGGGCGAGGATGAGCCCGGTACCGTTGGGCGCCAGTGTCCGACGGCAAGTGCGTACGGCGGCCTGTACATCTTCGGGGGAGCCGTGCGGGAGCACAGTCTGACTGGAAACGCCTCCGTAGAACGCGAGCGTGTGGCCGAACGTGTCCCGGAGCCAGGAGAGGTCGAGCACCTCCGGCTGCACCGGGTTCAGGGCAGAGAGGCCAATTTCCACCAGGTCGGGCAGGATGGCAGCAATATCGCCGTCGGAATGGAGGATGACCGGAAGCCCGGCCTCACGGAAGACGGCGAAAAGGCGCGCCAGGCGGGGTTTGACCAGTTTCCGCCAGAGGCGAGGGGAGAAGAGGAGGCCTTTCTGTGCACCGTAGTCGTCCCCGAAATATCCGCCATCCACTCCCAGGGCCAGGAAGCGTCGCGCCAGGACGAGCTGGATTTGGGCGATGCGCTCGAGCAGCTCTTCGGCGAAGGCCGGATCATCCACCAGGTCGATGAGGAAACGCTCGAACCCCCGCAGGGCCCAGGCGCGTTCGAAGAGGCAGAAGCCAAAGTTCGGCAGGGCAAAGTGCTTTCCGCCGTCAGAGGCGAGCTTGGAGACGGCATCGTCGAGAAGGTGGGGGTCGTTGGGGTCCGGCCATGGGTATTGGTCCAGCTCTTTAGAGTCGGCGAGCGGGGAATCGGCCGGCCAGTAGCCTTCGGTTTCGGTGCTCCAGCCGACCCCCCACCAGTCGCACACGATGCGACCGTCCGGGCTCGTGCTGCGGGGGTACGAGAGGTCGAGCCGCAGCAGGTGGTTGCCCAGCCGGTCGCTCAAGGCCTCCTGCGGGATTTCCCACGCCTCCGACAGCCGGTTCGCCATCGCCGCAGTCACGTTGACCTGTGTGGGGAGCCGATCGACCGGTTCCCGCGCGAGTGCCCGGCGCACACGTTCCCGTGGGGTCAAAGTGGCGGGGAAAGACATCGCGCCCTCCGCACGCTAAGCTAGGGACCGATAGGGGGTCCGGGTGATCGTATGCACCATGGCCCAGAAGTTCTCCAGAGGCGTATCCAGCTGGACGTGGTGCGTTGGCCCCAGGATCAGGCCTCCACCCCTGCCCAGGGTGCGCAGGCGCGCAAGCACCTCGGCTTCGACCTCGTCCGGCGTGCCGAAGGGGAGAGTGTATTGCTCGTCCAGCGAGCCCCAGAAGCAGAGCCGATCCCCGAATTCCCTTTTCAGCTGTTCGGGGTCCATACAGCGTGGCTGCACCGGGTTCAGCACGTCCAGGCCGATCTCGATAAGGTCGGGGATGATCGGGTAGATGTAGCCGTCCGAGTGGTACGCAATCTTGATTTCCGGTCGGATCGCCTTCAGGGTGGCGATGAAGGTGGCCATACGAGGCTTGAGGAACCGGCGCCACATCCGGGGGGAGATCAGCATACGGTCCTGTGCGCCCACGTCGTCGCCGATCCAGATCATGTCGACACCCAGCTCGACGAGCCTCCGGGCGGCAGTGAGATGGAAGCGGAACGGGATGTCGAGGATGTACTCCGCACGGTCCGGATCTTCGACAAAGTCCATAAGCAGCCGCTCATAGCCGCGAAGCGCCCAAGCGGTCTCGAAGATCGTGGTCACCGTGACCCCGACGATCCAGTACTCGTCCTTGAATTCCCGCACGACCCGGGCTGCCTCTTCATAGAGCTCGGGCCGGTTGGGGTCTGGGGCGCGGTAGGAGACGATGGCGGAATCATCGGCAAGCGGGTGGTGCACCATTTCCGTGTAGTGCCCGACCCCGAAGCGTGTCCGGTAGGGGACGTTCCGCCAGCCGACACCCCACTCGTCCGTATAGGAGATCCCGTCCTGGCTGTAGCGCTCGGTGGCGTAGTAGGAGTTCGCCCAACCGACGGAAGTCAGGAGCATATCCTCGTCGAGGATGCGTTCCAGGATGTAAGTGTTTCCCCCGCCGTGCGGGTTATAGAGCTCCTCGTCGCGGATGCCCAGCTGCTGCCGCAGGCGGGCCGCGAACTCGGGGGTGAAGCTGATCTGCATCGGGCAGCGATCCGGTTCCTCGTGATGGAGGGCCAGCCAGACGCGCTCGCGATGTTTCACCGGCGCCTCCCCGGGTGCAGGGTTTCGGCCTTAGCGGGCCAGGCGGCGGCTCAGGATCGCGTGCATCGCGACCGAGACAGTGATGATAAAGCCGTAGATCAGCTTGGTCCAGAAGCCGGTGAGCCCCATCGCCACCAGGCCCGGTTCGATGATCGCGATGATGAAGCACCCGATGAACGTCCCATAGATCGTCCCCTGGCCACCGAAGACCGAGGTGCCGCCGAGGAAGACGGAGGCCAGGGTGCGCATGAGGTATCCCTCGCCCAGCGTGACCCAGAAGTACGAGACCTCGAGGCTGGCCAGGACACCGGCGAACGCAGCGGCCAGGCCCACGATCGCAAAGACCATCATGCGGACGCGGTCGACGTTGATACCCATCAGCCGGGCGCTCTCGCGGTTATCGCCGATGAGGTACACGTGGGCGCCGAAGCGGTGCCGGTTCAGGAAGACCCACACGACGATCGCGACCACGATCATCCAGAGCATCTGGGCCGGAACGTATCCGCCTACGCGGCCGACACACAGTTGCTGCAGCAGGGTAGGCTTTACCGAGACGAGGGAGGCCGGCTGGCCCTGGGTGATCACGTCGACGACGCCGCGCCAGAAGAACTGGGTGCCGATGGTCGCAACCAGCGAAGGGAGCCCCAGGCGCACCACGATCGTGCCGTTTAGCAGGCCTGCGAGAAAACCGGACACGAGACAGGCGAGGAACGCCAGCCAGGGATTGTTGGTGGCCTGCAGCACGTGGACAAAGACCACCATGCCAAAGCCCATGATGGAGGGAAAGGAAAGGTCCATCTCGCCCGCGATGACGACCATCGTGAGCGGAAGCGCCATGATGGCGAAGAAGGGCACGGTGGACATCAGCGCGGCGTAGATGTTCTTGCTGAAAAAGGTATCCGGCGCCCGAAGCAGGAACATGCCCCAGAGCAGCAGCAAGACGCAGGTGATGCCGATCTGAAGGGCGTTCCGCCGTATCCACCGGGTGAACCCCCCGGCCTGGGGCGCAGCACGGCGGGCAACCGCGGCTGGCACCTCCGCATGGGCATTCCCTCCAACGGTGGCAGGGTTTCGCTTCTCCGTGGTCATCGGTGGCTCCTTACGGTGTTTCCGTACTTACCGGGGTAGAGGGAAGGCATTCCGTGTTGTTTTCGGTGAGCCTGCCCGTCTGGGCCACCCGGTACATCATATCCATCAGTTGCTCGAGGGTGATGTCTTTGGTCAGGAACTCGCCCGCGACCGCGCCGCGGTCCAGGACGACCACCCGGTCGGCAACCGAGTACACGTGGAAGACGTTATGATCGATAAAGATGCACGACTTCCCGGCCTGTTTGATTCCCCGCACAAAATCGAGGAGTTTCCGGGTTTCCGAAAGCGAAAGGCCCATGGTGGGCTCGTCGAGGATGATCAGCTCGGCCTCGAAGTAGAGCGCACGGACGATCGCCACCCCCTGTTTCTCGCCGCCGGAAAAAGTCCCCACGACGGAGTCGGGTGCCACCGCAGCCGAAGTAAAGCCCATCGAGCCGAGCATGAGTTTCTCGGTCTCCTGCCGCATTTTGGCAACGTCGAGGAAGCCGGCAAATGTGGTGATCTCGCGTCCCATAAAGATGTTGCGCCACAGGCTCTGCAGGTTGGCCAGTGCGCGCTCCTGATAGACGGTTTCGATCCCCAGCCGGCGTGCCTCCGAGACTGTAAGGTGCTCGATCTTGCGGCCGTTGAAGTAGATCTCGCCGCTATCCGGGTGGTGGTAGCCCGTGACGATCTTGATCAGGGTGGATTTCCCGGCCCCGTTGTCGCCGAGCAGACCCACGACCTCGTTGTGTCGCACGCAAAAGTTGACGTTACGAAGTGCCTGCACTTCTCCAAACCGCTTAGAGATGTTCCGCATCTCGAGCAGGTATTCCATCCCGGCCATCCCCCTGGCGCACTCCGCACTTGCGAAGCCCGCCTACAACCGAGGAACCATTCCTCCGTAAATCAGGGGGCAAACGACGCCAGGTCATTTCTCCTCAACGGGCCGGGCTCCCCGGCGGGCCTGGCGCCGTTTGCCCCAGCGTCCCACAAGCCGTCCAGCAGCGCCGGACGGATCAGGCTCAGCGGATCTGCTTCTCCACGAGCGGCGCGAGCATCTCGATGTTGCTCTTGTCGGCGAAGCCGGAGCCGGTATCGATGTGCAGCCCGGAGAAGCCGTACTTCTTGGTCAGGCAGATCTGCACGATCGGCAGGTAGCCCTGCAGCCACGGCTGCTGGTCGAGCACGAGGTCCGTCCAGCCACCGCGGATCGCGGCCAGGGTTGCGGAGGAGAGGTCGAACCCGATGGCGTAGATATCATCGGGTCCCTTGCCGGCCGCCTTGAGGTAAGTCTCCATGGTGGACGTCAGTCCGCCGTGGTCCGTGCAGACGACCTTGACATCCGGGTGGGCCGAAACGTACCCGGTAAAGACCGGCGTACCGTTCGTCGGGTCGGCGTTCGTGGCCGGGTCGATCTCGATATAGTCGACCACGAGGCCGGCCTCCTTCAGCGCATCGATCACGCCCTGGGTGCGCAGGCCGCGGGTCGGCTGCGAGAGGAGACCCCAGACCATCGCCCGATCTCCGGGCTTCAGGTTGCCCCGCTTAACGGCCTCCTGGCCGAGCAGGTAACCCGACTGGTACAGTTCCTGACCGACGTAGCCGAAGCCGTTGGCCTTGTACTTGGCCTCGAGTTTCGGCAGGGTAGTGTTCTGGCTGGTGACGATGATCCCCTTGCTTTCGGCCTCGTCCACGCATGCGGAGAGGGCCTCGTCACCCGGGTGTCCCATGATGGCGATGCCGTCCGGATTGGTAGCGATGGCCTCCTTGCACTGGCGGACCATCTTTTCCGGATCCCAGTCCGAGAAGACATATTCGACCTGTGCCCCGAGGTCTGAAGCGGCAGCGACCGCGCCGTTGTACACCACGGTGGCGAACGGTCAACCTGGCGGTCCACCAGGGAAGAAGACGATCCTCACCCCGTCACAGAGCCGGCCGGCCGCCGGTGCGGGGGTGGCACCGCCGGGGGCGGGTGTCTGCGTGGGTCCGCAGGCCATCAGGATGAGCGGCAGCATCACGGCGATGCTAGCCAGGAGAGCGAATTTTCTGGCGTTCATTCGAATCCTCCTTGCTTGCGGCAGGTATACGGGCCTACCGAGGCAGAAGGGAACCCGGGTTTCCTTCCCTGCACATCACCTCCTTTCAGCATCGTGGCGGGGCGCAGGAGCCCCGTTCTACCAGACGCGCCCGCAGCAACACCTGCTCGGGTGGCCGACTCGGGTTCCGGATCGTCTCCACGAGCAGCCGCACGGCGCGCCGTCCGCACTCCTCCATCGGCTGGTAGAGGGTGGTCAGAGGAGGATGGCAATAGGCAGCGAGCGGGATGTCGTCGAAGCCGATGACCGAGACGTCCTCCGGGACTTCCAGCCCGGCCTCCTGCAGGGCGCGGATCGCTCCGATCGCCATCCGGTCGTTTTGGGCAAAAATGGCGGTGAAGGTGCGATGGGCTTCCAGCAGGTGCTGTACGGCGCGATATCCCGACTCGGGTGACCAGTCCCCATCCACGATGAGCGCAGGGTCTATCCCCAGGCCGGCTTCAGCAAGGGCCTGCCGGTAACCTGCCAACCGATCGATTGTGCACACTTCGCGCATGGGGCCCAGGATGGTCGCGATCGCCCGGTGTCCAAGTCCGATCAGGTAACGGGTCGCCTGGTATCCTCCGTCCAGATCGTCGCAGCGGACGCAGGACACCGCTTCCTCACGGGGCCGATCGTTCAGGTAGGCAACCGGGAGGCCGCGTTTCAGCAGCGGAAGGAAAAAGCGGTAGCGATCGTCGGCATGGGGGTTGATCACGATCAGCCCGTCGACGTGCCGGTTCAGCATCTCTTCCAGGAGCGGCTCGACGTCGTCGAGCGCGGGGGCACTCCCGGTGAGGACGAAATATCCCAGGCGGCGCGCTTCCGCCTGGGCGTTTTCGATCATACAGGCGAAGGTATAGTCTACAAGGTTGTGGGAGATACACCCGAGGAGGCACGTACGCCCGGTCGCCATACTGCGGGCCACCGCGCTTGGCCGGTACCCCAGCTCCTCGATCACCCCCAGCACACGGAGACGGGTCTGGGGGCTGACCTCGGGCTTGCCGTTGATTACCCGGGAGACCGTCTGCCGCGAAACGCCAGCCCGCACCGCCACATCACGGATCGTAGGGCGCGAGTGCATGCCGTGCCTCTCTATTTCCGATGTGACCGGTCTCGTGACCGCTCACATTATAGTGGAACGGGGGGGCGATGTCAAGGGGTTTGACAAACGACTTTTCCTGTGCTAAAGTTTCGCTCGTCGATGCGGTCACGGGACAAAGGGGTCGCGGATGACCAGACGTCGCTGCTTCGGGCCAGCCGGTTGCCGGAGGTGCCCCCTCTCCGGGGGCCGGCGGCCTTTCTTGTTACCCCTGGTTCCCTGAGGATGGGCTCATCGAGCCCGCAAGCCCACGGGAGGAGGACCATGCGACTCTACGCCGACAGCTCCAAGTGCAGCGGCTGCAAGGCTTGCCTGTTGGCATGTGCCTTCAGCCACTTCCGCGAGAACAACATCCGCAAGGCTGCTTTGGCCATCGTTCCCCACTTTCCCAGTCCGGGGAAGTATGAGGTGCGGGTGTGCACCCAGTGCGGGGAGTGTGCCAAAGTCTGCCCGGTGGACGCCATTCCGCAGAACGACAAGGGGGCTTACTACATCGACCCCGAACTGTGCATCGCGTGCGATGCGTGCATCGACGCCTGCCCGGAGAAGGTCATCTTCAAGATCCCGGGCCGCGATCAGCCGTTCGAGTGCGACCTGTGCGGCGAATGCGTCAACTTCTGTGGGATGAACGTCCTCTCGATCGCGGAGTAGGGACGAGCCAGACGGAGGAGCGACCATGAACGGATATGCCGGTACGATCCTGCGGGTGAACCTCACCACGGGCGAGATCCGAAAGGAGCCGCTCGACGAAAGGGTGGCTCGGGATTTTCTCGGCGGGCGCGGCTTTGGCATCTATACCCTCTGGACAGAAGTCCCCAAGGGTGCCGATCCGCTCGGACCGGAAAACAAGCTGATCGCATCCACAGGGCCGCTCTCGGGGTTGCTTGTCCCGGGCGCGGGGAAGATGGACTGGGCCTGCAAGTCGCCGCTCACCGGCGGCTATGCGGGTGCGAGCGTCGGGGGGCATCTGACGGCAGAGATCAAGTATGCCGGATACGATGCGATCATCTTCGAGGGAATCTCCCCGAAGCCAGTCTATCTGTTCATCGACGACGATAGGGTGGAACTGCGCGATGCCTCCGACCTGTGGGGGAAGGGCTCGATTACTACGGAGGAGATCCTCAAGAAGCGGCTGGGCGAGGATTTCCAGATCGCGACCATCGGTCCGGGGGGCGAAAACCTGGTCAAGTACGCCTGCATCACGCATGACTTCGGCCGGCAGGCCGGCCGCGGGGGTGTGGGTGCGGTGATGGGCGCCAAGAAGGTCAAGGCAGTAGCCGTCCGCGGCAGCAAGACGATCCCGGTCGCCGATCCGGAGCGCTTCTGGGAGCTATCCCACGCCATGTTCCGTGCCTGCAAGGAGGCTGAGGGGCTCTCGGCCTGGCAACGCTACGGCACGACCATCGTCACCTCCTGGTGCGACGAGGTCGGAGCTCTACCCACGCGCAACTTCCAGCAGGGATCGTTCGAGCAGGGGCCGAACCTGTACGGCCAGGTGATGCGCGAGCGGATCGTGATCACCGACAAGGGATGCTTTGCCTGTCCTTCTCCGTGTGGCAAGTACTCGTACGCGAAGAAGCACGGGGTCTACGTTGAGGGTCCGGAGTACGAGACGATCGCTCTGGTCGGCTCGAACTGCGCTCTGGGGGACATCGAGGACGTTGCCTACGGGAACTACCTCTGCGATGAGCTGGGGATCGACAGCATCTCGGCCGGCAATGCTGTGGCTTTCGCAATGGAGTGCTACGAGCGTGGTCTTCTGACCCAGGAGGATACTGGAGGCCTGGACCTGCGCTTCGGCAACGCCCAGGCCGCCTTTGCGCTCCTGGAGAAGATCGCCCGCCGCGAGGGACTGGGCAACCTGCTGGCCGAGGGCGTCAAGGTGGCTTCCCAGCGTATCGGGCAGGGCAGCGAGGAGTTTGCCGTCCAGGTGAAAGGCATGGAGCAGAGCGGCTACGAAACGCACAACGCCACCGCGATGCTGCTCGCCTATATGACGGCCGACGTCGGTGCCCACCACAACCGCGCCTGGGCGATTACCTACGACCTGCAGGTAGGACGCGATCGGGTGGCTCCCGAGAAGGTTGCTCGGGTCATCCTGCTCCAGCACATCCGGCCGCTCTTCGATTCTATGGGCGCGTGTCGGCTGCAATGGGTGGAACTGGGCATCGACGTGACCCAATATGCGCCGATGATGGCCGCCGTCACCGGGGTCGAGCGGTCCTGGGAGGACCTCCTGAAGATCTCGGAGCGGACCTGGAACCTGACCCGCATGTACTGGGTGCGCGAGGTCGAAGGGTTCGGCCGTACCTGGGACTATCCAGCCCCGCGCTTTTACAAGCACCCTTCGACCGGCGGGCCCACCAAAGGGCAGCTCACCCCGTTCGAGGCCGTGCAGCAGCTTCTGGACATGTACTACGAGCAGCGTGGCTGGGATAAGAACGGTATCCCAACGCCGCAGAAGCTGGCCGAGTTGGGGTTGACCGAGCTTGTGGGCTAGACCCGAATCCGCGGCAGGGGCGCGCGGCAGCGCCCCCTGCCGCGTTCTTTTTGCCGAGCTATCCCGTGCCTGGGTCTTTGCGAGCCAGTTCCCACCGTAAAGGGTTATGAGCGATGTATTCGCGAATACGGCGCAACGATTCCTCGTCGCGGATGATGTGTTCGTAGTAGTTCCGTTGCCAGACGGGCGCGCCTGGGGTGCCGCGGCGCGCGTTGATCCGTGAGGTGGTGGCGGATTTGAAGCCTGC
>JBDOIE010000121.1:0-2655 GCA_041082245.1 Chloroflexia bacterium
CGTCACCGTAGAGCTCCGCCCCGAGCTGCGTGTGGAAGCGGACCTGGCAGAGCTCGCCCGTGCCGCGCAGCTGGAGAAACAGGGCCGACTGCCACATTGTCAGCCGGCGTATGTCGACGTGACGGAACGGCTGGAGACGATCCCCACGGAGCCGCAGATCGTCTGCCGGGAGGAAGGGAAGCCGTCCCGCCGGCGGGGCCGGCGCTCCAAGGGAGGAAACGCGCAGGGGTCGGCACCGGCGCCGACCACGTCCGCCCCCAGTGCCCGACCAGCGCCGGCGCAGCCGGCGGGCCCAGGAACCGGGGAACAGCGGCGCAGGCCGCGGCGGCCCCTGCGCCGGCGTCCCACGGCCTGAGCGGGAAAGGGCCTACTGGGAGCTCCTGCTTTCCAGTTCGTGCAGCACCTTTTCCGCGACCGCGCGCCAGTAGGGGTCGTCGGCGCGTTCGAGGTAGGCGCGCAGGTCAGCGGCCGCGCCTGTGGGGTCCGGTGGGAACGCATAGGCCCGGGCAAAGGCGCGGTTCAGGTAGGCGCGGGCGAGCGTGGGATCGAGCTGGATGGCGCGGGTGAGGTCGGCTTCGGCCTCGCGGTGATTTCCGAGTTCGCGCCACAGGAGGGTGCCGCGCCAGAGGTAGAGGGAGGCGTCAGCGGGGGCATAGGCCAGGGCGCGGGTGAAGCAGACGACAGCGCGCCGATACGTCTCCGGGCGGCCGAAGCGATTCCCAAAGGCGCGGAAGAGCAGCCCGAAGTACGCCCAGAGCGTCGCGGCGAGATAGTTCCAGAAGCCCAAGGCCTGCCCCTGCCAGGAGCGCCTCAGAGCGGGATCTCCTGGCCGATCCCCCGTTCGCGGGCCAACCGGTACAGCCGCGCGGCGGTAGAGACGTCCTGGATCGCGAGCCCCACGGACTTGAAGAAGGTGATCTGTTCGGGAGAAGTGCGGCCCGGGATCAAGCCGGCGATCACCTGCCCGAGTTCGCCGTGGATGTGCGCTTCGGTGATCGCGCCTTCCCGGATCGGGATGATGATGTCGCCGGCCTCGGCGAGTGCGGCTTCGCGCTGGTCCACCACCACGAGGGCGCGCCGGACGGTTTCCGTATCGAACTCCCGCATGGATGGCGTATGGGAGCCGATCCCCGTGATATGGGTACCGGGGCGGAGCCAGGCGCCCGGAAAGATCGGTTCGTGGGCGTTCGAAGCCGCCACCACGATGTCCGCCTCGCGGATGGCGTGCTCCAGGTCTTCGGTCGGGATGACCTCGATCGCCAGTTTCGGGCCCATCTCCTCGGCGTAAGCGCGGCTGCGTTCCGGGATCGCGTCGTACACGTAGGCCCGCCGGATGGGACGCGCTTCGCAGGCCGCCATCAGCTGCGTACGCCCCTGTACGCCGGCGCCGAGGATGGTCACGACCGCGGCGTCGGGACGGGCCAGGTATTTTGCAGCCACACCGCCCGCGGCACCGGTGCGCATCGCGGTGAGCCAGGTGCCGTCCATGATGGCCAGCGGGGCCCCGGTATGGGGGTCGTTCAGCAGCACGGTGGCGATGACCGTGGGAAGGTTGTAGCGGGCGGGGTTGTCGGGATAGACGGAGACGACCTTCAGGCCCAGCGCATCCTGCTCTCCCCCGATGTAGGCCGGCATCGTGAGGTGGAGACCGTTGTGGGCCGGCACCCGGATAGCCGAGCGCAAGGGCATCACCGCCTGCCCGAGGGCAAGCTGGCGGAACGCCTCCTCCACCGCGGCCATCGCTTCCGACATCGGCAGGAGCGTCTCCACGTCCTGGCGCGTAAGGAGCAGAGCCATCGCAACCTCCTAGACGTGCGAACGTGCCAACGTGTGAACGTGCCAACGTGTGAACGTGCCAACGCGCGAACGTGCCAACGTCTAAAGAACCTGGGCGATTGCCTCCATGGCTACGCGCGCTCCTCGGGGCAGGGCGGCTACACCGACCGCAGCACGCGCTGGGGGGTCCTGCGGGAAGTACTCCGCATAGACGGCGTTCACGGCGGGAAAATCGGCCATATCCTGGAGGTAGACGGTGACCTTCACCACATGCTCCAGACCGCTCCCGGCCGCCTCGAGGATCGCGCGCAGGTTTTCCAGCACCTGCCGGGCCTGGCCGGCCGTGTCGTCCGGAGCCACGAGCGTTCCGGACACCGGGTCCAGAGGGATCTGCATCGCGGTGAATACAAAGCCGTCGGCGATCACTCCCTGGGAGTACGGGCCCACGGCGGCGGGAGCACGGTCCGTGTGCACCACGCGACGAGAAGCCATAGGATTCCTCCTTACACTGCGCCGATTGTAGCACACGGCGGGCAGATCGTCAACGGTCTTTCCTGCTTGCGCCAAGAGATCGTTACCACTTTATTCTGCACATCTTAAAGTTAGCCGGTCTCCCTCTGGTAGAATATCCCTGGATACCATCCGACCAGGAGGAAGACCGGCTATGGCAGAGTTGGCCTATAGGGAAGTATACACGATGAACCGTATCGCGGCAAGGATGCAGCTGGTGGAAACCTACCTGAAGACAGGCAGCTACTCGGAAACGGCCCGACGCTGGGAAACCTCCCGCCAGGTGGTGCGCAAGTGGGTGCGCCGCTATCAGGCCGAAGGGCTGGCCGGGCTGCAGGACGCTTCCCGGCGACCGCACTGCAGCCCGCG
>JBDOIE010000159.1:0-13458 GCA_041082245.1 Chloroflexia bacterium
ACGCCCACGTTGGCGGCAATCTCGACTACCCGTGGGTTGGTCTGAATGGGGGGCTCGCGACAGGCATCCTTGCAGAAGAAGTTGATCAGGCTCCCATCGTAAGTCAGGTTCCTGCAATCTTCCTCGCTTTTTACCCACGACGCCACCCAGGCGCGGTACGCTTCCAGCACCTCCTCCTCGGTAATGGGGACTGGCGTGGGAGTGGGAGTTGCAGTCGGCGTCGCCGTGGGGGTGCGCGTCGGGGTTGCGGTCGGCGTGAGCGTCGGGGTAGCCGTAGCCGTGGCGGTAGCAGTGGGAGTGGGAGCAAATACACCCAGGGCCGGACCGACGAGCAGTGCTCCGGCGAGTACCAGCAGGATAGCCACGAAGGTAACCGGGAGAGCCACCAGAAGCCGCTTTTTTCGCATTCTCCACTCCTCCAAACAATAACCCCTGCGCCAGAGTTCGCGCAGGGGTCACTCGTATTTTATCTCAAGCTGGTGCAGGACGCAAATCCACAGAGTTTCGCTGAATTTCGCTATGCCTCCAGCAGCGCCAGAAATTCTTTCGGTGCCACTATCCTCGCTCCCTGAAACTCCACCAGAGTAAGCAGGTCCCGGTCACGGGAGACGATATAGCCGGCACCACCACGGTATCCAGGACCACCTGGGGCAAAGAGGACATCGAATCCGCTAGACTTGAAGGAAAGCCTCGACTTCTTCTTCCGTGACTTTGTCCGGGTCCAGACCGCGGCGCAGGAGAAACTGACGAAAGGCCTCCTGGGTCTTAGTCGCCAAAGCGTCAAACGAGGCACGCCGCACCAGTTCGTCCAGGTACTGGACATCCACCACGGCTACCCTGGGTTTGCCGCCTTTGGTGATCACCCAGAAGCGATCCTGAACTGTATTCTCCACGATCTCACTCAGGCGACTGCGAGCCTCGGTCAGAGGTACCACTCGCTCAATGGCCACTTTCAGCATTGGCCTGTCTCCTCCGGAACCAACCGTGGGGTTGGGTTCGGACACGCGCGCCTCGATACATCGGCTTCCAGGAGAATTTCCCTGGATATTCTATCCGACGGCCAGACAAATGCTAAATTGCCTGTACAGTATAGTTGTGAACGGCCTGTAGGGCTGGACAATGCGCGCGACCTGTGCTATATTCCGTCGCGACGCATTGGGGAAGACTTCCGCGGATTTGACCGAAGGAGACAGTGCGTTGACCCGGAAAAGACCGCCGCTTGCTTCATCCCGGATCACACCAAGGATCACGCGCCTCAGAAGGCAGGCTTTCCAGCAGTACTTTCAGCCGACAGAGCCTTCTGCAGGAGAACGGATCGCCGCTTTCCTGCGCAAGTTCGTCTTCCGGTTGCTCCTTCTGGCTCTCGTCCTGGGCGGGATCGCGCTCTTCACGCTGATCTTCTACCCTGAAACAGTGCCCCTGTTCGCCGGCGCCTTCTACTTCCTCTGGCAGCTGAAGCTCGGGCCAATCCTCATCCTAGCCCTCCTTCTTTCCTGCTTGCCCCGGCGGAGCAGGCGATAAGGGGAACCATGCTCCGTTGCCCGAATTGCGGCCAGAACAACATCAAGAAGGCAGGTAGGGCAGGCAACGGCACCCAGCGCTACCGGTGCAGGAATTGCGGACGAACCTTCACCGAAACGTCCGGGACTCCCCTCTACCGCAGACGCATACCCCAGGATCGCCTGATGCTCGCCTCCCACCTTCTTTCCCTGGGCTATCCTATCCGCGATGTCGCCCTTGCAGCAGGCTGCACGGAACGAACCGTGCAGAGGTGGATCGAGGCTCAACAGGCCGCTAGAAGCCCCTGTAGCAACACTTAATGTCACCCCCCGATATCTATATCTCCCAACTTTCCAGAGGCCCCTCGTAGCGCCTCTGGACACATGCCCCTTTTTCGCTGCCGCTAGCGGCACTAAAACAGTGCCGCTAGCGGGCCGCTTGCAGGCCGCTTACAATGCCGCAAGCGGCATCGCAAATTACCCATTTTTGCCGCGCTCCGGCGGATAAATCGTCCAGCGCCCCCCTACCTTGTGCACCGTGAGCCGCAGCCGGCCGGCCCGATACTGCCGGATCCCCTCTTCCAGAAAGGCCCGCGCCACCTCACCCACCACCACCCCCAGCTCCTGGGCGATCGCCTTGATCGCCTCGTTCACCTCCGCCGGCACCCCACGGTAGCACACCTGCCCCTGCTCGCGCCGCACTCGCTTTTCCCACGAACGATCGCGCTTCGCCCGGCTCGGGCGGTGCGCAAGCACATCAATCTCTACCGGCTCGCGAATTTCGGCAATGCTCCGTCGCTCAGCGCGCATCCAGCACCCTCCACACCAGCCGGCCGTACTCTTCGGCCACCCGGCCCTTCGGATCCACCTCCCAGATCGTCTTCCCCGAGGCCGCGCACTCCCGCAGCACCGTCGCCCGGTGGATCGGCTCCAGCACCTGCTCCCCAAATGTGCGCCTCAGATCCGCCAGGGTCGCGGCACTCTCCCTCGTCACATCGTCGTGGAAGGTCGGGAGAATCCCCAGAAGCTTCCCCTCCCACCCGTGGCGCTGCAATGCCGCCATCGTTTCCAGCACCTTCACCGCCCCATCGGCAGACAGAAAGTCCACCGCACAGGGCACCACCACGAGATCCGCCGCCCAGAGCGCCTGCTCCTGCATCCCTTCCCTTCCCCCTACAGAGGGAGCCGTGTCAATGACCACATAGTCCGGCCCTTTCTCCCCACGCTTGCGGATACGCAAAGCCAGCGTGTCGATCCCCGCCCCCTCCAGCCGCAACACCGCCTCCGCCGTCGCGGTGCGCTTGTCCCCGGGTACGATGTACAGCCTCTCCCGTCCGGTTGACCGCACCACGTCCCGCAGCGGCCGGCCGCCCACGAGCAGCCCGAAAAGCCCGTCTTCCTGCGCAAGCCCCAGCACCACCGCCGCCTGCCCCTGCGGATCGGCGTCCACGATCAGCACCTCTTTCCCTTTGATCGCCAGGGCATGCGCCAGCGTCACCACCGTCGTCGTTTTCCCCACGCCACCCTTCTGGTTCGCAACGGTGATCACACGCATCCTGTTTCTCCTGGCAATTCCGAAAAACTCCGCGGAATTAGCGCGGCCGCCCCAGAACCGGAAACCCCGGAACCGGATCGCCCATCAGCGCCCGCCGCACCCGGAACCACTGCTCTGCCGCTTCTTCCCCGATCGCCTTCAGCACATCCTCCGACCAGCGGTCCTGGTACAGCCGCCGCATTTCGTTCTGCTCCAGCATGGACTCCTCTACCGGGTTCAGCGGCGGAAGAAGCTCCGCCAGACGCAGCCACCGCCTGGGGGGAGCGTCCCCGGAACGCAGCCGCTGCACCAGAATCGCCCGCCTGCTCTCCGGCGACAGCTTCTCCTGCTGCTCCAGGTACATCAACCAGCCCCGCACCAGAGGGTAGGACGTACCGCATATCTCCCGCAAGGCCGGCTCCACAATCCCATAGTCCTCCAGCCAGAACCGCACCAACTCTTCCTCCGGGATCCTCCCGTTCCACACGCCCTGCGCGCCCTGAGCCCCCGCACGAACGTGTATCGGCTTCACGCTGCCGGTACTCACATCCCTTTCACCACCTGCCCTCCTGGCGGGCGTCGCCGCCTCGCTTTCCGCACGAGGTGGTACAGAAAATGCACCACCTCCGCCGGCCGGCCCGGCAGGTGGTACAGAAAATGTGCCACTTTCCGTGGCAGGCGGTGCATTTTCTGCACCACCTGCCACGACCGAATCACACCGGCCCTGCTTTGTCGCTGCTTCCGGATCGGCCCGATCTTCCCCTGCCCGCCGTCCCAGACCCTCCCGCACGAAAGCCAGGGTCACATAGGGCCTCCCTGCCCGCACAGCCTTCTCAAGAAGTTCCTGCACGGACCCTGTTCCTCCCCGCCTGCAAAGCTCCCGGAACCGCTCCAGCACACCGGGACCTACCCGGAATCGGTTCGCCACGATGAACCACTTGCGCACCTCGCGATATGCCTTACCTCCTCTGCGCCCATCCTGCTGGAGCTTCATTGCCCAGTCCGCAGCTCCAGGAATCACCCCCCAGAAAAACGACAGCCGTCGAACCGGCTCCTCCGGGTGTTGCTCCAGAGCCTTCTCGACCGCGGACAGAACGCGATCCGGCCCCAGAGAACGGAGACACCACGATAGCACGAGGAGCTGCTCGACCAGATCCGTCGGCACACGGGAGACAGCTTCCGGGGAGACTCTTCCGGACAGAAGCGCCAGGGCGACCTCGCACCGTTCCAGCGTGCGGGTTAGGCGTCTCCCGGACAGAGTTCGAAGCTGTTGGGCTCGAACCCGGTCGAGGACGGCTAGCAATCCGGACAGAATATCGCTTTTGCCCGTGTCTCTCCGAACAACAACAACCGGAAGTTGTTGTTGTTTCCCGTTTTCTTTTTCCATGCTTTCCATGTTTTCCATGCGCGGGGGTGGTGCAGAAAATGCACCACTTTCGTCGCCAGGTAGTGCAGAAAATGCACCACCTTCGGGCTCAGGTGGTACATCTTCTGTACCACCTTCGCCGGTCCACCACGGGAGTGGTACGGAAAATGCACCACCTTCACTACCAGGTGGTGCAGAAAATGCACCACTTTCGTCACCAGGTAGTGCAGAAAATGTACCACCTTCGCCGGTCCACCACGGGGGTGGTGCAGAAAATGCACCACCTTCACCACCAAGTGGTGCAGAAAATGCACCACCTTCACCGAAAAGCGGCCCGGAAAGCGCGCTACCGACGGCCAGATTTGCGGAGGCCAGGACAGAGAACGCGCTATCTTCCCCCGGGGAATCACTCGATGCAACAGCAACTCCCTCGTCAGCCCAGGACCTCCCCTGAGATGCCCTGCACAATGCCGCACGAGAACAGCTTCCGCACACCTGGTCTCCCTTCAGACGAGCGAATTCCTCCCTGCCTGCCGGCTCGTGAGGGATCAGCAACAGACTTGCCGGCTGCAGGTTCAGCTCCTCCCCACGTTCCCGTCCCCTCCGGCGCATCCGCTCCAGCGCCGCGGCATCGAATACATCCCTTGCCCTCACCAGCGACACCAGACCGACCTTTCGCAGTGCCTCCAGCGTCGCCCGGACGACCCGCTTGTCCATCCCCAGGTCGGCCCCAATCTGTGAGATTGACGGCCACGCATAGCCCGCCAGCTCCGGCCACGTTTCCCCTGCGTGCTGATGGAGCCTGAGATAGCTCCACACGGCGATTCCCTTTGCCCCAATCAGCCGACCGTAGCAGTACAGGAGTTCGCGGGAGACAAAGGCGCCACTGCGCCAGTGCCGATGCTCCTGCAACACCTGGCCGAGCTGTTTCTCCGGAGCCACGATAGCAGCTCCTTTGGGAAAGCCGACAGGTGAAAGCCCGTGGGCCTCCTATCTGCCGGCTTTCCCACTTAGCCCTCCAGCAACCGCTGAAGCGTTGCCTTCGCCCTCGGCCGACTCTCACGCTTCAGCGCTTCCTGCAGCACGGCCCGCCGCAGGTCACCATCCTCGGGCAAAGCTTCTACCGCCTCCTCCAGCTCGCCCACCGGTGTCCCCAGCAGCCGGCCGGCCCAGGCCTCGATCTCGGCCCCATCCTCATCTACCAGGCGATCCAGCTGCGAGTGCGCTTGCAGTTCCCGCTCCTTCGCCTGCAGATCCGCCGCCATCCGTTGCAGGATGCGAGGCGCATCCCTGCGCATCACTTCCTCCACATCCCGTCCTTCCAGATATCGCTCCCTCAACTCCTCCTCGGTCAACCCCAACTTCTCTGCCAGCCGCCGGATCTCCGCAATGTACGCCGCCGATGCCCGCATCCGTACCCGTCCCGGCACCCCTTCTTCGCTCAGGACTGTGATCGTCTGAGCCTCGATCCCCAGCTCCCGAACCGGCGTACCGGCACCAGGCGTCCGCCAGTGGATGTTCGCTAGTCGCCCTGCGATTTCCACCCGTGTTCCTTCAGAAAGCCCTTCCGGCAGCGCATCCACCCTGAGCCGTCCGTAAACGGCCACACGGAACACGTCCCGCGCATCCTCGTTGTACACCTCCAGCATCACCCGGTGCAGCCGCCCCGTCGTGGCCCGCTTTCCCACTACTCGTCCCGTCAGCAGCACCTCGTTCATCGTCGCCCTCCTTTGCCTTGCTCTCTGACCGACCTTTGCGAGCAGGGCTTTCCCCTGCTGCTCTTGGAGCCGCGGTAATTTTTCGCAGTGTCCCCGGGGACACGTGTCCCTGGTTCCCAAAGGGGGACTTTTGTTCTCAGATTCCCTGTCCCGGGGGACACATCGGTGTTTTCGGTACATTTACCACTGTTTCTATGCGACTCCAGTATCTCCAATCTTCCATTTTGTGCTCTGGGACCCGGGTCCCCACACAGAGTGTGTAGATTTTCCTTACCCGAATACCCGTTCCTGCCACCATCGCGGCTCATGAGACTCGACGCACGTCGCAAACAGGTGCACCTGCTGTTTCGTTACCTCGTGCCATACCGCGATCTCCGCAATCATCTGGCTTTCTACAACACTGCTGGGGCAAACGATATAGAGCGCCCCTGTGTTCACCTCGTGGAAGATGCCCCACTTCGCAAGCCGTTCCGCATTCGCCCGGTAAGTGCGAGGACTCCTGACGACTGGATGCAGCTCCAGCTCCACATAAATTGTCTTTCCCAGCGTGGCGGTAAGGTCAGGCTGGCAGGAACGACCGCTCTGTGTCCGGAAGGCGCCGGGCCACAGGCTCACCTCATATCCCCACTCCTGCAGGAGATCCCGGGCCCGTAGCGCGAGCAGCGCCTGCTCCAGGGAACGGTGACGCAAGAGCAGTTCTTTCAGACCGAAGGAGGGTGTTTCCCCAAGCATTTTCGCGAGCCATTCTCCCTGCTCCGTAAGGCTCAAGAGCAGGGTCGAACTGCCTCGCCCTATCCGCACTTCCTCCTCCTCGATCCATCCCCCTTCCGCAAGAAAACGGAAAAGACCGGAAAGCCGACCGGACCACGGAAGTCCCAGCGCCTCGATGATCTGCCGCCGGCGACACTCCTGCCCACGCGCGAGAACCCGGATCACTCCGTCCACAAGTTCCCGGGGGTAACTGCCCCAGTATTCTCCGATCTCTCCGCTCTTTTCCCTGCCTTCAAGACCACTCTCTTCCCGCCTGGCTACAGGCTCTACCCCTGACGCGCAAACCTCTGCACGTTCACTCTCGTCCTGCTGCCGAGTCTCTGCAACTGCAAATTCGCGTGGCGGACGTTCCTCTGCCTGTCGTAACCGTTCCCGCAGAAAAGCGATTTCCCGCTCTGCTCTCTCGGCCCGCAGCTTTTCTTGCTGGAGTTCTTTCTCGAGCTGCCCCAAACGCTCCTCCTCAGAACGCGCTCTATCGGGTTCTGTACCCCGGTTCCGCATTGTCCGCGTATGTGTCGTCAGAAGCCACGATACCCAATCGTCCACCGACCAGTTTTCTACTTCCTGCCTTCCCTTCCGCAGGAGCTCCGTAAGCGCCCGTGGCTCGAAAGCTTCACACATTGAGATCACCAGCCTGCGCATGCGTTCCTCAAGCGCCCGGGCCTCGCTCATCATCTGACGCGCGGCCGCCAGCTCCTGCGCTCGATACGTCTCAAGCGTCTGTAGACACAGCAGATCGCGCCGGAGTTTTTCGATTTCCTGCTGGAACGAGTCTTCCTGGCTCACAGTTACACTTTCCCGCGCTCTTCTACCCAATTTCATTCACTGTATCGAAACGGCATAGACCTCAACTTCGCGCTCCTTTCCGCGAAGATACGAGCGCAGAGCGCCCTGTACAATGACCGGATTCCCTCGTTCCAACAGCCTGGGCAGTTCGTTGAATATCCCATTTCCCCGGCGACACACGCGGAAAAGGTTCGCATTGTGGCACTTTGTCCAGGCAGGAAGACGCACCGAAAGGAGAAAGGTCAGATAGGGCCGGCTTGCCCCGGTGCGAACTTCGGCCGCTCGCGCCACGTTTCCCAGGAGCAAGACCTGGTTGATCCTCCGCAACTCTCCGCCGGGAAGATACCGCAGATGATCCGCCGTCCTTATCCCCAGCCCCTGCACCCATACCTGCATTCCCCGGCCGTCCAGAAACTGCGATCGCAGCGCTCCGGTTACCAGCACGACTTTCCCCTTGTGAATGCCGGCCGCCACCTCTACCGCCTGGTTCCCCTCTTTGACTACGGTCACGAGCGCATCCCTTGCATGCGCCAGTGTTGGCGGAGCTGGAACGCGCAGGGCAAAACTCAGCCGAAACGGAGCACACTCTACCCGCAGCAGGGGCTCCGACTCGACTACTCCCAGGAGAACAACCTGGTTGAGTGCAACATCGTCCAGCGGTACGGTCATCGCCCCCAGAGCATAACGATCGCGGTCGAGCAGGCGATAAAGGGCGCTACCGGGATCTGCTTGCGCCCCCGGGCAATACCCCAGCTTGCAGCGCAGAGCGAGGCTATAACGAGCACTGCCGCCACCCGCACGCCCACCGCCAGCCCAACGAGTGCGTAAACCTGCGCATCGCCCAGCCCGGCCTTCTCTTCGCCCCAGACAAAGGTGGGAATTGCTGTCAGCAGAAAGGCAACTGCTCCTGCCACAAGGAACAACCACTTCCCTTCCACCGTTCGGAAGGTGATCCCCAGCAAAAGTGCCGGCCAGATCAGGACGGCCGGCACGATCTGAAAGCAGGCATCACATACGGCGATCGCCACAAGGTCAAGAAGAACGAACAGCAGGAAGAGAGATTCGGGGAATTGGGGAGCGGTCACGATCTGACCTCCGGATCGCCGAACGTTACTTCGACCACGCCTGCCCGTTCCTTAGACGCCGGGTGCTCGTGGGCCGAACATCTTCGATTTCTTGTGATGGGCCGTCTCGGGACGCAGATGGCCGGACACGATCTCCATCACCGTCGGGTGATGTTGTGGCGGGGCCAACAGTTCCACGGTTGTCACGCGCCATCTCCCTTCCAGAGGGATACAGGTGACGCGCATTTCCTGCCAGTAGGCCCATCCCCATACCCGCTTCAGAACATCCGCATCGCCGTCACGCTGCAGTGCAAAGCGGACCACCACACCGTCATCCGTCTTCTGTATCTCTGCCACCGCTGCCCCCTTGCGAGAGATTGTTGTGGACTACTCCTAGAAACACAAACCCCCGGCAGAATCATGCCGGGGACAGTATAGCATGAGAACAATCATTTGTCAACTGCGCTACTAGTAAAATTGTGAGCTACAGTAATAGCAGCTCTTACAGAGCTGCCCACTACAACCTAGCGCGACTTCGGAAACAAACTGGAAGCCCGTCTGAGTGCAATGCCTGCGAGGGCAGAGGTATAGGCCACGTCCGCCTCATCCAGGTACACCTTGCGCCCTTCCCTTCCCAGCACTCGAATGTGGCCGCGCCGCGCCCATCTGGACAGAGAAGCGGGGAGAAGCCCGTACTTCCGGCTGGCGTCGCTCAGGCAAATCCTTCTTCCCCGGAGCGAAAGCCACTGTCTGGGATCCAGCCGCTGGACAACAGACTCAATCTCCTGCCTGTCCACAACAATCTGTCGCCCCACACGCTTTGAGGTAATAATGCGCCGGATCACCAGGCTACGAAGGACCCTGGCATTTTCCGGGTAGCGCTGCATAGCTTCGGTGAGCAGCATCCACCTACTTCGGTCTGCGCCTTGTCCCAACACCGCTGCAATGTCCTCATCCGGTACCAGTTCTT
Organism: Chloroflexia bacterium; assembly: GCA_041082245.1. GTDB lineage: Bacteria > Chloroflexota > Chloroflexia > DTKN01 > DTKN01 > DAOTVY01. Next base: position 9,709 of record JBDOIE010000159.1, read on the forward strand.
TACCGTCCAGGTGGATTGTCCTGATTCTACCATCCCGGATGAGCGATTGCAAGCGACGCGACGAGAGGCGATAGCGCTGCGCGGCTTCCTGAAGGCTGAGAAGGGTAACCGGCATTGCGTTCCCCGAGCAACGGTCAACCCGAAACCTGGCCCTTTTTCCTGAAGAGGCGACGGCCGGATTCGAACCGGCGGTCGCGGTTTTGCAGACCGCTGCCTTGCCGCTTGGCTACGTCGCCCTGTTCTTTTTTTACCACACCTGTTCCCCGCTGTCAAGTCCGATAGCCCCGGGGGTGCGCGCCATTCTTGTAGGTGACTTCCAACGGGAGGGTACCCCCGTTCGTCCGCCTGTGTGTGGAATAGGCGCTCGAGATGAACAAAGGGACAGTGTAGGGCAACTCCTACGGAGTTGCCCTACTTCTGCATAGACTTTCATAGCAAGCTGGTGCACGATGATTGAGAAGCCCTGCCTTGACACCCGGCACGCGCGAGGTTGAGGCTGCCCGGTACCAACAAAAGTAGCGCGCACCCGGCCCCGGGGACCAGAGCTTTCCTGTGGTCCAGAGCCAAACCATCGGTCGATCCTCACCGAAGCCTGCATGGCCCCGGCGCCTTTGGATACGGGGGCGAGGCGGGTCCTCGCCCCTACGCGCGATCTCTCGGCCGCTGAAACATCGGCCGGCTTCGCCGGCTGTGTAGCGGCGCACGCAGCGAGCCGCGTTTCGAAACCCGGAAGCCCGGCCCGTGCATCCCGCGGGCCGCTCGCATAACCGCTACGTAGCGCGCTCGGCGTCTCGAGACGTAGACGCTTGGTCCCTTCGGAAAACAGGAAAGCCGTGCCGGCCGCCGTGGTAACTTGCGGAATCGGCCATCTTGTGGTAAAAATAAGGCAGTACCTTCCCAGGGGAGCCCGGGGGAGCCGGGCTGAGAGGGCGTCCAGGGCATAAGGCCACCGACGCCGACCCTTTGAACCTGATCTGGGTCATACCAGCGTAGGGAGGGAAACGTGAGCCTGAAAGATCGAGCCGTCCCGCACCTGGGGACGGCCTTTTTTGTCCGGAAAAGCGGGCCAAACACAGCCACAGGAGGTGAACCGTGAAGATCCAGGCACCCCCCGAGTGGGGGATCGAGCCGGTGCCGGAAACCCACCGCATCCTGAGGCTCCCGGACTATTTCGCCCTCTGGTCGAGCCTGGGGGTGGGGTTGCTCGTGCTGCTCGCCGGAACGCTCCTGGTGCCCGGGCTTGGGCTCCGCCAGGCGCTGCTGGCCATCGGGATCGGCACGGTGGTCGGTAGCCTCCTCCTGGCAATGGCCGGCATCGTCGGGAGCGATCACGCGATCCCCACGATGGTCATGTTGCGTCCGGTCCTTGGCCTTCGGGGCTCCTACTTGCCATCAGTCCTCAACATCGTGCAACTCATCGGCTGGGCAGCCTTTGAGCTCATCATCATGGCCCAGGCCGCGGATGCCATCGCTCGCTCCCTGTTTGGGTTTTCCGCCGTCTACCTCTGGACCTTCTTTTTCGCCGCCTGGTGCACGCTGCTCGCGCTGGGAGGGCCGCTCGCCGTGGTCCGCCAGTGGCTGGAAAAGTTCGCCATCTGGCTGGTCTACGGGATCACGATCTACCTCACGGTCTACCTCTTCCGCCATTACGACGTCGGGGCCTTGCTGCGCACCCCGGGGAGCGGGGAGCTCCCCTTCTGGCTGGGAGTCGATCTGGTGGTGGCGATGCCGATCTCCTGGATGCCCCTTGTGGCCGACTATAACCGCTTCGCCCGTCGCTCGGCTCCGGCCTTCTGGGGCACCTTCCTGGGCTACACCGTGGCCAACGTGTGGTTCTACGGCCTGGGAGCCCTCTTTGTCCTGGCCCTCCGCACCTCCGATCTCATCCCCGCCATCCTCAGCGTGGCCGGAGGATGGCTGGCGCTCTTGCTGATCCTCGTGGACGAAACGGACAACGGGTTTGCGGACATCTACTCTGCCGCCGTCTCGAGCCAGAACCTCTTCCCCCGCGCTCGCCAGTGGTGGCTCACGATCGCGATCGGCGCACTCTGCTTCCTGCTTGCGGTTACCGTGCCGATCGCCCAGTACGAGAACTTTTTGCTGCTCATCGGCTCCGTTTTCGTCCCGCTTTTCGGCGTTCTCGCCGCGGATTATTTCCTCCTCCGGCGGCGGAACTACAGGGTCGATGAGTTGTACCGACCCCAGGGAGAATACTGGTACCGGGCCGGCTTCAACCCGTGGGCTATGCTCGCCTGGGTGCTCGGGATCGCGGCCTACCAGGCCATCGCCAACCGTGCCCCCTGGCTGGGAGCCTCGGTGCCGAGCTTCCTCGTTTCGCTCGTCATCTACTGGGTTTTGGGCATAGCGACAAAGGAGCGGTAACCATGGACCTCAAGGAACGGATCGCCGAACTGCGCGAGCGGGTGCGCAAGATGCGTCCCCTGCTTCACCACATCACCAACTTTGTGGTAATGAACGACACGGCTAATGTGACGCTCCATATCGGCGGACTGCCCGTCATGGCCCACGCGAAGGAAGAGGTCGCAGAGATGGTATCGGCGGCCGGCGCCCTTGTGCTCAACCCTGGCACACTGAGCCCGGAATGGGTAGAAGCTATGGAGGTCGCCGGCCGGCGGGCAAACGAACTGGGCATCCCGATCGTCCTCGACCCGGTAGGAGCCGGGGCAACAACCCTGCGCACGGAAAGCAACCGGCGCCTGCTGGAAGAGCTGCGGATCGCGGTGGTGCGCGGAAATTCCGGAGAGATCGGGGCCCTGGTGGGTATGGGGGGCGTGGTCAAGGGGGTCGAAACCGTGGTAGAAGTGGAGGATCCCGTCCAGGTCGCCAGGGCGCTCGCCCAGCGTTACGGCGTGACGGTTGCCGTTACCGGCCCCAGGGACATCGTGACCGACGGCGAGCGCACCTTCGGGATCGACAACGGACACCCGATGCTCAAGACGATCACCGGCACGGGTTGCGCGGCCACGACGATGATCGCGGCGTTTGCCGCGGTGGAGTCGGACACGGTCCTGGCCGCTGCCGCCGGGCTGGTCTGCTTCGGCCTGGCCGCCGAGCAGGCCGCTTTGCAGGCCCGCGGGCCGGCCAGCTTCAAGGTCGCGCTCTTTGACGCCATCTACAACCTCAACGCGGAGCAAATCCTTGCGGGAGCCAAGGTCGTCGAGCTGTAAAGCGGAGGAGAGACAGATGGATTGGACCCTGTATGTGATTACGGACGCCAAGCTCTCCCGGGGACGTCCGCACGTGGAGGTGATCCGCGCGGCCATCCGGGGAGGAGCCACCATCGTCCAGTACCGGGAGAAGGAAGGAACCACCCGGCAGCTGCTCCAGGAGGCACAGGCGCTGCGGGAACTGACCCGCGCGGCTGGCATCCCCTTCATCGTGAACGACCGCGTGGACATCGCCCTGGCCGTGGATGCCGATGGGGTGCACGTGGGACAGGACGACCTCCCGGCCCGCATCGCGCGCCGGCTAATGGGGCCAGGCAAGATCATCGGCGTGTCCGCGAGCAACCTCCAGGAGGCCCTGGAAGCCGAAGCGGAGGGCGCCGACTATATCGGGGCCGGCCCGGTCTTTGCCACGCCCACCAAACCCGATGCCGCACCGCCAATCGGCCTGGAAGGGCTCGCCGAGATCTGCCGGCGTGTCTCGATCCCGGTCGTGGCGATCGGCGGCATCCACGAAGGGAACGCCGGATCGGTGATCGAAGCGGGGGCGGCCGGGGTGGCGGTC
>JBDOIE010000216.1:0-3550 GCA_041082245.1 Chloroflexia bacterium
GCAGCCACCGACCCTCCCTCTCTGGCGCCCGACCCGGCCGGGTACTCGTCCTGGTCATCGCCTTTCAGTGGGCGGTACTGGATTCGAACCAGTGACCTCTACGATGTCAACGTAGCGCTCTGGACCGGCTGAGCTAACCGCCCTAGCAAAATTCATTATACCACAATCGCGCCACAGCTGCAAATTCAGCGACTTCAGTTTCCAACGAACTACCCCATGGTAGGGAGCCAAGCACGGCGAGTTTCCTTCGAAGGCAGAATAGCGGCTACGGTCGTGGGCCTCAAATGGTTACAGACCTGTACCCTCGGCACAAGCCTATTCTTCTTTCCCCTTGCTGGAAACTGGAGCAGCGAGAACCGCAGGCCTTTCTCCTACAAAAAGATGCCGCTCGCCGGTCGAGCAGGCCCAGTAAGGGCCGTATCGAGACCAAGAGCGGCGCTGGAAGGGCCAAAACGTGGTTTCGATCCACACGCTTTGCGTGCGACTCAACCGACGTTTTGGCTTTCCGCTAGAAAGCCCTGCGAGAGCCGACGGCTCCCGTTCCGCAAGCCAGGGCCAGCTACTCCACGGCCAGCATCGGGAGCCGGGCAAAGTCGTCCGGCCCCAGCAGGTCGAGGTTCTTCTCCTGCGAAGGCGGGTAGGTGCTGAGCATCTCCTCCTGGGTCGGCGTGCGTCCGGCCGGCCAGGCGAGATCGATGATCCGCGTATGGTTCGTGTCCGCAGGACCGCCGCCGAAGCGCCACTGCTCCGCCACCGGATTCACGTCGCGCACGCGCCAGACGCCGCTCGAAGGATACCCTTCCTGCCCGAGGACCACCGCCAGGTAGCGCCAGCGCGCCGGATCCGCACCGAGCACCCGTTTCGGCACGCGCACTGTCACCTTGTGTTGCACCGGATCGGCGATGATGTCGAAAGAGGTATCTACGGCGACCGGCTTTCCGTCGGGGCCGGCGCGGTAGATCGCAGGATACCATCCCTCTACCCAGATCGCGTACTCCCAGCCGTCTCCCTCCCGCAGGGCGGCATTCCGCCCGGGAAGGAGCAGGAGCGCGCCCCCGCCGCCCGGGCCATCCTGGTCGATGTAGATGTCGAAGGTCTGCACGGAAAGGCCATTCGGGGAGTTCCAGACGTTCTCCACGGGGCCGCGCATCACGAACTTGAAGACGATGTTCTCCTCATCGTAGCCCACGGTGAAGGTGACCAGGTCGAAACAGCCGGCCTGGAAGACTCCGTCCAGGGGATAGGTATAGGACCCTGGGCCGTAGTCGTCGCCCGCAGGATCCACGACCTGGAGCACCGTGGTCGTACGGCCCAGGTCCGGGATGACGATCTTGGCGACGCCCCCCGCGGGAAGGAGTTCCCGATCTACGTGGGCGACGGACACGACCGCACGCATGTAGAGCACGTCGCCGGCATCGAAGCGTCCCAGACGGGCAAAGGGGAGCGCGAGCTCGAGCGTACCGCTGGCCGCGGCGGTGGCGGCGACCGGCTCCGGGTCGCCCCAGGCGTTCTTCCCCAGCGCCGGCGAGAGCGCGGCCTGCACCCGGCCCTGCTCGTCTGCCCAGATGAGGAGCTCGTACGCCGCGCCGAACCCGAGCACGGTGCGCGGTTCGGCGGTGACGCCGTAGCGCGAGAACGAGTTCACCGCGGTCGCGCCCGGCACCGAGATGTAGAGGCCCACCTGAGCGGCCTTCATGGCCTCCCACGGCCGGGCGGCATCCAGCCGCAGGTAGAGATTCTCCGGGTCGAAGCCGTAGTAGAAGCGGAGAAGGTCGGAACCGGGCGACGCCTCATACAACCCGGCTGCGTCCCACTCGCCGGGACCGGGCACACCGTCGATCGCAGGCGTAAAGAGTGCCCGCAGCGGGGTAGAGGGCGGGGCCGGCCGCTCCGCGATGATCGGCACGTACAGCTCGTCGGGGATCGGCTCCCCGAATAGCTCGTAGATGCGCATCAGCGTGCTTCGGAACTGCCGGTCGAAGGAGACATCGTCCCCGCTGTCCTGGTCCGCGCCATACCACCAGAACCAGTCCGAGCCCTCGGCGGCATACATCAGGTCCAGCGCCTGGGCGAGCACCGCCTCGTCGGCCTTGCGCTTCCCGGAGACGTATTCCTGCAAGAAGTCGCGCACCATCCGGAGGTACTCCCAGGCGCGGTTCTCTTCCTCCTCACCGATCCAGGTGGCAAAGTCGTGGTTGATCCAGGAGCCGGCCCAGAGCGTTTCGATCGCTGGCAGTTCCGGAAAGCGCGCTAGATACTCGGAGGGGGTCACGGTCACGAGCTCCGGGTCTTCCGAAAGGAGGCGATACAGGCTATGCAGGAACTCTTTCCCGTCGTTCTCGTAGTACTCCCACGCGTTCTCCCCGTCCAGGATGACGGTGACCAGGTGGGGGCCCCTGGCGCCCTGGGCCTCCAGGCGATCCTTGATCGCGTGCAGCCGCTGGACGAAATCGGCGGCAGCCAGCTCCCCCTTGGTGCCCGAGTAGGTAAAGCTGATCTTGTCGGAAAGCGTGCGGTCGCGGAAGAGGATCGCCACGGGCGGGTTGCGGCCGTCGCTCACGCTGTAGGGACGATAAAGGGTATCGGCCTCCTGCACGGTCTCCTGCGCGTCACGAGTGAAACCCGGCAGGCCCAGGGAATAGGCGAGCACGTCCTCGTCCGAGGCCATCCACTGGATGCCGGCCTGGGAGACCATCGTGACGATGAGCTGGGAGACGGCCCCTTCGGCCGGCCACATCCCGCGCGGGGGCCGGCCGAAGTGTTCCCGGTAGAACTGCACGCCCTTCTGCACCTGTGCCTGGGCATCCCGGCCGTAGTTGAACGTCTCGCGGGGGAGGTTGATGTCGGGTCGGGCGATCTTGGCCTGGGTAGTGTCGACCAGCAGGGGAAGGATCGGATGGGCATAGGGAGTCATCGTCACCTCGATCTGCCCGGCTTCCTGGAGGCGGCGGTGGACTGGCACAACCTCCTTCACCAGACGGAGGTGCTCGTTCAGCACAACGGCCTTGTCGGCCTCGTCGAAATCGCGCCCCTTTTCCACGAGCGCCCGCAACGGCTGCTGGGCCAGCCAGTCGGGGTCAGTCCAGGCCAGGTTGAAAAGCACCTGCAGGTCGCGAAAGTCCTGTTCGGACCAGCGGGCGGCGGTCGCGCGCAGGCCGGCGTCGCTGAAATCCGTCCGCCGCATTTCTAGCAGCTCCTGGTAACGGGGAAAGCGCGCGATCACCTTGCGGTTCGTGTCGAAGAAGCGCTGGAGGAGAAAGACCTTCTGTTCCTCGGTCAGGCGGTCCGCAGGGATTTCGGTCATCGCCCAGTAGAGGTCGCGCGCGCCGGAGGCGATGTCGTCCAGCTGGCGGAGCAGGCTCGGGGTGAGGTTGAAGGTGACGTGCACGCGCGGGTACTGTTCCACCAGCGTCGCCATGTCCACATAGTCTTTGGCGGCATGCACGCGCACCCAGGGCTTGGCGTAGAGGCCGGTCTGAGGGTCCTTGTAGTACAGCGGCTGATGCTGGTGCCAGATGAGGGCCACAAAGAGCACCTCCTCCGGCGAGGG
>JBDOIE010000223.1:0-6358 GCA_041082245.1 Chloroflexia bacterium
GTCCGCCTGCGGATCCCCGGGGAGGCCTGCCCGCACCGGGTGGCGATCAAGGTTCGGGCCCCGGGGTACCAGGAGTACGGGCGGGAAACGGTGGTGAAGGCCGGCGAGGTGTCCCGGCATCCGATCGCGCTGGTGCCGTTGCCGACGGCGGTGCCGGTGGTGGCGACGCGGGTGCCGACGGTGGTCCGGGCGACGGCGGTTCCCACCCCCCTGCCGTTCACGGTGGAGGAGCGGGTGGAGCTGGTGCGGCAGAAGTTGTACGAGAAGGTGAACTGCTGGCGCGCAGACGGAGGGATGGGGCCGGTGCCGTACCTCTGGGAGTGGCAGGAGCTGGCGGATGGGTATGCGCGGGCCTGGCGGGACCACTTTCGGCAGTACGGGACGGAGGGGTTTGAGGACACAGTGTGGCGGCAGCAGTTCTGGGCGGCGGGAGGAGATGCTGCTCCCGATCACGCAGCCCTCGCCCTCTACGCACCAGAGTATTATATTTACGCCGCTCCCGCAACACGTTGGGAATCATTTGATATGTGCGATCCTAGATGCGTCGCTTACGGGGCTTTTCTGCTTCGTCGTTTCGACCAGAAGCCGATCAGTGGGGTGGTGATCGGGATGGCGCCCTGGTGGGATGGGGACATCCTGAACGCGGCCGTGGTGGTCGGCTGGAAATGGTGAGGAGGTCCTGGGATGCACAAAGCATCGCATCTCCAACGCCGTTCCCCGCAGAGTCCTCGTGGCCAGGTGCTGGTGCTCTTTGCGGTATTGATCCCCGTGATCCTGCTGCTCTTCCTCTTTGCCCTGAGCCTGGCCGCGCTGTACGATGTACGGGCTCACGCGAGCGATGCGCTCGGCGTAGCCACGCGGGCCGGCGCGCGCCGGATCGAGTACGCCTCCTACGGCGAGCCGGACCTGACGTTCGCCCGCACCGCGGTGAGCGAGACCGTACGCGCCGTCTTCTGCCAGGGTCTCGCCCTGCGCCCGTCCGGCCTCGCGGATGCCCCTGAAGCGATCGCGGCGCGCACCGAAATCGCGCTCGGCTACGGCTCGCCCGAGCGGCCCTGGTACAGCCCGTTTGCCCCGGATCGGCCACACGTTTACCCGACGGTCTCTGCCCGGGCACACGTCCCGGTACGCGTCTGGTGGTTCGACCTCACGCTGACGGTGCTTTCGGAAACGGAGGTGAAATGATGCTCCGAAAGGGTCAGGCCTTGATCGAATTTGCCGTCGTTAGCGGCATTGCCCTGCTCCTGGCCATCGGCGCCGTTCAGGCGCTCCACGCCTATTACCTCACCCGCCAGACACGCGCTGCAGCGGAAGAGATCGCCCGCCTGGCCGCGGCGGAAGGCGGGGATACAGAAGAGGTCCGCACCCGCGCCGCGGAGATCCTCTCCCTGCATCGTCTGGACCCCGCCCGGGCAGAACTGGAGATCGTGCCTTCGTTTGCCCCTTACCTCGAGCCGATCACGGTGACGCTCTCCTATCAGGCCATCATCCGTTTCTACGGGCTTTTCGACTTGCCCATTCCCCCGCAGCGGGTGCTGCGCCTGAGCGAGGGAGGGTAGAGGATGGATCGCTGGTGCTTCGCGCACGGACTGCTCACGCTGCACTGGCGCACGGAAGCGGGCGGAGGCTCCCTCCCCGCAGCCTTCACAGAGGGCGCGGTGGGCGAGGAAGCGCTTGCCCTCGCAGGGGCGCGTGCCCGGCGTGTCGCCCGCTGGGATGCGGCCGGCTGGACGGTTTGGTGGTCGCTCCTCGAGCGGATCGCTGGCGGCCGGCCAGCGGTGGTCGCGATCCCACTCCTGGAGGAGGCCGGCCCGGTGCCAGAGTCTTTCCCCCTCGCCTACGCCCTTCCCCCCTCGATCGCCGTCCGCGCAGCCGGCGACGTGCCCCGGGGCGTCGCGCTCTACCTGGGGGCCTGGTTCTGGGAAGTGACCCCTTTCGACCCGGAGGCGACGGCGTGCCCGCAGCAGCATCCCGGGGGACTGGAGCCGCTCTACCGCCGCACGATCGCCCGGGTGTACCGGGAGGAGCAACGTGCCCTGCTCCCGGTCGAGGTGCCTGGCTATCACAGGCGTACCCTCCCGGATGTGGCCGACCTGCTCGCGCCGGTTCTGCCCCATCTCACCGAGGAGACGGTCCTCCTCGGCGGCGAGGACGACACGGTCGTGCAAGCGGTAACTCTGGAGCTGGCTCGCGGGGGCTTTCGAGCCGCCCGGGTGGATCCCCTGGTCGGGCTGGAACGGCTGGTGCGGGCCGGTGGTGGCTCCTAGGGATGGTCGCGTGTCGGCACGCGGCAAGTGCGCGGTGGACATGGGAGGACCGGGATGAAAGCCATCACGCATCTGAGTGCAGGAGGAGCCGCCGGGGTGGGGCTCGCCCTCCTGGTTGGACTCCCGCTCGGTTGGGAGCAAGCGCTGCTCGCCGGAGCGCTCGGCGCCGCCGTCCCGGAAGTGGAGTACGGCTTCTTCCGGCTGGCCCGGGAACTGCGCGCCCGCGGCTACCGGGGCCCCTGGCTCACCGGGGCATCATGGCTTGGGCAGGAACGGGGCCCCTGCCACGGACTGGAAGCGCTCGCCCTCGTGGGAGGGCTTCTAGGGCTCGCCGGCTGGGCGATGCGCACGCCGAACTTTGGCACGCTCTACGTCGCTTTCTTAGGCGGATGGCTCTCCCACCTTCTCCTGGACCTTCTCAACGGAGGCGTCCGACCCCTTGCCCTCTTTTTCCCCTACCAGTGGGCCCGCTTCCCGCCCTGGGGCATACGGCGCGTTGTGCGCGGCGGGCCTTTCGAAGCGTTCGTGCTCCTGGCCACCGGATGGGTCTGGCTCTGGCGGCTCGTGGAACGGCTCCTCCCCTGGGCCGAAGCATACCTGGAGCGCTGGCTGTGAGCCGGGCGGAGTTCCTCGGAACGGCCATCCTCTTCTGGACGGGAAGCGCACTCCTGGCCGCGTTCCTCTTGTTCCATCCTCGGGCATCGCTAGTAACTGCCGCCGTCGGTGCCTGGCGAGCCTGGGGCGGGGTGGTCGGGCTGGGAGCGCTCGGAGCGGCGGTTCTGGCCCGATATCCGCGGCTGTGGTGCTTTCCGGCCGGCCTGCTTGTGCTTCTCATCTTGCCTGCAAGATCGTTGCGCTCCATTGGGCCATTCCTTGTTGTGGGAATGCTTCTGCTTGGAGTAGCGGACCTCTGGATCCGCGCGGTTTTTCCGCCTGGGCGAGCCTGCCACTGGGGCTGGCGCGTGCGGAGGTCGTTTAGGAAAGGAGGTGGTCACCGCTACACTTTCCCCGGGAGACGCGCGCTGTCCCGCAGAAGCCGGGGTGTCTCCCGGTTCCGCCAAGACGCGCGGGCCGCACGGGATGGGAGAACGGGGCCGTCCGAAGCCGCGAAAACCGTTCCCGTTCAGGTAGAAGGAGCACCGGAGAGATGAAAGGAAAGATCACTGCCGTAATCATCGGCACACTGCTTCTGGTCACCCTCGTGCCGGCCGCCCGGGCCACCAGCCCCCTTCGCCCGGCGATCCCGGCAGCAGGAAACGCGTACTTCCGCGACGACTTTCAGGATATATCCGGCCTGGAGCAAGCCACGAACCTGCACGCGCAGGACGGGTTCCTCCAGGTTGCGGAGACGGTTACCTGGCGGCAGGACAACTGGGAGGATTTCTATCCGGGAAGGGGAATCGGCATCGACCTGCTCGGAGCCCCGGGGCTGCTCCGGCTCTCGCAGTTCACCCCCGATGTCCGGGTGAACGACGTCTCCACCGGCCTTCAGGCTCAGGTAGATGCCGCCTTTGTGTTCGTCCCGGCCGGCCGCGGCCGCGACCTGCAGTACATCCTGGCCGTCTGGGCCGACGGGCGCAACGGGGACCTCGACATCTACTTCTCCCGTTCGGGCGACGGTGGGCGGACCTGGTCCGCAAACCGTCGTCTCAACGTGATCGATAACGCCGGAGACCAGCGCCGGCCGGCGATCGCCGTACTGGGCAGTGCCCTCCACGTCGTATGGGAAGACGACGCGGGCATCCATTACACCCGCTCGTCCGACTACGGTCAGACCTGGCTGACCGACGTGCTCCTCGTCCCCGGCGGCGCGGAGCCGGACCTCGCGGCGGCCTACCTTTCGTCCTATCCCACCGTCTATCTGGTCTATCGCGCGGAACCCTCCCCGGGCGACCCGGACATCTTTGCCCGGCGGAGCCGCGACGGCGGGGTCTACTGGGATCCTGCGGAGAACGTCATCCAGGAGCCTCCCAGCGGCACAGCCCAGGCGGAGCCATCCGTCCTGCTCGATCCCACGACCGGGAACGTGTGGGTAGCCTGGGAGCACGAAGCTGCGGACGGGCAGACGGACATCCGTGCAGCCCGTCGGATGACCGGTGGTATCTGGCCCAACGAGGTGGTCGCCACGGGGCCTACGGGAAGCGCCCAGCACGACCCCGTGCTCTTTCTTTCCGGGGGAAACGTCCACTGCCTGTGGAGCGACGGGCGCAGCGGCACCAGCGACGTGTACCATGCGCGCTACGATATGATGTCCCTGGGCTGGGTAGAGTTGGGTTCCGTGACCATGGGCGCCGGCGCGCAGCGGCCGGCCGCGCTCACCATGGGTTCCACGGCCTACGCCGCGTGGCTCGCGACATACCCGGGCGCTTTCCCCGAGGTATGGCTAGCCTCGTACAACGGCAGCGTCTGGCAGATCCCGCTGCATGCGGGCGACGCCATCCCCTACGTCACGCGGGCCGACCTCGCGCTGACGCAAAGCAGCCTGACACCAGGCGTTGCCGTGCTCTGGAGCGACGACCGCGCCGATGCCGGCGACGTGTTTATCGCCACCACGGATGGCACCTTTCTCCCCAGTGGCATTTACACCTCCACCGTCCACGGTTTCGGGGATCTCCTGGCCTGGGGCACCGTTCGCTGGACAGGCCTCTGGCTGGAGCATATCGCCGTCGAGACCCGCACCGGGAACACCCCGGTACCCGATGCCACCTGGAGCGCATGGGCGCCTGTCCTCAACGGTGCCGTGGTTCCTTCCCCGCTTGCCCGCTACCTGCAGTATCGGGTGACCTTGAGCCGCGTCGACCCCCAGACGACACCTGTCCTCAGCTGGATCCAGATCGAGGGCCGGCCGCGCCGGGGGGAGGGTATCTCCATCCCGATCGGGCGGTGTGTCGAGCGCTGGGGCGAGCTCACTTACGACGGCTGGGCACCGAGCGGCACCACGCTCACCGTGAACCTGCTCGACATCAGCGGTACCCTCCTGTACGCCGATGTCCCGAGTCCGTTCGATCTGTCATCCCTTGCACCGGAGACCTACCGGCGGCTGCGGCTCCAGGTCGAGATGGAACGCCAGCCGTCCGCCTCCCCCTTCCTCGACTGGTGGCAGGTCGCCTGGGAAGAGGGAGAAACGCAGGCCGCGTTCGAAGTGGACCCCCGCAGCATCTACACGCCCACGGTGGTCGAGTTCCTGAACCGTTCCACCTCGACCGTGCCGCCGGAAGAGATCCGGTGGGAGTTCGGCGACGGCGACAGCTCCGCGCTCTTTAACCCCACGCATACCTACGCGCTCCCAGGGACGTACGGTGTCACCTTGACACTTTCCGGGGAATGCGGGACGGCGGTGGCGACGGACCGGCTGACGGTACGTCCCTTGCCGACACAGGCGCCCGTGGCGGCGTTCTCCCACACTGCCCTCTGCCCGGGGAGCGAGGTGGCCTTCTTCGACGAAAGTCAGGACGCCGTCTGGTGGCACTGGGATTTCGGGGACGGAACGACAAGCCGCCGCCAGTTCCCCCGCCACACCTTCCCGGGGGTCGGCACCTACACGGTGACGTTGACCGTCTCGAACACCGTGGGAAGCGATCGCGCGGTCGAACGGCTCGAAGTGGTGCCCGCACCTTCGGCCGCCTTTACCTGGACGGCGAACCTGCTGACGGTGCAGTTCACCTCCACCGTCAGCGGCCCGGCCGATCTCCTCTGGGAGTTCGGCGACGGGACGACCTCTACGCTTCCCAACCCCGTACACACCTATCCGGAAGCCGGCGCCTACGAAGTCACGCTGCACGCGGTGAACGCCTGTGCCGAAGCGACGGCGAGCGCTACCGTGGTGGTGACCTGCACCGACCCGACGGACCTGATCTTTGCCTATCGCCCGGAGCCGCTGCGCGCCGGGCAGCCGGCCACGTTCACCGCGACCGTAGGCGCCGGGGACGGGCCGATTGCCTACACCTGGTCGTTCGGCGACGGCGCCTTCGCGCAGGGGCAGGTGGTGCAGCATACGTACGCCGCGCCGGGCAGTTACCTCGTCGTGCTCACCGCGACGAACCCCTGCGCGGAAGTGGCGATCCAGCAAACGGTGGACGTGCTCTGCACGC
>JBDOIE010000225.1:0-6752 GCA_041082245.1 Chloroflexia bacterium
CCTGGCCGGTGTGGCGCTGGTCCCCGGGCCAAACCTGCGCTATGTATGCGGCCTGGCGATGGGGCTGAGCGAACGCGTGACCCTGGCCGTATTCGCACGCGAACGGCCGCCGGTGCTACTGCTCCCGGCGCTCGAGGTACCCCGGGCCCGGAATCAGGTCGGCCCCGAGGTGGAGTTTTTCCCCTGGAGCGACGAAGAGGGGCCGGCGCGCGCAATTTCCCGCCTTGGGGAATTCCTTCGCCTGGCGGGCGAGCGGATCGGGGTGGAAGAGCGGCATATGCGGTTGCTCGAGTGGCGAGTGCTTCAAGAAGCGTTCCCGGGCTGTCGGGTCGAACCGGCGGATGCCCTGCTGGCTGCGTTGCGGATCGCCAAAGCCCCGGAGGAGATCGCCTGTATGCGCCGCGCGGCAGATCTGCTCGAGCAGGGGCTACACGATGTACTGGCCCGTCTCCGCCCAGGGCTTACGGAGCGCGAGGTAGCCCGGGCCTGGCAATGGGCGGTTGCCGAAGCGGGTGCGGACCCCTTCCAGGAGGAACCGATCGTGGTCTCTGGTCCTCGTGGCGCCTCTCCCCACGCTGCGCCCTCGGACCGTCCGATCGAGCGGGGAGAGCTGATCACGCTGGACTGGGCGGTCAGCGTGGACGGGTACTTTGCCGACATCACGCGGACGGTCGCCCTGGGCCGGCCGCCCGAAGCGCTGCGGCGCATCTACGACCTGGTCTTGCAGGCAAACGCCGCCGGGCGGGATGCCGTGCGCCCCGGACTTCCGGCTCAGGAGGTGGATCGCGCCGCGCGCACGGTCATTGCCGAAGCCGGGTACGGCGCGCAGTTCCTCCACCGCACAGGCCACGGGCTGGGCCTCGAGGTGCACGAGCCGCCCTATATTGTCGAAGGAAACACGGAAGTGCTTCTTCCGGGGATGACCTTCACGGTAGAGCCCGGCATTTACATCGAAGGCCTCGGCGGGGTACGCATCGAGGACGATATCCTGGTCACTTCTGCCGCGGGGCTGTGTCTGACCCAGTTCCCCAGGGAACTGCTCGTGCTCTAACCCGGCGGCGCCATAGCCGGGCCAACTGACGCAGGTAGTCCAGCACCTGACGTGTGCCGAACTTGCTCCGGCCGAACCGCCGATCTGCGAAGATATAGGGCACTTCCCGAAAGCGCCGGTAACGGCCCTTCGCCATGATCTCCAGGCCGATCTTGAAACCGATCGGGTCCAGAGCAACCCCTTCGATCACCTCTCGTCGCAGGGCGAAGAAACCGGACGTGGCATCCCGGATCGGAACGAACGGCCGCGCCAGCAGGTTTGCCACCTGAGAGACGAACCGGCGCCGCCAGGGCCACGCCTCTACACCACCCCCAGGGATGTAACGGCTGGCGACCGCGAGCTCCGCTCCCGCCTCGATCGCCTCCACCAGGCGCGGGACGACCTCCGGTGGGTGGCTGAGGTCCGCGTCCATCACCACGAGGATCTGCCCGCGGGCATGCGCCAGGCCGTCCAGCACCGCGGAAGCCAGGCCGGAACGGGGCGGCCGATGCAGGACGCGCACTGGATAGCGTTGCGCAAGCGCTTCCGCTACGTCCCCGGTGCCATCGGGGGAGCTGTCGTCGACAATCACCAGCTCTGCCTGGCGGCCGGCCGCTTCGAGCGCAGCAAAGAGCCGTCGCACCAGCTCGGGAAGTGCCTGGGCCTCGTTGTAGGTCGGTACCACGACGGAAACGTCCAAGTCTGCCCCCTTGTGCCCGTTTGACGGCTGCGCTTACCGATTATAGGCACAGGCGCAACCTTACGCAAGTGGAATTCCCACCTCCCGGCCAGTGCGGGAGTTGCTCGGGGCGCTTTGGCGATTTCAAGCAACAGCCGGATGGCGGAGCTCGGGGCACTGCCGCTGTGACGGCGGTAGGCCACCGGCATCCGCCCGGGTACACGGGACTGGGGGGAAAGGCGCTCCGGGGCCGAAGTGCCCCTGTAAAGCCCGTGACCCTTTGAGGCACGCGACTGTAGCCGCCATCCTCCGGACCCGAGTCCCTGCTGGTCCAGGTCGGAAACGCCGGGTGCGGGGCTAGGTAGGCAAGGGCAGCGCACTTGCCTACCCAGCCCCGCATTCGAAGGGAGAAACCACCGTGCGCAGCTCGCGACCATAGGACAGTTCATCCGAACTGGGGTTGGCGCCTTGCCCTGAACGGTCAGCAGTGATATAATGCATAATAGAAGCGACAGTTTCCGGGACGGGGCGATGGCGGCACGGGCCGGGGAAAGCACGAGCGAACTGGTGCAAGGCATGCGAGCGGCGCTGGACCGGCTGGCCTTGCGTGTCTTCTACTGGCTGCGCCTGGAAGGGGAGGCGCGCACGCTCTCACCTACCCTGGGGAAGCGGATTGCGGAGTGTTTGGATGCCCTGTTGCAGGGGCTGGCGTGCCAGGACTTTGCCCCCGTGGCCCGCTTTCTTTCCCAGGAACAAGAGCAAGTGGCAGATCTTCCGTCCGAGGCCCGGCTGCTGCAGACGGTTTCCCTGCTCGACGCTTCGGAGCGCACGCTCGAGGAGGCCCTGGAGATGGGCCACGACGGTGTCGAGCGCCCGGAACACACCGTAGCAGCGCTGCACTCGCTCTGTCACCAGGCGCGCCGGCGCTGGCTTCGCCTTTGTACGACCCGGTGGCCGGACCTGGGGCGCAAGCAGGGGGCGGCCGAGATCCTCTCTTCCCTGGGGCGAACGCTCATCGGGACCAAGGACCTCGACCAGCTTGTGCAGGCGCTTTTCTCCGGTCTCCAGCAGCTCATCCCCCACGAGGACGGGCAGCTCCTTCTTTGGGGTGCGCGCCAGGAAACGCCCCTCGTGCGCTGCGCCAACAGCCGGTTGTTCGTGGGGCACGGTGGCGCGGTGGATAGCTACAGCAACTGGGTTAGCTTCCAGCGTACCCCGCTCCTGATCTCCGACCTGGGCGCGCGAACCGATGGGACCCAGGCACCAGCCTACCGCTCCTATATCGGTGTCCCCCTCTTGCAGGGCGACCATCTCGTGGGTACCCTCGCGCTCGTGAGCACGATGCCGAACGCCTTTGACCAAACCGATCTGGAGATCCTCACGGCGCTTGCCCCGCTCCTGAGCGTCGCCATCCAGCAGACTGCGCCGGACGTGGGACCGCTGGATACCATGGGACGGCGGCTGGAGGAACTGAACCTGCTCCTGACCTTCGGTCGGGAAGTGACCGCGACACTCGAGGAGGGGCGGATCTACAGCCTCCTGCTGCTGAAAGCGATCGAACTCACGGATAGCGACGCCGGCCTGGTGGTGACCGTGGACCGGGAAAAGCAGCAATGCACCATCCAGGCGCTCTCCGGCTATGCTCCGGACGTCACCGCGGACGACGCGCTGATGGCTTCCCCCGCGATCAGCTGGGAGGTCGGGATCGTCGGGTGGGTCGCGCGCACCGGCAAGCCGGCCTTGATCCCCGATGTCCGGGAGGTCGAGGATTACCTGGCTGTCCGGCCGGAGACGCGCTCTCAGCTCACGGTGCCGATCCGATGGCGCGGCGAGGTCGTCGGCGTGCTGAACCTGGAGAGCTCCAGCCTGAGCGCCTACGACGAGGAGGACCTGCAGCTAGCGGAGATGCTTGCCGACCTGGCAGCGGCTGCGATCGGCACGACGCGGCTCTACAACGAGATCCGGGAAAAGCGCGAGTGGCTGGCCGGCCTGGTGGCGAACCTTCCTGAGGGGATCATCGTGACCGACGAGACACTGGAAGTCGTTCTGGCCAACGAGGCCAGTGTGCGCCTGCTCGGCCTGGACCTTCCGATCCCTGAAGGGGTTTCGCTGCCCGGCTATCTGATCTCCCGCCTGGAAGCGGAGCTACAGGAGCCGGACAGCCTGGCGCGCTTTCTGGAACGCGTCCGCACGCTCGAACGGGGCACGACAGAGGGCTGGCTGTACTTCCGGGATGCTACGCGTCGGATATGGCTGGTCGCGGCCCCTCTTTGCGTTTCGGGCGATCGCCCGGTGGGGCGCGTTATCCTGGTGCGGGACGCGCGGCAGGCCGAGGAGAGCGAGCGCGCCAAGATGGGGTTCATCTCGCTCGTTTCTCACGAACTCCGTTCGCCGCTGACCTCGATCCTCGGCTACGCTGAGCTGTTGCTCTCGCGCGACTTTGCTCGGGAGGACGAGCGGGCGTTTCTCGAGGTCATTTTCCGCCAGGCGGATCACCTTTCGCGCCTGGTGGAGGACCTGCTCAACCTCTCCCGCCTTGGCCAGGGGCGGCTGCGTCCCAACTGGAGCGCGGTGAGTCTGGCCGAGCTGGTGGCCAGCATGGCCTCCCAGCTGGATTCCCAGATGGGAGATCGGCACACCTTGCTGGTCGACATCCCGGCCGACCTACCCTCAACCTATATGGACCGGGACAAGGTGCGTTCGATCCTGAAGAATCTGATCGAGAACGCGGTCAAGTACTCCCCGGCCGGCGGCGAGATCGTCCTGAGGGCTGAGCAGATCACCGAGCCGGCACGCGCTGCGGAGCTCGGGGTCTCCACACCGGTGCCCTTCTTGCTGGTGAGCGTTCAGGATCAGGGGATCGGCATCCCCGAAGATGCGCTTCCGCACATCTTCGAACGTTTCTACCGGGTCGATAATACCGCGTCCCGCGCGATCGGCGGAAGCGGGTTGGGCTTGACGATCGCCAAGGCGCTGGTCGAACTGCACGGCGGCACCATCTGGGCGACCAGCCGCCTGGGGTACGGCAGCACCTTCTATTTCACCCTTCCGGTGCGGGCCCATCCACCGGCAGAGGTGCCGGAGCAAGGGATGGGCGATGTTCCCAGAATGTGACCGCGGGTAGCTGCTTGCGGGTGCGCGATATGCCCACCTGGCGTTCGGGCATGCTTCGCGGTCAGGAGGCCTTATGAAAGTCCTCTATGTGGAGGACAACCCGGAAAGCCGCGTGCTTGTGCGCCGCATCCTGGAGGCGCACGGCTACGAAGTGCTCGAAGCCGAGGATGGGTTGACCGCCCTGCGCCTCGCGGAGCAGGAGCGTCCCGACCTGATCCTCGTGGACATCAGCATCCCCGGCATGGACGGATTCGAGGTGACCACGCGTTTGCGCAGCATCCCATCCCTGTCGCGGGTGCCCATCGTCGCGCTCACCGCCAGCGCGGTGATGAAAGGCGACCGGGAACGGACGCTCGTGGCCGGCTGCGACGGCTACCTCCAGAAGCCGGTCGACGTGGACGCTCTTCCGGCGCAGATCGAGGCCTATCTCCAGGGCATGCGGGAACGTGTGCCCCCGGAGGAAGAACTGAGGTATCTGCGCGAGTACAGTTACCGTCTGGTGTCCCGGCTGGAGCAGAAAGTGGCCGAGCTGGAATGGGCCCACAAACAGCTGCAGACGCTCGACCGCCAAAAATCCGAATTCGTTTCCACAGTGTCCCACGAGCTGCGCACGCCGCTCACGGCGATCAAGGGGTATGCCCATTTCCTGCTCGAAGGACGCGCTGGCCCGCTGACCGACGCACAGCGCGAGGCCTTGCGGACGATCGTCGAGAGCACGGAACAGGTCATCCGGCGGGTGAACGACATCCTTTTCCTCCAGGAAAGCAGCCGCATCGTCCTGTCCCGCACACCGGTGTCGCTGGGGGAAATCGCTTCCCTGGCGATCGCCCTGGTGCAGGAGCGGGCGCGAGAGGCGGACGTCGAGATCGTTTCCGAGATACCGGATGATCTGAACATCACCGCCGATGCGGACGCGTTGGAACTGCTTTTCCTGCACCTGCTGGACAATGCGATCAAGTTCAGCCCTGGAGGAGGCAAAGTTTGCGTGCGGCTCCAGGATGCTGGCGAAGGCGTGTACGGCGAGATTTCGGACACCGGGATCGGGATCGCCCCCGAACACCACGAGCGGATCTTTGAGCGTTTCTACCAGGTGGACAGTTCCACCACGCGCGCCTTCGGTGGCGTAGGGCTGGGGCTGGCGATCGCCAAGCGCATCGTCGAGGCACACGGGGGCCACATCGGCGTGCGCAGCGCTCCGGGGCAGGGAAGCACCTTCTACTTTACTCTGCCCAAGGGAAACGCCTAAAGGAAACGGGCCTATGGATGGCCGCCCTTCTCTCGGGGAACGCGAGGGATGGCCCGCACGTCTGGAGGGGCTTTGCCTCGAGGGGATGGCCCAGGGCGGGGAAGCCGTCGCGCGTTACCGTGGACGCGTGGTCTTTGTCCAGGGGGGCGTGGCGGGAGATGTCGTGGCGGCGCGCCTTGTGCAGGCCCGATCCCGCTACGCGCGCGCCGTAGTCGAGGGGATACAGGTTCCTTCTCCCGAGCGGACGAGCCCCCGGTGCCCGTTGTTCGGCCGGTGCGGCGGCTGTTCCTGGCAGCACATTGCTCCCCCGGCACAGCTCCGGTTCAAACGCGCGATCGTGGAGGAGCAGTGCCGCTTTCTGGGGGGCATCCCCGATCCTCCGGTCGCTCCCGTGCTCGGGATGGAGGATCCCTGGGGCTACCGGCATACGGCCGAATTGCACGTTTCCCCGGAGGGGCAGGCAGGCTTTCATGCCGCCGGAAGCCGCGTGGTGGTCCCTCTGGCTGCCTGCCCCGTCCTCGTGCCGCCGCTCGAGCAACTGCTTCCGGAACTGCAACGTCTCCTGCCCACCGTGATCGGGAAAGCCCTTCCGCAAGCCGTTGTGCTCCGTTACAGCCGCGCAGAGCAACGCGTTCTGGTGCTTCTTGTGGGAGGATCACTGGAGGCTGCCCGGGAACTGGCGC
>JBDOIE010000042.1:0-33954 GCA_041082245.1 Chloroflexia bacterium
TCGCACCCAAGGAGAGCGCACATGGCGCGCGGTGGCGTGTGGCCCCGGCTCTTCACCCCGGCTTGGGCGATCGCTTTGCTCCTCGGAGCCCTGTGGTCTCCGGCACTTCCACCCCAAAGTGGGGGATGGCCGGAAGTTCCGCCTGTCGCCTCGTACCGGATCCAGGTGCGCCTGGACCCGGTCGCCCACACGCTCGACGCTCACGAAACCATTACCTACACGAACCGCACAGCGGATACAATCGACCGGCTCGTCTTTCATCTCTACCTGAACGCCTTTCGGGACACGGAGACGCTTTTCCTCAGGGAAACCCTGGGCTCGCACCGCGGGTATGGCTTTGATCCGGGTTCGCCGGGAAGCGTGGAGGTGGAACGGCTGATCTGGGAAGGAGAGGACCTGTTGCCGCGCACGCTGGTCCGTGAGACGCTGATGACGACCACCCTGCCCGTTCCTCTGGAACCGGGAGACACCCTATCCCTGGAGGTCGATTTCCGGGCCCAACTGCCCCGCGTCTTTGCCCGCACCGGCTTCGCCGATACCTTCCACATGGTCGGCCAGTGGTTTCCGAAACTCGGGGTATACGAACCAGGGCGCGGCTGGAATGCCCATCCATTTCACGCGAATAGCGAGTTCTATGCCGACTTTGGGAATTATGACGTGTTTGTCACCGTTCCCGAGGCCTACCGTGTCGGAGCGACCGGAGTCGAAATCGGGCACACGACCAACGACGACGGCACCGTAACCTACCACTTCCACGCCGAAGCGGTGATCGACTTTGCCTGGACGGCCTGGCCCGACTTTCGAGAGGCGCGGAAACAGGTCGATGCGACCGAAGTCGTGCTGCTGTATGCCCCGAACCACGCGGCGTATGTAGAACGATACCTGGAGGTTGCCGAACGCGCACTGCGCACGTACGGGGCTTGGTTCGGACCCTACCCTTATCCGCGCCTCACGATCGTGGATGTGCCGGAGATGGCGGGCGGAGCCGGGGGAATGGAGTACCCGATGCTCGTCACGGCCGGCCCGCCCACACCCTTCCCGGCAAGCCTCCTGGGCAATAGCTTCCCGGAGATGGTGACCGCCCACGAGATCGCGCACCAGTGGTGGCAGTCCACCGTAGCCACGAACGAGGCCGAGGAACCCTGGCTGGACGAGGGGTTTGCGGAGTACTCCTCGGTGCGCTTCATGGACCTTTACTACCCTCCGTCCTCCAGGCCGGCCCTCCTGGGCGACACCTACCTGGAAGGAACCCGGTTTCAGTACTGGCTCAACCCGTCGTTGCCAGCGGACGGCAAGGCCTGGGACTATGGGATGACCGACTATGCGATCGCGGTCTACAGCAAACCCGCGGTCATCCTCGCCACGATGGAGCGGCTGACCGGCGCGGAGCGCTGGCTCGCGGTGATGCACACATACTACCAGCGATACCGCTTTGCTCACCCAAGGACGGAGGATTTCCTTGGAGTTGTGCGGGAGGTCGCCGGAAACGACGCGGCGGAGTGGCTCGAGGGACTGCTTCGGAGCCAGGAAGCCTTCGATGTGGAGGTGACGGGCCTCCGCTGCTCGCGCCGCGCACCCTATGCCTGCGAAGTGGACCTCGCGCGGAGAGGCGGAGTCGCGCTGCCGGTCGAGGTCCAGGTGACCTTCGCGGACGGCCGTCAGGTATGGGAGCGATGGGAAGGCGGCCAGGACACCGTTCAGTACCGATACACAGGAGATGCGCCCGTCCTCTGGGTCCAGGCGGACCCCGCAGCGAAGCTGTGCGTGGACACCCTGCCCTACAACAACAGCTACACCCTGCGACCGCAGTGGGTTGCGCTGGCACGCATTTCCCGTTCGTGGCTCCTCACCGTAGAGCAGTGGCTGTCCTTCCTGGGAGGGCTGTGGTGAAGCGCATCGGAGCCTGGCAGGCGTTTTGCCGCGGGGTCGCGCTGGTCGTGCGGTGGTGGCCGCTGGTCTTGGTGTTCTACGGGACATTGCTTTTGTTGTCCCTGGCGGTGCTCGTCCCTGCCGAACAGGTGCTCCTTCGCACCCTCGGGTACCGGCTTGCTTCCCACGAGCTCGCGGACGGGGTAGATGCGTGGCTCGTTGCCGGGGTACTTCGGACAGCTTGGCACGACCCAGATGCCCTGGTCGCGTTCCTGCGGCCTATCCTCCGCACGCTTCCGGCGTGGCCTCTGCTGGCGAACCTGCCCTTCGTCGCGCTCAGTGCGGGTGCCCTGTCCGTATACTCCGGGGACGCGCAACGCCTCTGGAACGCTTTCGCTTCCGGCCTGGCACGCTGGGGACCGTCCTTTGTCGGGTTGCTGCTGGTAGAAGTGGTGCTTCTGGAAGGAGCGCTTGGGGCAACGGTCGGCCTGCTCGCCTGGGCCTACACACGCGCGCCGTCGCTGGGGCTCGGTCTCACATTGCCTGCGACCCTGTTGCTGACGGCGTTTCTGCTGCTGCTTCCCTGGTGGTTCGGGTACGCGCGCGTCTGGATCGCGGTCAACGGGAGGGCTAATCTCCTCCGGGGAATCATCGGGGGTTGGCGTTTCCTGTGGGGAAACCTGGGCGCGGCATCGGTCCTGGAACTGTTGCTGCTCGCGTGCCTGCTGGTCGTGGCCGCAGTCCACCTGCTGGCGAACCGCCTGATTCCCGGCGACCGGTGGTGTGCTCGCGTGGTTGTGGACCAACTGCTGGTCGCCACCCTGGTGGGGATTCGGTTGGTGCGGCTAGCGTCGCAGGCCGGCCTGCTGGCCGGACGCTTTCCGCTCAAGGCCGGACCGGAGCAGACGTAGCCAGATCTTCAAAAGGAGGTGCAGGGGGAAATGCTGGTGAGGTCCTTGGGCTGGTGATGTTGGTCGGAGGAGGTTGTTCTGATGGGTGAGCGAGCGGATTTCGGGACGCGGCTGGTGGCCTACCTGATCGACGCGGTGATCCTTTCCGTGGTGGATATGATCGTGTGGGCAATCTTCGGCATGGGGTTGGGAAGGATCCGCGGAATCGGCGGGGTGTTTATCTTCCTCGGCTGGCTTGCGATCATGGTGATCACCTGGGGCTACCTGATCTACTTCTGGACGACCACGGGCCAGACGATCGGCAAGAAGGTTATGAAGATCAGGGTTGTCGACACCCAGGGACAACCGCTTACCATCGGCAAGGCGATCCTGCGAGTGATCGGCTACGCGGTCAGCGGGGTGGTGTTCTACCTGGGGTTCCTGTGGATCCTGTGGGACCCGGAGAAACAGGGCTGGCACGACAAGATCGCCGGGACCTACGTCGTTCGCGTGCCGTAGGGTCTTGTGCGAAGGATAAGCGGCACGGGACCGCCCGCGCGGTCTCGTGCCGCTTATGTTAACTCGAGCGCCGGAAGTCCAAACGGGCTTGGGATTACCGAGGATTCCCTCGCGCTTCTTTCCAGGCAGCGAGCGCTTCCTGGAAGACCTCCTCGTACGCGGTGACCGTGCCCTCGAGGCTGAAGGTGGCGGCAATACGCTCTGGAGGCTGGATATAGCGCGAACGGTCGTTGAGCACCCGCGCGATCGCCTCCGCGAGGGCGGCAACGTCCCCGCGCGGCACGATCTCGCCCATCCCGGTCACGCGAACGACTTCCCGCGCGCCCGGCGTATCGCTCACGACCACCGGCGTGCCGCAGAGCATCGCCTCAGCCTGGACCAACCCGAAGCACTCCGTGCCGCTGGGCAGCACCAGTACGTCGCACATCGCGTAGAAGTTGGCCAGCACCTGAGGATCCCGGATCAATCCCAGGAACACCACACGGTCATCGAGGCTTTCGATGAGCGGCAGGCATCGCTCGTAAAAGTGCTCGTAGCGGATGCGATATTCCCCCGCAAAAACCACGCGCAGCTCCGGGAAGCGCGCCGACAGGAGCGGGACGGTGCGCAGCAGCAGGTCCGGGCGCTTTTCCTCCACGAACCGGCCGGCGTACCCTACAATCCTTTTCCCTTCCAGTCCGTACGCCCGCCGCAGCGCGGCGACGCCGTCCGGGTCAGGCCGCGGGATCGTCACAGGGGGGTAGATGGGCCGGACCTTCGGCATCACCGGGAGGAGATAGTGCGAATGGTCCGCGTAATCCTGGCTGTAGGCAATGACCGCTGTCGCGTAACGCGCGGCTGCCCGGTAGATGCGGTACATCACGAACTCGATGAAACGGTTGAACCAGCCGGCCGGCAGCACAAGATCCCCGTGATGGGTAATGACAACCGGCTTGCGCTCCCGCAGCCGGGCCCAGGTGGTTACCAGGCTGGCCTCCAGCAACGGCGTATGGATGCTGACGAGGTCATGCTCTCCGATCAACCGCCAGGCGGCGAGCGGAAATGTGGGCATCAGCATGCCGCGGCTGATGCGCAGGAAGGCGGGCAAGCGCACGACGCGCACCCCGTTGATCCATTCTTCTGCCGGCAGCGCCCGGTTGTAACGCGCGGTGAGCACCGTCGAGCTGTGTCCGCGCCGCGCCATTGCCTCGGCGATGCGCGCGACGTGGAGCGTGAGTCCGGTGCAGTGGGGGAGGTAATAGAGCAACACGTACAGGACCCGCATAAGCACCTCAGATCTTCGACGACATGCACCTTGGCCTGCAGCATTCTACACGAGTTGGCCAGCTCGTGCAACCGGTCACCAGCACCGGGCTCTGGAAGACGGTGGCATCTTCCATTTTCGACGTTGGACAAACATGCCCCGCAATGGTAGAATGAAGATGCGCCTCCGCCTGAAGAGTGTGGTGCGCCGGATCACAGACGCGCCCGAGCATACCCGTTAGTGTGACACGGAGTCGCTGAATGGACAGGACCCAGAAAGGGGGAAGTTCCATGCGTTACGTGATCGTGGGAAACGGTGTCGCGGGGACCAAAGCGGCCGAGGTGGTCCGGAAGCGCGAACCCGCAGCGGAGATCGTGCTTCTTACGGCGGAAGAGGTACCCTTCTATCGGCGTCCTGCGCTGGTCGACCACCTGGCAGGCCGTGTGTCGCGCGATGCCCTGTGGGGGCGACCGGAACGATTCTACGAAGACCACCGGATCGAACTGCGCCTGGGGGTAGAGGCTAACGGCCTGGATGCGCGCGCGCATACCCTGGCGACGAGCTCCGGTGAGACGCTCGATTACGATCGTTTGCTCCTTGCAGTGGGGGTCGCTCCGGAGAGAGGTCGCATCCCGGGGGATACCCTGGCCGGTGTGGTTGCGTTCCAGCGTCTGGAAGAGCTGAACGCCGTGCGCGAGCATGCGGAAAGCGCGCGTACGGCGGCCGTGATCGGCGAAGGCGTGATCGGGCTGGAGATGGCACGCGCCTTCCGGGAATTGGGGCTCCCGGTGCAGTACCTGATCGCTGGTCCACGGTTCTGGGCCGACCTCCTGAGCCCGGAGGCATCCGCGCTGATCGAACAGCGACTTGCATCTCACGGGGTGGAGGTCCACCCGCAGGCCGAGGTCGTTGCGTTTCACGGCAGTGGGGGACGGGTACGGGCGGTGGAGACACGCCGTGGAGAGCGCATCCCGGCCGACCTGGTGGGGTTGTCCATCTCGATGCGACCGCCTATCCCGTGGGCACAAGCAGCAGGACTGCCGATGACGGGCAACCGGATCCCTGTCGACGAGCGGCTGGCAACGCCGCTTCCCGATGTCTTCGCCGCAGGGGATGCGGTACGTTTGCCGGGCGAGGCCGCGCCGTACGGGTGGCTGCGTGCCTGGCACCAGGGTGTGGTCGCCGGGATCAATCTGACCGGGGGAGATGCACCGTTCCGCGGGCGTACGGTTACCGTGTCGACGCGTGCGTTCGGGATGCCGATCCTGGTAATGGGCGATGTGCAGCCTTCTGCGGGCAAAGTACAGCGGGAGCGGGGCGATTACCCGCTTAACGGGGTCTACAAAGAGCTGGTGATCGCGGACGGCCGGCTGGTCGGCGCAGTGATGATCGGGGAGGTCAGCGAGGCCGGCCGGGTGGAAGAGCTCGTCCGTCGCAAGGTGCCATATACGGAGATCGACCCCTCCCTGCTGCGCGCGCTCTTCGACACACGGTACTGGAGGGGCGGTGGCTCGGAAGTGCTCTGCCCGGTGTGCAAGTTCCTGATGCAGGTCGGGGAAGAAGCCGTCCGCAGCGGCGAGATCACCTGTCCGATCTGCGGCGCGGAATTCCGCATCCGGGCCACAGGAGATCGCTTCCTGGCGGTCCTCGAGTAGCGGCCCGGGCAGAAGACCTGGAGGGCTCACGCCGTGGAGGTAATCGTCTACACGACGCCGACCTGACCGTATTGCGACCTGGCGAAGAGGTTTCTTTCGCAACGAGGGATCGTTTTTCGCGAGCGCGATGTGAGCCGCGACCCGGCGGCCGCGGCGGAGATGATCCGCCGTTCCGGACAACAGGGCGTGCCGGTGATCGTGGTCGACGGGGAGGTGATCGTCGGCTTCGACCGCGGCCGGCTCGAGCGGGCCCTGGCCCGCGCGAGGGCAACTCGCCCAAAGCTCGGCGCGCGGGTGGCGGCAAGCCGGTCGCTCCCCGGGGGAGCACGGCTTCCTGAGGGAGCCTATGTGGGGAAGGTAGCTCCGGGTTCTCCGGCCGAGGCTGCTGGGCTGCGGGAAGGCGACGTGATCGTCCGCCTCGCGGGCACCCCGGTGCGCGGACCGGAAGAGATCGAGCGACTGCTGGGGCAGCTGCGGCCCGGGGAAACCGCCGAGGTCGTCTGGATACGGGAGGGAAAGGAGTGGAGGGGCCGGCTCAGGCTTTGATCCGGGGACGAGCCGGCCGGAGGAGAAGAGATGGTTACCGGAGTGGATCTGCTCGTGCAGCTGGAGAAGAAGATGGAAGCGGCGATCGCCAGCGGCGACGAGGGGCTCTCCGGTTATCTCGAGTATGTAGCGCGGGTCGTGCGAGAGGTCGCTGAGGCGGCGCTCGCGGCCGGGGACGAAGCGACGCTGCGCGAGGCACGCCGGCTCGCCTCACGGTTAGGACCGCTAGGGTTCGGCGCCCTTGTAGGCTCGTCGGGGGAAACGATGCCAGCTGCTGCGACGCGCGGCGTGCGGGAGTGTCCCCGTTGCGGTCGGCGCTTCCGCGGACCCGCGGCGCCCCTCGAAAAGGTCGGCCTGGTGCTCTGCGGGACCTGTGCCGCGGAGCTGCTGTCCGGGATCCGCCTGTAGCGGGGCCCCGGACGCTTGGCTGGGTAGCCCATGTCCCATGAGGCGGCCGCCTGGATTTCCCTTTTCACGGCGTTCGGGCTGGCGCTCGTCCTAACGCCGGTTGCGCGGCGCGTCGGTCTGCGGGGAAGGTGGTACCGCCCGCCCGGTGGGCGCCACATCCACGACCGGCCGATCCCACGGAGCGGTGGGATCTCGCTGGCGCTCTCCACAGCGGTATCCCTGGGACTGCTCCTCCTTCTTCCGGTTCCGCGTCCAGCAGGCGAGGCAGTCCGTATCGGCCTCTTGATCCTCGGTCCGCTGGTTGCTTTCGCCCTGACCGCCCGGGACGACGTTTACGAACTGCCGCCGGGTACCAAGCTCGCGATCCAGGCAGGGGCCGCCGCGCTGGTCATTTTCCCCTATTTCCTTGCGCCCGGGGCCCAGCCCCCTCCGGGCCTGCTGATCACGCAGGTGCAGAATCCGCTCGGGGGCACGGTCCATCTTCCGCTGCTTGCGGCGCTCCTGTTCAGCTTCCTCTGGTTCGTCGGGATGATGAACACGATCAACCTGCTGGACGGCCTGGACGGACTGGCTGCGGGCGTGTCGGCCATCGCCGCGCTGCTGCTCGCTCTCCATATGTGGCGGCTGGGACAGCTCAGCCTGGTGCCGCTCCCACTGGCCCTGCTGGGCGCCTGTCTGGGCTTCCTTCCGCACAATTTCCACCCGGCGCGGGTGTTCATGGGCGACTCGGGAGCGGTCTTTCTCGGCTTCAGCCTGGCGATCCTCTCCGTGATCGGCGGGGCCAAGATCGCGACGGCCCTGCTCGTGCTGGGGGTACCGATCCTGGATGTGGCCTGGGTGATCATCTTTCGCCTGATGCGCGGCCGCTCTCCCCTGCAGGCCGACCAGGGACATCTGCACCATCGCTTGCTCGATGTGGGCCTATCGCAAGTTCAGATCGTCGCCCTGTTCTACGGGGCATCGGCACTGTTCGGAGCGGCCCAGCTGCTGCCGAGCGGGTTGCACAAGCTGCTCGTGCTCCTGGGAATGGCCCTGGGAGGCGGCGTGCTTCTTGTGTGGCTAACGCACCGCCGGCTGGACCGGCAACGAAGCGATGGGCGGTCACAGTGAGGAGCGTCGCAAGCGCATGCGCCGCGGGATCCGGGCGATCGTGAGAATGCGCGAAGCGGCACCGCGTGGGCCCCGGTGGATGCGGGCCTGGAAGCGGCTGCTCTGGCGGTACGAAGAAGAGCTGCGGGAGGTTCGCATGGTGCGGGCGAAAGAGTTCCGTTTGGGGCGCACATTTCTGGGGCGACTGCCCGAGGAAGGCGAGCTCGGGCAAGCACTGGCCGAGTTTTGCCGGGAGCACGGGGTCCAGGCCGGCTGGATTTCGGCCATCGGCACCGTGCGCCGGGCTGTGCTGGGCTACTTCGACCAGCAGGCGCGCACCTACCTCCGGCTCGAGGTGGAAAAACCGATGGAGATCGTGTCCTGCCAGGGCAACGTATCGCTCAAAGACGGACAGCCGTTCGTGCACCTGCACATCGTGCTCTCGGGAAGCGACGGACAGACACTCGCCGGCCACCTGTTCGAGGGCACCGTTTTTGTAGGCGAGTTCTGGGTGCAAGAGATGATCGGACCGGCTCTCGAGCGCCGGCCGGATGAAAGAAGCGGTCTTGCGCTCTGGGACCTCGGGTAAGGCGCGGAGCCGGTCGCCCAGGAGACGGGATGCAGTATTGTCCTCGATGTGGGCACGCGCTTGAGCAGCGGGAGCAGGCCGGGCGGAGACGGGATATCTGTGCCGCCTGCGGTTTCGTCTACTACTACAACCCGGTTCCCGGGGTCGCGACGATCATCGAGCACGAAGGTGGGCTGGTGCTCGTGCGTCGCAAGGAGCCTCCACAAGCGGGCGGCTGGTGTTTCCCGGCCGGCTTTGTCGAGGCAGGAGAAAGCAGCGAAGAGGCGGCCGTCCGGGAATGCGCTGAAGAAACGGGGTTGCAGGTGGCCATCGGGGACCTGGTGGGCGTGTATTCTTTCGACGATGAGCCGCAGGGCGGCATCGTGATCTTTTACACGGCGCGCGTTGTCGGTGGGGTGCTCCGAGCGGGAGACGATGCCGCCGAAGTACGGGTCTTTCCGCTCCCGGAAATGCCACGGCTTGCATTTCGCACACACCGGGAGGCGCTCGAGCGCTGGAAACGCGACCGCGAGCGGCTGCTGGAGCTGTTCCCGGAGGGAGCAGCGACACTGGAGCCGATCCCCGGAGTGCACATTCGGCGCGCCCGGCCACGGGACGAGGCCCGCGTCCTGGAGCTGCTGCAATGTATTCCGGACGACAGCGCCCTGGACGAAGAAGGGCGACGTGCGGCCGCGCAGCGCTTCCGGGAAACGCCTTCCCTGGAGGTGCTGGTGGCGGAAGTGGAAGGGGAGGTTGTGGGCTTCCTGAGCCTGTCCTTTGCCGCCGGACTTGCTGGCGTACGGGCACTGATCGGGGAACTCGCCGTGGACCCCGCGCATCGGCGCAAGGGGATCGGCGCGAGCCTGGTGGAAGCCGCGATGCGCCTAGCGCGGATGCGCGGCTGTACGCGGTTGCTGGTTGATACTTCGCGCGCCAACGAACCGGCGCGCGCCTTCTACCGTGCGTGCGGCTTCCCTGCAGACGGGATCGCGCCGCTACGCGTGGACTAGACCGAAAGGGAAGGCGAAAACCGGTGTTGACCATCGCGGAAGCACTCCAAACGGAGGCACTCGCGCGGGCGTCGGTGGTGGCCGGCCACGGGGGACTGGGGAAAGTCATCCAGTGGGTGCATATGGTGGACATCCCCGAGATGGCCGAGTGGGTACGGGAAGGAGAGCTGATCTTCACCACGGCCTTCGGCATTCGCGACAACCCTGAGCTGCAGCACACGCTCGTGCGGCAGCTCGTGGACGCGGGCGCGGTCGGAATGGTGATCGGGGTCGGCCACTACTTCTACGAAATCCCCCAGGTGATGATCGACCAGGCGAACGAACTGGACTTTCCGCTGCTGACCCTGCCGTGGGAGATCCCGTTCATCGAGGTCACCCGGGCCCTCGTGGAGCGCATCGTACAGGAACGGTACGCGATCCTGCAACAGTCGCTCCAGGTGCACAAGCGGCTGACCGAAGTTGTCCTGAGCGGGGCTGGCCTGGAGGTGCTTGCCCAGGTGCTGGCACGGCTCGTCGAATGCCCGGTGACGATCGAGGACAGTTCGTTCCATCTGCTCGCGTACGCCTCCTGGGGCGAGGTCGACCCGGCACGGGAAGCCAGTATCCTGGAGGGGCAAACTCCGGCGAAGTTGCTCTCGGAGTTGCGCCGGCGGGGTCTCCTGAAGATGATCCAGGAGAGCCTGCACCCGGTCCGCCTGGATCCGCTTCCCGAGCACGGGTTACACTACGAGCGGATCGTCGCACCGATCATCGCCGCCGGAGAGCGGCTCGGGTATGTCTGGCTGATCGCGCACAACCGCAGCATCCGCGAGATGGACCTGGTAACCATCGAGCACGCGGCCACGGTCGCGGCGCTCATCCTCCTGCGGGAGCGCGCGGTCTACGAAGCGGAGCAGCGACTGCAGAGCGGCCTGCTGGAAGAGTTGCTGCGCCGGCCATCCCTGGTGCGCGCCTCAGTGGCGGAAAAGATGCGTTCCTTCGGCCTTTCCAACGGGCAGCAGGTCCTGCTCGTTCGTCCTGCGGGCCCGCAATGTCCGGACACGCTGCGGTTGTCCCGACTGGTTCTGGAGGAACTCCGCGGCGCTGGCCATCGGGGGATCGTCGTAGAACGGGGACAGGATTTGGCCGTGGTGGTGGGAAGCCGGACCTCAGAAGAGGGCTATGATCTCGGCCAGAAGCTCAACAGCATGGCCCGCCGTGCGGGCTGCTTGCTGAGCATCGGCATCGGACGGCGCGTAGCACAGCTTGAAGAACTGGCGCAGAGCTATGAAGAAGCGCTGGAGGCGCTCGAGGCCGGGTTGGCCTTGCACGGTCCTGGGTGCACGACGACGTTCGAGTCGCTGGGCTACCTCTACTGGCTGCGGCATCTCCCTGCGGAGGTTCGGAGCCGGAATCCTTTCGCGAAAGCGCTGGAGGAGCTGGCCGCCTACGATGCAGCGCACCGGACGGTGCTTGTGACCACCCTGGAAGTCTACCTGGACGAGGGGGCCAATGTCCAGGCGGCCGCCCGGCGGTTGTTCGTGCACCGGAACACCCTTCGCCAGCGCCTCGGGCGGATCGAGCGGGTTACGGGATTGCGGTTGTCCGATCCCGAGGTGCAGCTGAACCTGCACCTGGCGATCAAGGAACACCGCCTGCGTACAGCGCATCCCCATCCTCCGAGCGGATGAGCTGGCCGCGCCCTGGCCGCTTGCCCGGCACGCAGCGATCTTGCTCCGAAGTTTCCCTGACCGCCCAGACCGAGCTCTCGATATGTGCACGGTGCACATTTCGAGGGCACGAAAGTGTGTTCAGCGGGACGTTTACCGAGGTGCGACGAAATGTTAGAATGGCGCGTGTAATGGAGCAAGACGATGGCGTCTGCCTTGGAGCTCGACGAGCTGCTGGGTCGTCTCAAGCAACTCCAAACCCGCTATCCATCCCTCATCCGCGACGTCCGGGCTGGCCCCCTGTATGTCGACATCGAGTTCTACCTGGTGGACCTCGCGATCGACGCCACGCACGCGCTTCTGGAGCACGGGATCACTGCGGTACACCGGATGCGCCTCCCCTGTGTGACGAGCCTCCAGGTGCCTTCGCTCTCCCTGCAGGAGCAGATGGCGTTGCTCCTGCAGACGCTCGATACCTTCCTGCGGCAACGGTCGGGCAGTTCTCTGCAACAGCCCTTCCGGCCTTCTTGAGCGGAGGGTGATCACGAAAGGAGGTGCGCGTCGGGGATATAACGTGTAACGGTGGTTCGGCCGCTACCCGGGGCAATCCCCGGGGAAAGAAGGAGGCAGGCAAAAATGAGGACGAACCGGTGGCTCCTGGCGCTGAGCGTACTTTTGTGCATCGCGCTCACATCTTGCGGGGCTCCGTCAGCGGGTCCGGGACAGCCGAAGACGATCAAGGTGGGCGCACTGTACCCGCTGAGCGGGGAACTGGCACAGATCGGCGACAACGTGCGCAACGGCCTCGTGCTGGCCGTAGAAGACATCAATGCGGCGGGTGGCATTCGCTCTATGGGCGGGGCCAAGATCGAACTGGTCTTCGGCGATACGCAGGGCAAGCCCGACGTGGGCGTGTCCGAGGTGGACCGACTGGTGCAGCAAGAAGGCGTGGTTGCGATCATCGGTTGCTACCAGTCGGCGGTGACCATTCCCGCCACTCAGGAAGCCGAGCGCCTGCAGGTACCCTTCATCGTGGACATCGCGGTCGCCAACAAGATCACCGAGCGCGGGTTCCGCTGGGTATTCCGTGTGGGGCCCAAGGCCGACTCGTATGCCGCCGATCAGGTGGCGTTCCTGAAAGACCTTCCCTCGCTGGGTGGCCCGGAGATCCGCAAGGTCGCGCTGCTCCACGAGGACACGGACTGGGGCCAGTCCACCGCCGAGGCCCAGAAGCGTTTCCTGAAGGAGGCCGGCATCGAGGTGCTGACGGAGGTCACCTATCCTGCGAACGCCGCTGACCTCACCACAGAGGTCTCCAAGGCGGCCGCAACCAACCCCGACGCGATCCTGACCGTTACCTACCTGAACGACGCGGTGCTGATCACCCAGGCGCGCGAAAAGCTGGGCCTGAAGAACATCCTGTTTATGGACACGGCCGGCGGGACGATCGATCCCGAGTACATCCAGCGGCTCGGAAGCGCAGCGGACGGCATGCTCACGGTGGTCGAGTTTTCCAAGTTCGCGAAAGGAAGCGCCGAGCTGAACGAGCGCTACCGCGCGCGTTTCGGTGAGGATATGACCGGGAACTCGGTGCACTCGTATCAGGCGGGACTGGTGCTGGCGGATGCGCTGGAGCGCGCCGGGACCACGGAGAAGAACGCCCTGCGCGACGCGATCGCCCGGACCGATATGAGCGGGGAAAAGGTGGTGCTCCCCTCCGGCCGCGTACAGTTCGGCGAAGACGGACAGAACAGGTTCGCGCGGCTCTACGTAGTGCAGATCCAGAAGGGCGAACTGATGCCCGTCTGGCCGCCCGCAGTGGCCACCGCCAAGATCCAGTTTGGCCAGTAGTCCTGTAGCCGGGGGAGAAAGCAACGGCGCTTTTCTCCCCCGGCCACAAAGGCATCGGACGATGAACACAAGCCTTCTTGCCCAAGCCGCGGTCAACGGACTCTTTATCGGAGGCGTCTTTGCCCTGATCTCGATCGGCCTGACGCTGATCTGGGGGGTGATGCGCATCATCAACTTTGCCCACGGCGAGTTCCTGATGATCGGCATGTACATCGCCTACTTCGCCGTGGTACGGGCAGGGTTGGACCCCTATCTCACGTTGCTGGTCACCGTCCCCGCCCTCTTCCTGGTCGGAGCGCTCATCTTCTGGGGTACCATCCGCCCGGTGCTCTCCGCGCCCTCGATGAACCAGATCCTGCTGACAGTAGGGCTCTCGCTGGTGCTGCAGAACCTGGCGCTCGTCTTTTTCAAAGCGGACGTCCTTTTTGCCCAGACCCCCTACGCGAAGATGAACTATCGTATCGGGTCCGTCGTGCTCGAGATGCCGAAGCTGATCGCCTTCGCCGGCTCGGTGCTGGCCGCGTCCCTCCTCTACTGGCTCCTCCAGTCGACCGACCTCGGGCGGGCGATCCGTGCCGCTTCCCAGAACAGCCGCGCAGCACAGCTGATGGGGATCAACGTCCGCCAGACCTACCTGGTCGCCTTCGGGATCGGCTCGGCCTGTCTCGGGGTGGCCGCCTCGCTGATGATCCCCTTTTACTACGTGTCGCCCACCGTCGGCATTTTCTTCGGGACGATCGCGTTCGTGATCGTCGTGCTGGGCGGCATGGGGAACTTCCTGGGAGCCCTGGTCGCGGGGGTCATCATCGGCCTCACGGAGTCGCTCGGGGCAGCCGTTCTCCCCGGCTCGCTGGCCCGTGTCTTCACCTTCGCCGTCTTTGTGCTCTTCCTCCTCTTCCGGCCCACGGGCATCTTCGGGAGGCGACAGGGATGAAACGCGCGCATCGGCTCCGGATCCTTGGGCTCGCGGGAGGCCTCCTGTTCCTCTCCCTGCTCCCGCTCGCTCTGCAGCGCGTCAACCGGGGAGAATACTACCTGCACGTGCTGACCCTGGTGCTCCTTTACGCCTACCTCTCGACCGCCTGGAACATCCTCGGAGGCTTTGCCGGGCAACACTCGCTCGGCCACGGCATCTTCCTCGGCATCGGCGCGTACACGTCCACCCTTCTCTTCAGCCGCTTCGGGGTGACGCCCTGGCTCGGGATGTGGGTCGGCGCACTGCTCGCAGGAGCGGTTGGTGCCTTCATCGGGTTCCTGTGCTTCCGCTACGGACTTCGCGGTCCGTACTTTGCGCTGGCGACCATTGCTCTCGCAGAGGCCATGCGCTACGTCGTGTCCAACATCCCCTACCTCGGGGGCGCTCGCGGGCTCGAGGTCGTTTGGAAAGGCCACAACCTGGCGATCTTCCAGTTCTCGACCAAGGCGTGGTACTACTACGTCGCGCTGTTCTTCACGGTGATCTGCCTGGCGATTAGTGCCTGGCTCAACCGCAGCCGCCTCGGGTACTGGATGGTCGCTGTTCGCGAGAACGAGGATGCGGCAGCGGCACTTGGCGTGGACCTCGTTCGCACAAAGGTCATCGCGACGGTGGTCAGCGCCGTGCTGACCG
Organism: Chloroflexia bacterium; assembly: GCA_041082245.1. GTDB lineage: Bacteria > Chloroflexota > Chloroflexia > DTKN01 > DTKN01 > DAOTVY01. The sequence continues at coordinate 14,907 of JBDOIE010000042.1, forward strand.
CGATCGGCGGTACCTTTTACGCGCAGTACTTCACCTTTGTCAACCCCGCTTCGGTCTTTGGCGAGGGCCCCTCGGTGCAGATCCTTCTCTACTCGATCATCGGCGGGCTGGGGACCGTCTGGGGATCCGCGATCGGGGCGCTCGTGCTGGTGCCGATCGCCGAGTTCACCCGGGCGCGCCTCGGGGGCACGTTCGCCGGGGTGCACCTTCTGATCTACGGGGCGATCCTGATGGTGGTCATGCTGTTCATGCCCCAGGGGATCGTCGGAGTGGTCCAGAAGGTTGTACGCCGGCGGCCGCGCGCCAAGGAGGACCGATGATGACACCGCTGCTGCGCGTGGAACGCCTGACCAAGCACTTCGGGGGGCTCGTCGCGGTGGACAACCTGAGCTTCGCCGTAGAGCAAGGGGAGATCGTCGGCCTCATCGGACCGAACGGCGCCGGCAAGACGACTACTTTCAGCCTGATCAGCGGATTCCTCCGGCCGACGGCGGGCGAGATCTTTTTCGAGGGCATTCCGCTTCACGGCCGCAAGCCGCACGAGATCTGTGCCCTGGGCCTCACGCGTACTTTTCAGGTCGTTCAACCTTTCCCGGACATCACCGTGCTGGAGAATGTGCTCGTCGGCGCGTTCGCGCGTCACGCCGGCACGGCGGCCGCCGAGCGCCGTGCGATGGCTGTCCTCGAACGGGTCGGTCTCGCGCACAAGGCCTATTACCCCGCCCGGGAGCTCACGCTGCTCGAACTGAAGCGGCTGGAGGTCGGAAAGGCGCTGGCTACCGAGCCCCGCCTGCTTCTGCTGGACGAGGTCGCGGCCGGACTGAACCCGGTAGAAATCCAGGAGATGCTCAAACTCGTCCGCGAACTGAACGCCGAAGGGATCACTTTCCTCCTTGTGGAGCACGTCATGCAGTTCATCATGCAGGTGTGTCGCCGCATCATCGTGTTGAACTTCGGGCAAAAGATCGCGGAGGGAACCCCGGAAGAGATCAGCCGGGATCCGAAAGTGCTGGAGGCCTACCTGGGAGAGGAGGCCCCCGATGCTTAGGGTGGAGAACCTGACCGTCTACTACGGTGCCTTCCGGGCGCTGGAGGATGTCTCGCTGGTTGTCCCTGAAGGACAGGTGGTCAGCATCGTGGGAGCCAACGGCGCGGGGAAGAGCACCCTGCTCAACACGGTTTCCGGGCTCCTTCGGCCCAGCCGGGGGAGCATCTCCTTCGACGGGGTCGAGCTGACCGCGCTTCCTCCTCACCGCATCGCGCGCCTCGGCGTGGTGCAGGTGCCGGAAGGCCGTAGCCTCTTCGACGATATGTCGGTGCGGGATAACCTCCTGTGCGCCGCGATGCACCCTCGCGCCCGCCCTTACCGTCTGCGGACGCTGGAGGAGGTCTTTGCGCTCTTCCCCGTGCTGAAGGAGCGAGCCGGGCAGCTTGCGCGCACGCTGTCCGGCGGAGAACGTCAGATGCTGGCGATCGGACGCGGCCTGATGGCGCAGCCCAAAGTGCTTATGCTGGACGAACCGTCGCTGGGACTGGCACCGTTGGTCGTCCGGCAGATCTTCGAGTCGGTTCGACAGTTGAAAGACCGGGGGTTGACGATCCTGCTCGTGGAACAGAACGTGCGACAGTCCCTGACCATCTCGGACTATGCCTATGTGCTGGAGGTCGGGCGCGTCGTCCTGGAGGGTCCGGCGCACGAGATGCTCCGCAACCCCCACGTCCGCGAGGCCTATCTGGGTCACTGATCGGGACGTTCACAAGGAGGTGAAGCATGTCCCAGGCAAGTCGATCGGCAGAACTGCGCGCACGCGATGCGGCAGTCGTGACAACCGCGCTGTACCGCTACACGGATATCGCCTTCGCCCGCGGCGATGGGGTATTCCTGGAAGACGCGGATGGTCGGAGGTACCTGGACTTTGCCGCCGGTATCGCCACGATGAACGTCGGCCATTGCCATCCGGAAGTGGTCGAGGCGATCGCAGAACAGGCCCGGACGCTCATCCACGCGGCGTCGCACATCGGGTACATGGAACCGTACGTGGCGCTAATGGAACAGGTGCGCGCGGTCTCGCCGGCCCCCCTCAACCAGGGAAAGGGGATGTGGGTGAACAGCGGCTCGGAGGCGATCGAGACCGCGATCAAGATGGCTCGCCACGCCACTGGCCGGCCGGTGATCCTGGCCTTCCTGCACGCCTTCCACGGCCGGCCTATGGGCGCGCTCGCCTGCACCGCGAGCAATGTGAACTTTCACAAGGGCCTCTCCGGGCTCTTCACCGGCGTCGTCCACTCGCCGTACGCCTACTGCTACCGCTGCCCGCTACGCCACGAAGGACCCGACACGTGCGGCCTCGCCTGCCTGCACCTGGTGGAGGAGATCCTGCGCACCTCTGTCCATCCTGACGACCTCGCGGGCATCCTCGTCGAGCCGATCGCCGGCGAGGGAGGCTACATCGTGCCGCCGCCGGGGTTCCTCGAAGGGCTGCGCGAGATCTGCAACCGCACCGGAGCCCTCCTGATCGCCGATGAGGTACAGACAGGTATCGGTCGCACGGGGAAGATGTTCGCCAGCGAGCACTGGAACGTGGTGCCCGACATCATCGCGATGGGCAAGGCGATCGGGGGCGGCCTCCCGCTGGGCGGTGTGCTCGCACGGGCGGACCTCGCGGAGCGCTGGTTCGCGGGGGCCCACGGCACAACCTTCGGCGGGAACCCGGTCTCTTGCCGCGCCGGGTTGACCTCTCTGCGCATCATCCTGCGCGATGGGCTGATGGAGAACGCCTCCCGCGTCGGACGGCGACTGAAAGAACGGTTCCTGCAGGCCAAGGAGACACTGCCGATCATCGGGGATGTACGTGGCATCGGATTGATGCTCGGTGTCGAGCTCGTGCAGCCCGACGGCCAGCCGGCGGTGGACGCGATCAAGGAGGTCACGGCACGTGCTACACGCTACGGCCTGGTGATCACCAAGTGCGGCGCGAGCACCATCCGCATCTGCCCGCCGCTCACGATCACCGAGGAACAGGCGGACGAAGGCGCGGAGATCCTGCTTCGCGCGATCCGGGAGGTTTCGCATTGAAGGCTGCGGTCAAGGAGCATCCGGGACCAGGGTTTGTGTGGAAGGAGGTATCCGAGCCGGTGCCCCAGGCCGGCGAGGTACTGGTACGCGTGCGGGCGGTGGGCATTTGCGGAACGGACCTTCCGATCTTTGACGGGAGGCGGGAAGTACCGCCGGGTCTCATCCCGGGACACGAGTTCGCAGGAGAGATCGTGCAGCTGGGCCCGGAGGTACAGGGCTGGCGGGTGGGGGACCGGGTAGCCGTCGGGCTGGTCAAGGGCTGCGGCTGGTGCCCGTACTGCCGCACGGGCAACGAGCCAATGTGCGACAACATCCTCGAGCTGGGCATCCACATCCCCGGGGCCTACGCGGAGTATGTCGCCGTTCCCCAGACCTGCCTCCACCGGCTGCCCGACCACCTCTCCTTCGAGGAGGGGGCCTCGGTAGATCCCATCGCCTCGGCGTACCGGGGCGTGCGCAAGGTCGGCGTGAACGTGGAAGACACGGTAGTCATCTTCGGCCCCGGACCGATCGGGCTGTATGCGCTGCAGACCGTACGCGCCCGTGGCGCCCGGTGCACGATCGTCGTCGGCCGGCCGGAAGACCGCGGCCGGCTCGAGATCGCCCGCGAACTCGGCGCCGATCACACCGTGTGCGTTCCCGAAGAGGACGCCGCCGCCCGTGTGGCCGAGTATACCGGCGGCCGTCTCGGCAGCGTGGTGATCGAGGCCACGGGGAACGCGCTCGCCCTGCCGGACGAGCTGGCCTGTGCCGGCAAAGGCGCCCGGGTGCTCCTGCTGGGCATCTTTCACAACACCGTCACCCTGAATCCAGCGATCATCGTGCGGCGGGAACTGCAGCTCGTGGGTAGTTTCTGCTACTCGTGGGAGGATTTCGAGGAGAGCCTGCAACTCCTCGCACGGGGTCTGGTCAGCACCCGTGCCATGGTCACCCACATCCTCCCGCTCGCACAGCTGGAAGAAGGTCTGCGGTTGATGCGCGAGCGGGAAGCGGTCAAGGTGATCCTGCGGCCCTGAAACATCGACCTGTGGAGACAACGTATGATCTACCGTGTAGACCTGGCTTCCGGACAAGTCACGCGCGAGGCGCTTCCCGCGGCCTGGCAACAGCTCGGCGGGCGGGCGCTCACCTCGGCGATCGTTGCGGCCGAAGTGCCCCCTTCGGCCTGGCCGCTGGGGGAAAAGAATCGCCTCGTTCTGGCCCCGGGGCTGCTCGGCGGGAGCGGAGCTTCCTCGTCGGGGCGGCTCTCCGTGGGCGCCAAAAGCCCCCTGACGGGAGCGATCAAGGAGAGCAACACCGGGGGCCGGCCCGGGCAGATGATCGCCAGGCTGGGCATCCGTGCGATTGTCTTCGGCGGGCAAGGCGAGCCGGGGCGGTGGCAGATCGCGCACGTACACGAACGTGGGATCGACCTCCTGCCCGCGGACGATCTCGCGGGTCGCGACACCTACGAAACAATGGGCGTGCTACTTGGGCGCTTCGGTCCCAAAGTTGGCATCCTCTGCATCGGGCCGGCCGGGGAACAGCGCCTGGCCGCGGCAAACATCGCGGTAAGCGACATCGACGGCCTCCCCACCCGCAATGCCGGCCGGGGGGGCCTCGGTGCCGTCATGGGCAGCATGGGGCTGAAAGCGATCGTGATCGAGCCGACGGATACCCCATTGCAGACCTCTGCCGACCCGGAGCGGCTCGCCGCTGCCCGCCGGCGGTTCGCCCAGGCGTTGCTCGCTCACCCCTCGACCGGGCAATCGTTGCCCCGCTTCGGGACCGCGGCGCTGGTCTCCGTGATCAACGCCTTAGGGGGACTTCCTACGCGCAACTTCCGCCAGGGGGAGTTCGAGTACGCCTCCCGCATCGACGGCCAGGCGCTCTACGACACCATCGTGGAACGCGGGGGCCGGCCGACGCACCCGTGTATGCCGGGATGCGTGATCCGCTGCTCGAATACCTACCCGGGCCCCGAGGGCGGCGAGCTGACACGTGGTTTCGAGTACGAGAGCATCGTCCTTCTGGGCTCGAACTGTGGCATTGGGGATCTCGACACGCTGGCGCGCCTGAACCGACGCTGCGATGAGCTCGGGCTGGATACGATGGAAATGGGCGTGACGCTCGGCGTGTGTATGGAAGCGGGCCTCCTTCCCTTCGGTGACGGGCCCGGAGCGCTTGCCCTCCTGGAAGAGGTGGCCCGGGGGACGCCGTTGGGGCGCGTGCTCGGGCAGGGGGCAGCGGTGACCGGGCGCGTCTTCGGGGTGCGCCGCGTCCCCCAGGTAAAGGGGCAAGGGATGCCCGCGTACGACCCCCGCGCGCTCAAGGGCACGGGGCTCACCTACGCAACCTCCCCGATGGGCGCCGACCACACGGCCGGCAATTGCCTGCCCGGAAGCGCGCTCCCCGACGGCACCAAGCCGGACCCGCACCTGCGGGACCGCCAGGTCGAGCTCTCGCGCTATCTCCAACATCTGGCGACCATGTTCGACAGTCTGGGCCTCTGCTGGTTCACCCGCGCGCCGATCCTGGGGGACTGGACGCTGCTGACGGACCTGATGGAGGCCCACTGCGGCGGTACCTGGACCCGGGAACGGCTCCTTGCGCTCGCAGGGGAGACGCTGCGGTGCGAGCGCGAATACAACCGCGCGGTCGGCTACGGCCCCCAGCACGACGCCCTGCCGGACTTTTTCCAGGAAGAACCTCTGCCCCCGCTCGGCCTCCGATTTGATTTTGACCCCACGGAGGTCCGATCGGTGCTGGGCGACCTGTGATCCCCTCCCGGCCCCGGGTCGCCCAGAGACCAGGGTGGGATGCTCCGGCTCCCATCCTGGTTCTTTTTCTTGCCGCCCATGGGGTCGACCGCAGGCCGCCCGGAGTGAGCAGGAGAGGGGGAGGAACAAGTGAAAGTTGTGGGAGTTCCTCCGTACCAACTCGTCTGAACACCGCACCTCGGCGCTTGCGGCACCCTCTGGGGCGTGGTAGAATGGAGCGGCGCGAGGGGAGTTGACCGGCTGCTTCACGATGCTCACCTCGCGAAAGGCAGGCCGGACGATTCCGGCCGACGGCAAAAGGATGGACTATGTCACCTCTTCCCGATCCGCTGACCAGTCTGGTCAAAGAGCCGCTTGAGGCACTGGAACAGCTCCTGCGCCGCCGGCTGCGTCGACAGAAGGTGGGCCTTGCCCTCAGTGGGGGAGCCGCCCGGGGGATCGCGCACATCGGCGTGCTCTCGGTATTGTGGGAAAACGGGTTTATCCCCGACCTCGTGGTAGGGACAAGCGCGGGGGCTGCGGTGGGGGCACTGTTCTGCCGCGGCTGGAGCCCGGAACAGATCTTGCGCCTGGCACGTGGGCTCGGGTTGCTACGGCTGGGCAGGCCCAGTCTCCGCCGACCGGGGCTGCTCGACGGGCAGGACTTTGAGCGTTTCTTCCGTCAACTGGTGGGGGACCTGGACTTTGCCGATCTTTCGATCCCTCTCGCGGTGATCGCGTGCGACCTGCAGACCGGGGAAGAAGTGGTGCTTCGGGAAGGGCCGCTGGCGCCGGCGGTACGCGCGAGCTGTGCCATCCCGGGCATCTTTACCCCGGCGGAGATCGGCGGCCGCCTGCTGGTGGACGGCGGCGTGGTGCACCATCTGCCTGTGGCCGTGGCCCGTGAGCTCGGCGCAGGGTATGTGATCGCGGTCGACGTGCACCCACGTGAGGTGCCGGCCATCGTGCCGCGCACCCCATTCGACGTGCTGGCGATGAGCTACTCGATCCTGATCCGCCGCGCCGGGGTACAGCCCGACGACCGCGCGGACTGCCTGATCGCTCCCGACACCGCGCGCTTCGACTGGCTCCGCTTCGGCTCCCAGGCGGACGAGCTGTACCTCGTCGGCCGGCGGGCGGGGCGAGCCGCCCTCCCCCAGCTGCAACAGGACCTGGGTCGTCCCGCGTGAGGTAGCCATGGAGCTCTGGAAAGGCGAGGCGGTAGCGGTCTCTGCGGAGAAGCGGATTCCCGCAGAAAGCCTGCTCCCGGTCGAGGTGCCCGTCACACTGTACCTCAACGGCCGGCTGCTTGCTACCTTGATGGCGCTCCCCGGCCGGGAGCGGGAACTTGCGATCGGTTTCTGCCTGGGCAGCGGCGCCGTGGCCTCGTTCGCCGATATCCACCTCGTGCAGTACTGCCCCGACGAGACAATGGTGGACTCAGGACGCGCCGTGCGCATACAGGCGCGACCGGAAGCCGTGTGCCTTCAGGGGCCGGAGCATCGGCTTGTGCTTGCGGGCTGCGGCGGCTTAGACCTGCGTGCGATGGAAGCGCAACTTCCCCGCCTTTCGGAACCGCAGGGGGTGCTGGTCGGGGCCGATCGGTTGCGCGAGATGGCGCTGCGGCTGCGCCGCGAATCCGCCCTGTACCGCACCGCCGGAGCGGTGCACGTTGCGGCGCTGTTTGGCGTGGACGGCACGCTGCGCGGATGGGCCGAGGACATCGGGCGGCACAACGCCGCAGACAAAGCGGTAGGGGACGCGTTGCTGAGGGGAGAGCAGCTCGGGGATACGGTGCTCCTGACCACAGGGCGAGCAAGCCACGAACTCGTGGTGAAAGCCCGCCGCCTGGGAATCCCGATCGTCGGGGTGCTATCGGCTCCGACCTCGCTTGCCGTTCGCCTGGCCGTCGACGGCCGGTGTACCCTCGTAGGTCGGTTCCGCAGCTCGGGCTTTGTCATCTACTCCTGGCCCGAGCGGATCGGGTAAGTTGCAGCTCCCCCAGAGGTCGTGTACAATGCGCCCGACGCAGGCTCTGGGCATTCGGCTCTGAAAGGAGGCTTCTGTGGAAATCCTGACCAAGCCGCTCAAGCGCGTGTACTACATCGTCCTGAAGGGCCGCCTGGACGCCGAGACGGCCCCCCAGCTGGATGCCGTGCTCGATGCCGCGATGGAACAGGGCTATTTCCGCTTTGTCCTCGACCTGCGGGAGGTTCCCTTCATTAGCAGTCGGGGACTGAAGAGCCTGGTACGGGGCCGCAAACTGGCGCGGCAGTCGAACCGGGGGGACCTGCGTCTTGTCGCGCCGCAGCCAAAGATCCGCGAAGTACTGGAGTTCACTGGTCTCCTGCCGCTTTTTGCCATTTACGAAGATCCCGTGGAAGCGGTGGGGAGCTTCTGATCGAGCAAAGTTATAGGCCCCATACCCTGGGTGGGCGGAGGAGTGGCCGATGCTGGTGCCGATCGAGGACTACCGGTTGCGCCAGCGGGAATATCTGCTCCGCATCGCCCGGGCCCTGACCTCGCGGCTCGAGCTTCCGAAGGTGCTGCGCCTCGTGATCGAGGAATCGGTGGAACTCCTCCAGGCCGAGGCGGGTCTGATCGCCCTGCGGGATGAGCACCGCCCCGACCTCGAAGTCTATGCGAGCTACGGCCTGGACGAACAACTCCTTCGTCTCTTCGCGCCGCTTCTGCAGGGGGAGGTGCTGGACCGTCTGGTCGAGGAAGGAGGCTGGATCGTCCCGGACCTTTTGTTGCGGCTGCGCGTCGCCTCGACGGCCCTCGGCGTCCGGCTGCGCCAGGTGGTCGCTCTGCCCTTGATTTTCGGGCGCGAGCCGGTGGGCGTGATCTATGTGTTCCGTTCGAGCAGCAGCCCCGGTTTCTCCTACAACGACCGGCAGGTGCTCGCGGCGTTCGCGGACCAGGCGGCGATCGCCGTCCACAATGCGCGGCTGTACCAGAAGCTGCTCGAGGAGAAGCGTCACCTGGATGCGATCGTCGAGAATTCGGCGGACGGGGTCATCATGCTCGACAGCCGATGGCGCATCCAGACGGTGAACCGGGCGCTGGAGCGGATGCTCGGAATCCCACGAGAGGAGATGCTTGGCCGGCCCTGCGCGGAGATCCTGCGCCTGACCACTGCCGAAGGTGAAGCCATTTGCGCCGGGAAATGCCCGCTGGAGCACGCAGTGCACGAGCCGCACCCTTATGTCGAGGGCATCGTTGCAACCCGCGACGGCCGAAGGATCCACGTGGGCATCTCGTACACCGTGCTGCGGGGGGAAGGCGGCGAACTGCGGGAGGCGGTCGCCAACGTGCGCGACATCACACGGGTCAAAGAGGCCGAAGAGGCCAAGACGACGTTCATCTCCATTATCTCGCACGAACTAAAGACCCCGGTCGCGATCATCAAGGGGTATGCGGGCACCCTGCGCAGGGAGGACGCAACCTGGGACCCTGAGACGTTGCGCAAGGGCCTGGAAGTGATCGAGGAAGAAAGCGACCGGCTGGACCGGCTGATCACGAACCTCCTGGAAGCCTCGCGCATCCAGGCCGGAGCGCTGAAACTGAACCTTGCTCCGGTACAGCTCGTCGGCCTGGTGGAAAAGCTCGTCGAGGAGTTCCGCACGCAGACGGATCGGCACACGTTCGAAGTCAACTTCCCGGCCGATTTTCCCCCGGTGTGGGTAGACTATGAACGGATCCGGATGGTGCTGAGCAACCTGCTCTCGAACGCGATCAAGTACTCTCCGAGGGGTGGGACAATCCGCGTGGGCGGATGGGCCGAGCCGGAACGGGTCGTGCTGTACGTGGCCGACCAGGGGATCGGCATCCCGGAAACGGAGATCCCCCACATTTTCGAACGTTTCTACCGCGTCGATAACCGCCTCTCCCGGACGACGACCGGGGCCGGGCTCGGGCTATACCTGGCCCGGGCGCTCGTGGAAGCACACGGCGGAGAGATCTGGGTGCGCAGCCGGCCGGGGGAAGGATCCGCGTTCTACTTTTCCCTGCCGCGCCGCGAAGGAGGCGCGTGACGATGGAAACGGAACGCAAGTTCTCGCCCAAAGGCAAGCTCGTCCTGGTGGTGGACGACGAGCCGCGCATGGTCGAATTCATCCGGATGAACCTGGAGCTCGAAGGATACCGCGTGGCAAGTGCGCGTAACGGGGTTGAGGCGCTGGAACGGGTACGCGAGGACCTCCCGGACCTCGTGCTGCTCGACGTCATGATGCCCGAGATGGACGGCTTCGAGACGCTCCGGCGGATCCGCGAGATCTCGTCCGTACCGGTCATCATGGTCACCGTGCGGGGGGACGAGCCGGACCTCGTACGCGGGCTCGAACTGGGGGCCGACGACTATATCGCGAAGCCGTTTTCGGTGCGCGAGCTACTCAGCCGCACGAAAGCGGTGTTGCGGCGTGCGGAAATGCCCGTGCCCGCAAGCGAGGGGCAGATCGTGGTCGACGAGGACCTCACGATCGACTTTGCCCGGCGCGAGGTGATCGTCCGGGGCCAGAGGGTGAAGTTGCGCCCGACGGAGTACCGTCTTCTGTACCACCTGGTAAACAACGCGGGCTGGGTGATGACCCACGAGATGCTGCTCACGAAGGTGTGGGGCCACGAGTACCGGGACGAGACCCAGTACCTTCGCCTGTACATCACCTACCTGCGGCAGAAAATCGAGCCGGACCCGGCGCACCCGAAGTACATCCTGACGGAGCGAGGGGTCGGTTACCGCTTCAAGGAGTTCCAGCCGAAGAAACCTGCGGCACCTGGAGCGTGAGCGAAACCGCGTCAGGTCGATCCGATAGGAGGTTCGGATGGCAGGACTGGCGTTGCTCCTGTGGTTGCGGGCCCACGCGACCCCCTGGTTGGACGCGGCCATGGGAGCAATCACCTATCTGGGTTCGGAGTACTTTTACCTCGCGGCGCTGTGCATCCTCTACTGGTGTGTGGACGCCTCAGGCACGTTGCGGCTGTTCATCCTCTTCCTCGCATCGAACTACCTGAACGCCGCGGTGAAGGAGATCACGGCGTTGCCCCGGCCCTTCCAGGTGTACCCGGAGCTGGGAGCTCGCTTTACCGAGACCGCGAACGACTATGCCTTCCCGAGCGGCCACGCGCAGAGCGCGACGGTGTTCTGGGGATACCTGGCAATGGTTGTGAGACGGCGGTGGCTGTACGTCCTTGCCCCGATCGTGGTGCTCCTCATCGCGTTCTCGCGGCTGTACCTTGGGCTTCACTGGCTGCGGGATGTCCTGGGCGGACTGCTGTTCGGCCTGGTCCTCCTGGGGTGCACGTACGTGCTCCTGCGTGCGCTGGCCGGAACGCGGGCGGATGCCCGCTTTCCTGCCTCTCTCGTCTTCTGCTTGCTCCCGCTGGTTTTCTACCTGCTTTTCCCTTCCCACGAGGGCGCGCAGACGATGGGGGCCGCATTCGGGGCGCTGCTCGGCTATTTCCTGGAGCGGCGCTATGTGCGCTTCCGTGTCGGAGGACCGGCGTGGCAGCAGGCGTTGAAGTTGCTGATCGGTTTGGTGGGCGCCTTCCTGCTCTTGCTGGGCCTGCGTGCGCTCTTCGCGCCGCTCACCCCTGCCGTGAGCGCGGTACGGGTGCGGCCCGGTATGGCACCGCCGCTCGCCCGCGGTTTCCTCTACGGGCGTGGGGCAGAACTCTTCACCTTCCTGCGCTATGCGCTCGTGGGCGCTTGGGCGACCCTCGGCGCGCCCGCTCTCTTCCGGCTCTTTTTCGGCGAGGAGGACTCTCCCCGTGCGTCTGTATGACTATCCCGGAGCCTTCCACGTCCACTCCACCCACTCAGACGGTACGGCGCCGGTACCTCAGATCGCGCTTGCGGCGCAGCGGGCTGGCCTGAGCTGGGTGGTCGTTTCGGACCACGATACGCTCGCGGGGCTGGAAGCGCACGAGGCCGGCTGGTACGACGGCACGGCGGTACTGGTCGGCTACGAAGTCACCCCGGAGCACAGCCACTTCCTGGTGCTCGGGTTGCGCGAGGTGTTGCCGCGAACGCTTCCGCCGGAGGAGCTGGTCGCGGCAGTGCGAGAACGGGGCGGATGGGGATTCATCCTGCATCCGGATGAACGTCTGGGCGCCTATTTCAAGCCGCCGCTTCCGTGGCCCGAGCGCGGCGTGCGGGGTTTCCACGGCCTGGAAATCTGGAACTATATGTCTCTCTGGACGGAAGGGGTGACGCGCCGCAACCAGTACCTGCGGTTCTTGTTCCCCTTCCCTGCGGTATGCCGCCCCCCTGAGGAATCGTTGCGTTGGTGGGACGAGCTGCTGTGCCAACGGCAGCGCGTTGCCGCTGTGGCCGGCCTGGATGCACACGCGACCCGAATCGCCCTTGGAGGGCGCCTCCAGATCGAAGTCTACTCCTACCGGCGGCTCTTCGGGACGTTCCTCAACTACATCGTGTTGCGGAAACCGCTCTCGCAGGAATGGAACGAGGCAACGGAACAGATCGGAAGCGCGCTGGCCTCGGGCCGGTCGTTCCTGGCCTACGAAGCGTTGGGAAAGGCGCGTGGATTCCGGTTCACCGCAGAACAGGAAGGCCAGGAATGGACTGCAGGGGAAGAGGTGCTGCTCGGGGATGAAGTGCGACTAAGGGTGCGCGCCCCGCGCTGGGGATACATCCGGATCGTGTGCGATGGACGGCGCGTCGCCCAGGGATGGGGAAAAACACTGGCCTGTTCTGTCCGGGAACCCGGAGCCTACCGTGCGGAAGTGTACCGTTTCGGGTTCCCCTGGATCTACAGCAACCCGATCTACATCGTTCGCACGAGACCGCGGGTGCCGGAGGAACGGCAGAAGCCTTCCGTGCCGAGGCGGCCCTGGGAAATATAAAGACCCACCCCGTCCGCGCCTAGCGTCAACCGCGGACCCCCTGGGCGGGCAAGGATATTCCTCCTGCCCGCCCAGGTCGACTCCGCCACCGGGCGATGGACTGTGCCTATTTCCCCTTGAACGCGACCGCCTTGTAGATGTACCAGATGATGATGCCCAGGATCCCCACCCCAGCAGCGCAGAGGAAGGCGATCAACAGGGCCTTGCCGATATCCGGCGTTCCGGCGACAGCACTGACCACGTAGAAGTAGATCGCGAGTCCGGCAAAGATCAGGCCCGTCAACGCGATCACGGCATACTTGTACAGGTTTCCTGCCCGCCGTTCCCTGCTCGAGACCGCCCGCTGCGGCTTGCTCATGGCAGCTCTCCTTTCTTTCGCCCCGAATCCACCCGTTCCGGCAACCCAGGAGTGGCCGGTACGGACCTATCCCTGCTGTCGCTCCTCTTTGCGACGCCGCGCCTCGGCGATCGCGGCCTCGGCGACGTGTGCAGGCACCTGCTCATAGTGGTCGAACTGCATCCGCACCGCGCCGCGGCCGCCGGTGCGGGAACGGAGTTCGGTAGCATACCGCTGCATCTCGGCGAGGGGAGCCATCGCGCGGATCAACGTCTTGCCGCCCTTGGGCTCCATGCCGAGGACGCGCGCGCGGCGCCCGTTCAGGTCCCCCATGATATCGCCCGTGTAGGCATCGGGCACCAGGATCTCCGCAAGCACGAAAGGCTCGAGCAACACGGGGTTGGCCTCTGCCTGGCCCTGTTTGAAAGCCTGGGAAGCCGCGATCTTGAAAGCGAGTTCGGACGAGTCCACAGGGTGCTCTTTCCCGTAAAAGACAGCGACGCGCACCCCTACCACGGGGTAGCCAGCTACTACCCCCTCCTGCATCGCCTCACGGACGCCCTTTTCCACACCTGGAATGTACTGCTTGGAGATCACGCCGCCCACGATCTCGTTCACGAACTCGAACTCGGTCTCGTTGTAGTCGATCGGCTCGAGCCGCAGATGGACCTCCGCGAACTGTCCACGTCCTCCGGTCTGCTTCTTATGCCGGTAGCTCGTCTCAACGGTCTTCAGGATCGTTTCCCGATAGGGCACAAGCGGCAGTTCGGCGATCACGCTCACATCGAACTTGCGCTTGATCCGCTCCACCGCGATCTGGATATGCGATTCCCCCATGCCCGAAAGGAGGATCTCGCCCGTTTGCGGTTCCCGGCTGGTCCGCAGCGTGGGATCTTCCTCCATGATCCGCGTGAGCGCCGTGCCCATCTTGTCCAGGTCGGTCTTGGTCTCCGGGCGGATGGCAGCGGTGAACACCGGCTCGGGGAACTCGATGGGCGGCAAGCGCAAAGGCCGATCGGAGCTGCACAGGGTGTCTCCGGTGGTCGTAACGGTCAGCTTGGTGACCACCCCGATGTCCCCGGCGCCCAGCTGCTGCACCGCGATCTGTTCCTTACCGCGGGGGATGTAGACAGTGCCGATGCGCTCCTCGCCGCCTTTTCCCGCGTTCAACACGCGCGAATCGCTGTGCAGCACCCCGGTCATCACACGGAAGAAGGTCTGCCGGCCAACGTATGGATCGGCCAGGGTCTTGAAGACGAGCGCGGTGAGCGGGCTTGCGTCGCTTACCTGCAGTTCGACCTCCTGGCCGGACACAAGGTCCGTGGCGCGCACCGGGGGCAGTTCGGCCGCGGAAGGGAAACAGGTGACGACGGCGTCGATCAGCGGCTGCACACCGATATTCAGGGTGGCAGAGCCGCAGAGCACCGGGATGATCGTCCCCTGGCGCACGCCCTGCTTCAGACCCTGGCGGAGTTCTTCCTCGGTCAGTTCCTCCCCTTCGAGGTACTTCTCGATCAGCCGGTCATCGGTCTCGGCGATCTTTTCGATCAGCGCCATCCGGTACTCTTCTGCCTGCTCGCGCAGTTCCTCCGGGATATCCGCTTCCTCGTACTTCCCATCCCGCCGATCGGAGTAGAGCAGTGCCCGCATCCGGAGGAGGTCGATCACACCGCGGAACGAAGACTCGGCACCGATCGGCAGTGCAAGCGGGGTCAGCGCACGGTCCAGCATTTCGCGGGCCTGCTCCAGCACCCGGAAAAAGTTTGCGTTGTCGCGGTCCATCTTGTTGATGAAGAAGATACGGGGGAGGCCGCGGCGGCCGCTCAGCTCCCAGGCCGTTTCCGTACCCACCTCTACCCCGGAAGCCGCGCAGGCGACGACGATGGCCCCGTCGACCACCCAGGCAGCAGCAACGATTTCGCCCACGAAATCGGCATAGCCAGGGGTATCCAGGAGGTTGATCTTCTTCCCCTTCCACTCGAACGGAAGCGGCGTGGTATTCACCGACATCCGGCGCTTCAGCTCCTCGGGATCATAATCGGAAACGGTGTTTCCATCGTCCACGCGCCCGAGCCGGCTCACAGCGCCGCTGTCATAGAGCATCGCCTCGGCGAGGGAAGTCTTGCCTGCCCCGCCGTGGGCGAAGAGACCGACGTTGTAGATCGCGCTCGTTTCGTAGGTCTTCATAAACCGATCCTCCGCTGGCAAAAGTCACCCTATTATACTGCAATCCGTACTCCGGTCAAATGGCCGGCTCGCTTTCGCCCCCGGGCTTTCGGAAGCCCAGCGGTTGAACGAGGATGAAGCGAGCTTCCCCGGGACCCGGGTTCTCCCAGCCATAGGCGACGCCGTCCCGCAAGTACAGCGCGTCCCCAGCTTCCAGGTCGTACCTTTCGCCATCCGCCCAGCAGCGAAGGCGGCCTTCCACCAGGTACAGCAGCACCTTACCGCCGCGCGGAGCCCGGCGGCTGCTTCTGCCATGCGGCGCTACCATCGCCTCGAAGGCGTCCGGATGGAGCTCGTCCTCCGGAATAAGCGCTCGCACCCGCAGGCCCTCCTCGCGAGCTTCCAGCACCCTCCGTTCCCCCGCCCGCATCACTTCAAAGGCCGGCGTCTCTTCGCTGCGGAAAAAGTAGGTCACCGGAACGCCGAAAAAGTCCGCGATCTTGCGCAGGTTCGCCACCGAGATGTTGACCTTGTCCCGCTCCAGGCGGCTCAGGAACGAAGGCGTCAGGTCTGCACCGACCGATACCTCCTGGAGCGTCAGTTTGCGTTCCTGACGCAGCGCTCGGATCCGCTCGCCCAACGTAGCCATCGCAGATCTCCTCTTGCTGTGTAGGCGAGGCAAGAACCGCCCACACGGGCGAATTCGTTACAATTGTACAAGGCGCTTTCTTTCTTGTCAACAAGCGCTGTCTGTCGGGTGCGCGCGACTTGCGCAGGAGCCAGGCTGTCTGGACCTGACGCTTTCCGGGCGCAAAAGCAGGGATTCTCCATCCCCTTGCACCGGCTTGCCTCGAACGCCTGGCCGGAAGCAGGGCAACGCCTGCAGAGACGCCCTCCCGTTGGAAGTCACGTAGAAAAATGGCGGGCGCCCTTTGCCGAGTTGCGCGTTTCGGGAAACGTGGTATAATAGTTTTGTGACCCTGTGGCGCAATGGATAGCGCGTAGCGCTGCGGACGCTAAGGTTGGCAGTTCGAATCTGCCCAGGGTCACTTCTTTATGCCCAGCGGTTGCTGCTGGGTGATGCAGTGGATGTTCCCTCCCCCGAGAAGGATTTCGCGCGCGGGGATTCCCACGATGGTACGATCCGGGAATAGCCGCTGAAGCATCTCCAGCGCGACCGGGTCGTGTGGATCTCCGAAGGTAGGAACGATGACCGCCCCGTTCGCGATGTAGCAGTTGATGTAGGAAGCAGCCAGCCGGTCGCCTTCCCGGCGCGGCAGTGTACCCTCGACGATGTCCACTCCTTCGCTCTCTTCCCTCGTGATGTAGACGGGCGCAGGCATCGGGATGCGGTGCACCTCCAGCCGACGCCCCCGGGCGTCCCGCGCGGACATCAACCGTTCGTACGCATCCGCAGAAATGTCGTACTGGGGATCGGAGCGGTCCTCGCACCAGGCGAGCGCCACGACACCCGGGCGCACGAAGCAACAGAGGTTGTCCACGTGCCCGCTTGTTTCGTCCCGGTAGACGCCGCGTCCAAGCCAGATGATCTGTTCCACGTTCAGGTACTCGGCCAGGTAGTGCTCGATCTGCGAACGGCTCAGACCGGGGTTCCGATTCGGGTTCAGCAGGCACTCCTCCGTGGTGATCAGCGTGCCCTCGCCGTCGACGTGGATCGATCCGCCCTCGAGGACGATCGGCGCCCGGTAGCGGTCCAGGCGCTCGATCTCGAGCACCTTCTGCGCCACCAGATCGTCCTGGTCCCACGGGAAATACAGGCCCCCCTGCAGCCCACCCCAGGCGTTGAAGCGCCAGTCGACCCCGCGCACCTCCCCCCGATCGTTCACCACGAAGGTGGGACCGCAATCGCGCATCCAGGCATCGTTGCAGGACATCTCCACCACGCGTACGGAGGACGGCAGCATACGGCGAGCGTTGCGGAACTGCTCGCGCGAGACGCCCATAGTGACCGGCTCGAACCGAGCAATAGCGGCCGCAACCTCGGCGAAGGCGCGCTGGGCCGGCTTCGCGCCCAGCCGCCAGTTGTCCGGGCGCTCCGGCCAGAGCATCCAGCAGCCGGCGTGGGGTTCGAACTCGCCCGGCATGCGAAAGCCGTCCTGTCGAGGAGTGGTCTCGAGTGTCCGCGACACGGTTCCCTCCTGCCAGAGGCTAAAGCATCGTGGCGGTCGGAGCGCTGCCCATGATGCGCGGCCACAGGATAGCCGCACCGACGAGCAACGCCAACCAAAGCGCACCCAAAAGGAACGCAGCACGACGCTGTTCCCACCGTATGCCCCGCGCGACGGCAATGCCCACGAGGCCGGCCGGCGGAAGCAGGAGCAGCAGAGCCCACAGCCACGGTGCAGCCTGTCCTTCTCCGCGCTGCGCCGCGTGCAGCAGCACCTCCCCGACGATCGTGGTCGCCGCCACACCGAACACGACCGGCAGCGCGAAAGCGGGGTCGATCGGCTGCCCGGGCACCCAGACGAAGAACACCACGGCCTGGAGCATGAAGAGTTCTCCGAGCAGTGCCATCGCCACCGCTCCCACCGCCCCTCCAGGCACCCGGTAGGGGCGCTCCACGTCCCGATCCTTCCACCGCAGCACGAGGAAGGCGGGGAAAAGCGCCAGGTACGGCAGCAGAAAGACGATGGTAGCGAAGGCATAAAGGGTCCAGAACAGCTCCTCGCTGGTGCGCGCGACGAGCCCGTAAAGCAGCAGTTCCCCGGTGGACACCAAGCCTGTAAGGAAAAGCGCACCAACGGGGGTACGGTACCTCGGGTGCACCCGGCCGAAAACGGCCGGAAGCACGCCTTCCCCCGCCGCCTCGGCCGCGCTGCGGTTGGCGGCCATGGTCCAGGCGACCATTGTGGCAAAAAGGGTGTAGAGCGCGGCGAGGCCGAAGGCCGTGACCAGGACATTCCCGAGACCGGAATTTCCGAAGATGGCGCGGAGGGTGTCGACGATTCCCTCGATCAGTCCGAGGTCCTCCAGCGGCAAGGCCACGAGCATCCCCACGGTGCCGGCCAGGTAAAAGACGGCGATCAGGAGGCCCGCGATGACGATCGCTCGCGGCACATCCCGCTTCGGGTTGGTCATCTCCTCCGCCGCGCTTGAGCTGACCTCGAACCCCATGAAGCTGAAGACGATCACCGGCAAGAAGAAGAGGCCGGCATCCCAGGTGGGAAGGATATTCCGCAGGGAAAGGTCGTTCGCAACCCCGTGTCGGGCAGCGTAGAAGAACGCCCCCACCCCGAGTGCAAGCATGATGCCCGCCTTCAGCAATGCCCCCAGGTTGGGGACCCACTTTCCGACCTGGAGCGCCACGATGCCGATCAGCACCGTCACCCAAGTCAGGCCGATGCCGATGCCGATCTGGGCCCACAAGCCCAGCTCTGGTGCGAACATCTGGGCACACATCCCGGCAAAAAGGATGTAGATCGAGGGCATGCCAAGAGCGACGTTCACCCAGTAGAGCCATGTTGCGCGCGCGGCCCAGCGTTCCCCGAAGGCGCGCTGGATCCACACGTATAGCCCTCCCTGTTGGGGATAGGTTGTCGCGAGTTCTGCCGTGATCAGCCCGTAGGGGATAAAGAACAGGACGAGCGTGATCACCCACCAGGAGATGCCGGCCGGACCGATGGCCGCTGCCGGCGCCAGGGTATCGATCACCAGGATCGCGCAGACGGTAAAGAGCGTGATGTCCAGGGCCTTGAGCACCCGCCGGAAGCCCCGCCCCACGGTCGAAGATGCGATCGGCGTCGCCACCTATTCTGCTCCTTGGCCAGTTCTTGAGGGCGCGACGCGGGCGGCGGAGTTCTCCGTCCGCCGCCCGCGCCCCCATGCTGGCCTCAGGCACCCACCGCC
>JBDOIE010000229.1:0-1079 GCA_041082245.1 Chloroflexia bacterium
GGTCCGTTCACCGATGCGGACAAGGTGAAGTTCGAGCAGTCGTACAAGCCGTTCGAGGAAGCGACGGGGATCAAGATCAACTACATTGGGAGCAAGGAGTTCGAGGGCTCGATCTCGATCCGGGTGGACGCGGGGGATGCGCCGGACATTGCGGACTTTCCGCAGCCCGGGCTGCTGGCGAACTTTGCGCGGCAGGGGAAGATCATAGATCCGACGACGTTCATTCCGGAGAGCTGGCTACAGCAGCAGTACAACCAGAGCTGGTTGGACATGGCGATGGTGCCCGGGCCGGACGGGAAGATGATGACCGGCGGGGTATGGTATCGCTTCAACGGGAAGAGCCTGGTATGGTATCCGAAGGACGACTTCGAAGCCGCCGGGTACAAGATCCCGACCACCTGGGATGAGTTGATTGCGCTGAGCGAGGAGATCAAGGCGGACGGCGATGCGCCGTGGTGCGTGGGCATCCAGAGCGGAGCGGCGACGGGTTGGCCGGCGACGGACTGGATGGAAGAGATCATGCTGCGGACGACGTCGCTGGAGAACTACGACAAGTGGGTAGCGGGGACGCTGCCGTTCTCATCGCCGGAGGTGAAGAAGGCGGCCGAGACGCTGGCCCAGATCTGGTTCACGGACGGGTATGTGTACGGTGGGCGAGCGGCGATCGTGTCGACGTTCTTTGGGGATGCGCCGGCGCCGATGTTCGAGCAACCGCCGAAGTGCTGGCTGCACAAGCAGGGCAACTTCATCACGGGTTTCTTCCCGCCGGAGGCGAAGGCCGATGTGGACTATGGCTTCTTCTACCTGCCGCCGATCGACCCGCAGTATGGCAAGCCGTTCCTGGTGGCGGGGGACATCATGGCGATGTTCAACGACCGGCCGGAAGTGCGGGCGCTGATGGAGTACTTCACCGTGCCGCAGTCGGCCAAGGGCTGGCTGGAGACGGGTGGTGCGTTGGCGACGCACAAGACGGCCACGCCGGACATGTACGGTGTGCCGCTGGAGCGAGGGATTGCCGAGTTGGTGGCGCAGGCGACCAGCTTCCGCTTCGACGGCTCGGACCTGATGCCGGGCGAGGT
>JBDOIE010000059.1:0-35370 GCA_041082245.1 Chloroflexia bacterium
GACAGGCGGAACTTCCGGCCATCCCCCACTTTGGGGTGGAAGTGCCGGAGACCACAGGGCTCCGAGGAGCAAAGCGATCGCCCAAGCCGGGGTGAAGAGCCGGGGCCACACGCCACCGCGCGCCATGTGCGCTCTCCTTGGGTGCGACGTGCATTCTAGCATATCGGTCCCTGCCCGTCAATCGTGCTCTTGCGGCTTGTTGCCTCCTATAGTACAATGCGCCTGCCGAGAATGAGCCACGTTCGGGAGGATGGAAATGGCCAGACAACGGGGACTACCGGCCGAGGGGATCGTCGAAGCGCTCGGAAACATCGCGCGCACGAGCGCCGGCACGGAGGAAATCGATACCCTGCTGGAGACCGTGCTTCGAGAGTGCGGAGGGCTGATCGCTGCGGACGGTTTTGCTGTCGCCCTTCACGATCCTGTGGAAGGGGCGTTGTGTTTCGATCCCGTCTACTGGCATGGGGATCGCATCCCAGCGGTTATCCGGCGAGAGGACGACGGCTGGGGGTTGGCCGGCCGGGTGCTGCGCGAGCAGGCGACGCTCCTGTTCGAAGACCTCGCCCGAAGTGCCCTGCAAGAAGAAGCGGTCCCGTTTGCCTCCGGCGTCCGGTCGTGGCTTGGCGTTCCCCTGATGGCCGCGGGACAGCCTATCGGGGTACTCCTCGTGCAGAGCGAGCAGCCGAAAGCATTCGGACAGGAAGAACAACGCCTGCTTGAAGTGCTCGCTGCTCAGACCGCCTCGGGGATCGAGCTTCGGCTCTTGCGGCAGGAACGCTCCCGCCGGGCAACAGAATTGGGTATCCTGCACGAGATCGGCCGGGCGATGGCCTTGTTGCCCACCCTGGACGACCTGCTGGAAGCGATCTACCGCCAGGTCGGGCGTGTCCTGGACGCCTCGAACTTTTACATTGCCCTGTACGATGCAGAGCGCGACGAGGTGACCTTCGCGCTTGATGTCTCCGAAGGCGAGATCACCCGGCCCTATTCCAGCCGACGCGCCGGCCGAGGGCTGACGGAGTACATCATCCGCAATCGTACCCCCTTGCTGATCGAGGAAAGGGTGGAAGAGCGGCTCGCCGAGCTGGGGATCCAGGCCATCGGGCGCACCGCGCAGTCCTGGCTGGGTGTTCCGTTGTTATCTGGGGACCGCGTCGTGGGGGTCATGGCGGTCCAGAGCTATACTTCTCCGGGGGCCTACCGCAAACGCCATCTGGACTTCTTGACCACGATCGCATCGCAGGCGGCGGTAGCGATCGAGAACGCGCGTCTGCTTCAGGCACTTCACCAGCGGGTAGAGGACCTGAGTTTCCTGCACGAGGCTACGCAGGCGATCCTGGGGGCGGAGACGGAGGAGGAACTCTTTGAGAGGATCCGCGAGCAGGTGGGCCGCGTGGCCGATGCCTCGAACTTTTACGTGGCTTTGTACGACGATGCAGAGCTTGATTTCGTCTATGCCACCGAAGGGGGCGTCGCCGTGCCGGGGCCCGGACGGCGTCCGGTGGCAGAAGGCGGCTTGACCGCCTACATCGTCCGCCAGGGGGAGGCGTTGCTCCTGGTCGAGCAGATCGATGCCTGGTTGGCCGAAAAGGGTATCGTGGGGAAGGGCCGGCCGGCCCGGTCCTTCCTGGGCGTACCGATGTTCGCGGGTGAGCAGGTGATCGGCGCCGTCGCCATCGCGGACTATACACGGGAGCGCGCCTTCACGGAGCGGCACCTCGGGCTTCTGCAGCACCTGGCGACCCAGGCGGCTCTTGCCCTGCAGCGGATGCGCCTGCGCGCGAGCGAGGCTCGCAAGGCCCGGCAGCTCGCGATCATCGGCGAGGTGAGCCGGAAGGTGGCTGCCATCCTGAACCTGGACGAGCTGCTCCGGGAACTGGCGCGCTCGATCCAGCTCGGCTTCGGCTACAGCGACGTCGCGGTCTTTCGCGTGGACGACCGGGCGAACGAAATCGTCCTGGGGGCGCTGGTGGGCCGGTACGCCGGCATCATGGAGTGGGGCTACCGGCAGCCGATCGGTGAGGGTTTGCCGGGGATCGCGGCGGAGACCGGCAAGGTCGTCGTCTGCAACGATGTGGAACAGGAACCCCGTTACGTACGCGGGTTCGATGCCGAGGAATTGACCCGCTCCGAGTTGTGTGTCCCGATCATCCACGGCGATCGTGTCCTCGGAGTGCTCGACATCCTGAGCGAAGAACGGGACGCATTCGACGCGGAAGCGGTGGCTGCGATGGAGACACTCGCTGGCCAGCTCGCCGCGGCGATGCGCAATGCTATGCTGTTCGAGGAGCGGGAACAGCAGCTCGCGAGCCTCAACGCGCTCAGCCGCGTCATCCAGGCTACAGCCCGGGCGCTCACGCTGGAAGACCTGGCACGCTCCCTTTGCGAGGTTGTGCTGGAACTGTTGCACGTGGATGGTTTCTTCATCGCGCTGCGTACTGAAACCGAAGGTCGTCTGGTCGCCCCTCTCCTCTACGATGAAGGGGAGTACTTCCGCAACCTGCAGCTAGGCTCCCGGGGCTTCACCGGGCTGGTACTGGAGAGTGGTCAGCCCTTGCTGATCCGCAATATGGATCTGGAGGCCTCGCGCTATCCGGTGGACCGCTCGACGACCGTGGTCGGCACCGGCCGGCCCTCGGCTTCGTGGCTTGGGGTCCCGCTGCTGCGTGGTGGGGAAGTCATCGGGGCGATCAGCGTACAAAGCTACCGGCCATACGCCTTCGACGACCCCGACGTTTCCTTTCTCCAATCGGTCGCCAGCCAGGTCGTTGTGCACCTGGAGCGAACGCGCCTCTTCGAGGAAACCCAGCGGGCGCTGGAACAGGTGCGCGAAAGCCACGAGCGTCAGCAGGAACTGCTCCGCATGGTCCAGGAGCTCTCCACGCCGCTTGTGCCCGTGACCGACGAGATCCTGGTGCTCCCGCTCGTGGGCACGGTCGATTCCCGGCGCGCCGAACAGATCATGGATGTGCTGCTCGACGGGGTATCGAACCGTCACGCACGCGTGGTCATTCTGGATATCACCGGTGTTCCGGTCGTGGACACGAGCGTGGCGAACCACCTGCTCCAGGCGACGCAAGCGGTACGCCTGCTGGGCGCCGAATGCGTGCTCGTGGGCATCACTCCCGAAGTGGCCCAGACGGTCGTCGGCCTCGGCGTCGACCTGGGGGGCCTCGCGACGCGGAGCGACCTGCAGGCAGGGATCGAATACGCGCTGCGCTTGTTGGGGCAACGCATTGTGAGGCGCGAGCGTGGCGCGAATCGCAATGCAGCCGCTACACCCTAGCGGGTGACAGCCATTTTGACGATCCGTCCCCGCGGATCCACGACGACGCGAGCCACCTGGGGAAGGACAGTTCCGTCCTCGGCCCGAAGCTCGCGGCGCGTAGTGAATACGAGTGCCTCAACCCCGGAGCTGCGGGCATTGCGTCCCCCGCACGTTCCTGCGCAACGACCACCCGGACAACCCGACCGCAGCGCGACGTTCATCTCTCCTACGGCTGCGCCCTGCTGGAGCCACATCAGGCTCCGGCGGACACGCTCAACGAGTTCTTCCGAGAGCTGATGAGGAGCGAGCGGTGCCGCGTGTTTCGCACACAGCACCGGTGGAGGAGTGGGTGCCGCTTCGCGAGTGACCGTGTGTGCCACGGCAAGCGGCACTGGCGCGGCAATCGCTGCCAACGGGTCGCCGTACAGGACGAACTCCAGCAGCGTTTTCATATCGTCGCCGTCCAGGTAGCCTTGCTGCTGGTACACTTCCCGCGTGAAATCGAGCTTGGCCTGAAGCAGTGCTTCTCCCAGCGGTTCTCCCGCCAGGACGTGTTGCCAGAAGAAGGCTCCCAGCAGATCCGCGGCTCCGAGCGGAGGGGCCGCGACCCCGTACGAGATGACCGTGGAGCCGACAACAGCGAGCGCGCCCTCGGCGAGAAAGCGCAGGGCGATCGACTTCGCGGGATCCTTCCCCAGGATGTGGGCCCCGTAACAGGCTTCGCTATAGACGATGATGCCTTCGACCCGCCCGGCAGGGATCTCCTGCGGGGAGAACGCGACCGGCATGAGCGGCCCTTCCCCAGGCAGGGTGACGTCGCGCTGTCCGTACCAGTTGGGGGACTCGGCCGCACCGTGCAGGTTAAAGTAGGCGTACGGGGTATCCGCCAGCCACGCGGGGACGATGCCCTCGCGGCACACCGGCGGACAGAGGCGGAGCGGCTCCTGCCCGGGGAGGCGCCGGAAGATTTCTTCCGAGGCCTGCGCCCACACCTGCGCGGAAAGGCCAAACCTCTTCGCCGGGCTCGACTTGGGATGCGACCAGGGGATCCATGCCGATAGACAACCCGGGCGGTTCTGCGCGACCGACACGCCGCTCAAACGAGCGGCGCTCTGCTCCAACAACTGCAGGAGCAGGTCCGGCGACGGCTGGCCGCCGTCCGGCAGCCGGCCGACGGCGCGCTCCGGGATCAGGTAGGTCGGGTCCCGCGAGGCGTACAGGTTGTCCGATGGCACCGTCTCGTCCGTATCGTCCGTCGGGTTGGGCAACCGGGCGAAGGGGAGCAGATCGTCCCCCCCGATCAAGAGGAGGTAATGGAAATCGAGCTGCTCCTCGCGCAGCCGCTGGTCGAGCGCATCGAGGAACTGCTTGATCTCCTCAGGCTTTCGCGGGTCGGGCCGGGCCAGCTCCGGATAGGGCGGACGATCCAGGTAAACCACCCGGGCCGCGATGCCGTGCTGTTCCACCGCACGGACAAGCGAACGCAGCGCGTTGTCGATGCGTTCCAGTACAGCGGCGCCGAAGCGCTCGCGCAGCCCTTCTTCCCAGGCCAGGATCACTTCGACCGGTCGCGCAGCGTTGGAGTGCCGCGGGGGCGGGGGGCTTTCGGGGGGAGGGTCGCCGAAGAGACGCGCGCGCACGTCTTCCACCGCGTGGGCAAAACGGCGCAGGTCCGGATCCGAGGGCGTTGGCGGCGGCGCTTCGCCGCGCGCTGCCAGGTCCTGGGCATAGGACGCGAGCTCCTTCGCGGCGGCTCCGGACGAAGCGGAAGAGCTCGCGGCGACCTTCTCCGCCGTTTCCAGCCACTGGCGGAGGGCAGCGTCCTCGGGCGGGTCCAGGAGGATCGGCCGGGGGGGCACGGGGAGGCGCGGGTCCTCGCCAAAGAGGGACCTTGCGCGCTGCTCTTCCGGATCCCAGGCACGCGCTTCGCCCCAGAGGCGCCGGCCGGCCTGGACGTTGCCCTGGTAGAAATGGTAGGCGGCCGTCAGGAGGAGAGCCACTAAGGCGTGGGGCGTGCGTTCCAGGAACGGGCGGCACAGGCCGGCCGCCTGTTCGTGCACGCCCGACAGCCAGAGCGCGGTCGCATAGGCGAGTTGAAGGTCCGGGCGGTCCGGGTCGTCCCGCAGCGCCACCGCGAACGCCTCCGCAGCGGGCTGGGACAACCTGCGCTGCAGGTAGAACCGGCCCACGCAGGCGGGCGTGAAGGCCGGAGGGGGCACGGGCCGGCCGGCCCGCCGGGACAGGGCCTGGCGCAGGGCATCTCGGACTTCGTCCGAATCGGGGGCGTTCTCGAAGGCGTGTGCCAGACACTGGGTCGCCGTTTCCAGGTCCTCGCGTGCCAGAGCGATGACCCCCAGGCCGCTGTGCGCCTCCGCGTTTTCTGGGTCTACGGCTACGACCAGCCGGAACCTGCGCTCGGCTTCTTCCCATTGCTCGCGCTCCAGGCACGCTTGCCCAAGGAGGAGGTGAGTGCGCAGGTGCCAGCGGTGATGCGCGAGCAGGTAGCGACAGAGCGCTTCGGCCTCCGACGGCTGACCGACTTTCAGCGCGAGCTCGATCGCCTGGGTGAAACGGTGCAACGGTACGCTCATGGTCCCTCCAGGATGTTCAGCAGAGCTCCCCGCAACTCCACGACCCGGCGACGAAGATGCTGCACCTCTTCCGGTGTTCCCCCTTTTCCTCGCCCTGAGCGCAATTCGTGCTTCCGGAACGCCAGTTCCGTGGCCACGTTAAAGAAGCGCCCCAGCAGCCGGAACGCCTTCCACCCACGCCTTCGCCAGATCCACAGGCGCGCGCCGGCCCGCTGGGAAGCGGACTGGAGCGTCCTCAGCTCGGCTTCCGCAAGCAGCCCCGCGGCGACCTCCTCCGCCAGTTCCTGCTGGATCCACTGCTTCTCCTGTCTCCAGGCCAGCACCGCGGCGACCAGGAGGGTCGCGATCCCGCCCCAGTCGCCCGCGATAGCCGCGATAAGCCCCGGGCAGCCCAGGCCCACGCTCAGGTTGTGGAATCCGTGGAGGGACATCGCGGCCAGTAGCCCCGCGGGGAAAAGGAAGAGCCACCGCGCAGGGGACCGCGACTGGCGTGCCAATCCGAGCGCAGCGCCGGTGCAGGCGGTGAAAAGGGCGTGGTTCAATCCGAAAGGGAGGGTGCGCATGAACACGACGGCCGGTTCGCCTTGCGTGCGGATGAAGTAGAGCAGGTTCTCGGTCATGCCGAATCCGAAGCCGACCGCTGCCCCATAAAGGATGCCGTCCAGGAGTCCGTCGAACTCCTTTCTCCACAGGAAGAAGATGAGGAGCACCGCCAGCCCTTTCACTCCCTCTTCGACCACAGGAGCGACGACGACACGGGCTACGGTCTCGCGGCCGGCGCCGAGGACAAGGCTCAGAGGCAGATCGAGGGCGACTTCCAGGACGATCGCCAGCACGATCGCGGGGATGCTCCCGTAGGCAAAAGCGGCGAGGAAGAGGCTCCAAGGCTCCTTCTCGTACTTGTCGAGCCACCAGAGGAGCAGCAGGTACACCACGGTGGAGACCAGCGCGACCAGGATCGAGAGGAGGATCATCTTCTCCTCACATTGCAGGTGTTAGGTGCGCCGACGGGGACCCCAGCGCCGATAGTCTTCGGCCTGTATCAGGATGTGGCGACAGAGCTCCTTGTCCCAGATCCGCGAGCGGATACGCGGCTCGATCTGGCTCAGTTCCCGGTTGGTGGTGATCACCGTGGGAAGCCGGTAATTGTAGCGGTAGTTAATGATCTGGTAGAGCTTCTCGCTCGCCCAGGGGGTAGCATTCTCCGTGCCCAGATCATCCAGGATGAGCAAGAAGACGGTGCGCACGGTCTCGATCCGCTCGTCGAAGCGCACCCGGCTGTCCGGGGCGTACGCTGCACGCAGGTAGTCGAGCAGGTCGGGGACGACCGTGAAGAGGGTCTTCATATGGTTCCGGACGGCTTCGTTTGCGATTGCAGCAGCCAGATGGGTCTTGCCGCAGCCATAGTTTCCGGTGAGCAGGAGCCAGCCTTCGGGGCGCTCCGCGTAGGCGCGCGCCGCCTCGTACGCCTCGGCCACCCCGGGGACGGTGGGGTCAAAGGTGTCGAACGTCTTGTCCGCAAACGCTTCCAGGTTGCTCAGCCGCTGGAGCTCCTGGTAGTCGCTCTCCTCGAGTTGCCGCAGTTTGCACCGACAGGGGACAAGGTCCGGGTTGCCCGTAGGGCCGATTCGCACAAGATACCCGGCTCCCTTGCAGATCGGGCACGTGGCGCGCTGTCGGGGCAGCTCGAGCGCCCCTTCCGGCACACAATCGCCGGGAGTGATGGGGCTAGGGCCGGTGCCCGGTTCCATGGGGTTCCTCTTTTCGCTCCTTGCCTTGCCTGGAGCGTTGCGGTCCGAAAAGATCGGCATACTCTCCACGGGTATACTTCTCGAAATCGATCGGTTTCTCTTCGCCGCTGGGCCGTTGCCCGCGCCCCTCGCGTTCCCAGCGCTGCAGGATCGACTGCACGTATCGCCAGCTGCGGGCATTGTGGGCCAGCGCCTCCCGGAAGGCGTCCTCGATCCAGTCCGGGGGATAGCGCCGCGCCGCTTCCTCCAGTTCGTCCACCAGGACAGGAGGGACGAGGCCGATGTTCTGTTCGTAGAGCGTGAAGATACTGGGACGCTCGATCTCCGCCGCGCCGGTATCTGCCCACGGTGTTCCGGCGAGCATCTTGCCCGGATTCTCCTGAACGCGCGTCGCCCATTCGCGGTTTGCTGGGGTGTTCACCAGGTACCAACTTTCCGCGTGTCCGGCCCGCTGCAGGACGAGATGGAGCAGAGCGCCACGCGCAACCGCCCGTTCCAGTCCCCGATCCAGACGCTCCTCGGGGGGGATGTCGTGGCCGAGGACGGCCAGGCCGGCGCGAAGGTCCTCATCCCGGCGGAGTTCCTCCCAGCTGACCGCGCGTGGAAGTTCGCGTTCCCGCTTCTTGCGGTCGCTCAGCAGCCGAAAGACCGCGAGCAACACTTTGAGTTCGGCCAGGTCCTCGATCTCGGCCAGGAGTTCCCCGAGGAGTTCCTTGGGTACCACGACTGCTTCTTCCTTCCGCCCAGAGAAACCGTGGAACGGGCGCTTCATAGGTACGCCTCGTTCTCCTCCCGGAAGCGCTCCAGGTCCGCAAAGCGCGTGATGTCCGAGAAGAAGCGCAGGTACACCTTGCCGCACGGGCCGTTGCGGTGCTTGGCCACGTGGATCTCGGCGATCCCCTTCATCTCCGTGTCCTCTTTGTACATCTCTTCACGGTAGATGAAGAGCACCACGTCGGCGTCCTGCTCGATGCTCCCGGATTCGCGCAGGTCTGCGAGCACCGGCACGTGGGACGGGCGGTGTTCGACGGAGCGCGATAGCTGCGAGACGGCAAGGACCGGGATATCGAGCTCGCGCGCCAGCCCTTTCAGGGCCCGGGAGATTTCGGAGATCTCCTGCACCCGGTTCTCGGTGCGCCGGCCTTGGATGAGCTGCAGGTAGTCGATGATCAGCAGATCGATCCCGTGCTCCGCGTGCAACCGGCGGGCTTTGCTCCGCAGTTCCGTGATCGGAATCCCCGGGGTATCGTCGATAAAGATCGGCGCTTCCGAAAGGTGTGCCATGGCCTCGGACACCTGCTGGAACTCTTCGTCGTTCAGGATGCCGAGCCGCAGTCGGTGCGAGTCGATCCGGGTCTCCATCGAGAGGAAACGCTGGACAAGCTGCTCCTGTGACATCTCGAGGCTGAAGATGCCGACCGGGGAGTTGTGCTGTACCGCCGCATTGTAGGCGATCGAAAGCGCCAGGCTGGTCTTGCCGGCAGTCGGTCGTGCGGCCAGGATGATCAGGTCCGACCGCTGCAACCCGCCCAGCAGCCGGTCCAGGTCGACAAAGCCGGTGGGAACACCGCTCACTTCGCTGTGCAGGATACGCAGCCGGCTGAGGCGGTCGAAATAGCGGGAGGTGACCTCTTTGATCGGGACGAAATCGCGGCTCACCCGGCGTTGCGAAATGGCGAAGATCAGCTCTTCCGCTCGGCTGAGCGCCTCATCCACGTCCTCGGGCGCCTCGTAGCCGATCGCGGCGATCTGCCCGCCGGCGGCGATCAGGCGGCGCAGCACCGCGCACCGCTCCACGATACGCCCGTAATACTCGACGTGCACCGCGGTCGGGACGGCGTCTACGAGGCTGCTCAGGTACCCCACGCCTCCGACAGCATCCAGCCGGCCGCGCCGTTCGAGCTCCGCCGCCACAGTGACCAGGTCCGGTGGTTCGCGCCGGGAATAGCAGGCCAGTTGCGCTTCGTAGATCCAGGCGTGCGGCTCGCGGTAAAAGTCCTCCGGCCGCAGCCAGGAAGCGACCGAGAGGATCGCGTCGCGGTGGATAAAGATCGCCCCGAGGACGCTGCGCTCGGCTTCGAGGTTGTACGGGATCGACCGCTCCGCCAAACCTTCCATCGTTCTCCGGTCTCAAGAGGCTAGCCGGATTCCCCTTCCTCTCGCTCGACCACCACGTTGATGCGCGGCTCCAGGTCGGCCGCAAGACGGATCGGGATGGAGTAGATGCCCGGCCGTCGGATCGGGTCGCCGACCTCGATCTTGCGCCGATCTACCGCGACGCCGAGCTTTGCCTGGATCGCGTCGGCGATGTCTGCGGCGGTGATCGTACCGAAGAGGAGGTCCTGCTCCCCCACCTTGGCCCGAAAGTGCACCGTCAGGTTGTGCAGCTGCTCCGCAAGCGAACGAGCGCGGGCAAGTTCGCGCTGCCGTTTCCGTTCCGCCTGGGCCTGTTCTTCTTCTGCCTGGCGGATCGCCTCTGGGGTTGCGGGCCGGGCAAGACCCTTGGGGAACAGGTAGTTCCGGGCATAGCCGTCGGAAACCTCTTTGATCTGGCCGGCATGCCCGGTGCCGGCCACATCGCGCAGCAGGATGACCTTCATCGTTGTACCCCTCATTGTCCGTTTTCGCCTCGGCGGTAAGTCTAGCACATTTGAAGGGGGACGTCAATTGCTGCCCCTCTAGTTTCCAACAAAGCAAGAATGGGCTTATGTCGAGTGTACAGACCCGTGCCCATTTGAGGCCGGCAACCGTAGCGCTCCTTTGGGCTTGGCGAAAGCCGCTACTGGCCCGGACCGGAAGCTCCTGGTACCCCACCTTGGAACGAAAATCGCCGTGCTCGGCTCGCCACTATGGGACAGTTCGTTGGAAACTGGAACTGGCCCGGCCCGAGCCCTGTTCAGCAAGCCGGGGCCAGGAGTACTGGGCAGGACTTTTCCGCGGAACGGGCCGGACAGGGCTCTCCCCGGCGGTTGCGGGGCACCCGCAATCGCCTGAAGGGAGGCCGTTCGCGTGTGGCCTACCGGGAGGTGGTGACACCTAGCGCCCTGGCAAGAGGGCCCTTCCCTTCGCACCCCGGTATCCTGTCGGCCGGTAGCGCCCTGCAACCGACCGTGTCTCCCTGGCCCGGGCGCAGCGCCTCGGATGCATATTCAGGGCTGTCTCCAGGCCCAGCAGCCGAAACCGTCCAGCAATCCTGAACGTCGCTCAGCTCAACCGCGAGTCTGAAAACAGCCCCGTCGGCTATGAGCGGCGCGGCGGATCGATCTGGACGATCGCCCGGATGGTGGGGACTCCCGCCTCCTGAGCGGCGCGCAGCCGAAGCAGCCCATCGATCAGCTCGTAGTTTCCGTCCGCGGTGCGGCGCACCCGGATGGGACGCAGCCGGCCGACGGCAGCGTCGTTGAGCAACCGCATGGGCACCGGCTTCTGGATCTTGCGCAGGTGCCTGGGCAAGACGATCCGGATGCGGCTTACCTCGATCTGGGCAATCCCCGCGATCAACCCCTGCGGCGGAACGGGACGGATGACCACCGGTACACTCGGCAGTTTCTCCGTCTGCGCCGCCCACAGGCGCGCGGCGGCACGCTTCCCCTTCCCCAAGACCAGGCGGCCGGAAGCATCCGGCACCACGGTAAGCGGCGGGAAGGTCCAACCTACAGTGCGCACCTTTTCGAGCGCTTCCATCGCTTTGGAAAGGAGCGGATCGGTGCCGTCGATCGCGTGAGGGTCCACCCAGGTCAGCTCCCAGCGGGGGAAACGTGCGGCGACGACCACCCGGACTTCCGGTAGACCCGCATCGACCGCAGCGGCCAGCGCGGCAAAACCCCGTGCGAGGACGTATTCCTCGCCGATCTTCCACACCTGGATGGGCAGCGGCACGCAGCCGGACTCTCGGGCTTTCTGTACGAGCTGCGCGTGATCCTCGATGATCTCCGCCCGTCGCTCCCAGTCCGCGAGGTGTGCAGGGTTGCGCAGGGTAATCCGTTCCGTCGGGATCACCTCGTAGCGCGGAGGCCGGGTCTTCTGACGAGGCTTCCGCGTCCGCGCCCGCTGCGGCTCTGGACGGCGCTTGCGCGGCCGCTCGTAAGGCGCTGGAGCCGGAGGCCAGTAGCCCTTAGGGCGATAAGGGGGTAAACCGCTTGGACGATCCCCGGTGGAGCGAATCCAGAGCGGTGCACGCGGGTAACCTTTTCTCCTGTCCACGGTTTGTAACCCTTTCCTCTTGTTCCCTATCCTGAACCCGACCTGACCAGGATCGTAAGGCGGCGAACGCCAGCATAAGCGGCACCGGACTTATCCTGGGACGGGGGAGTAACCTCTCCAGAGCACGCAAGAGCGATCGACCATCGATTGTCAGGTGCTCCCCCTCCGCATTCGTCCAGGGCAGCCTAATGATAGCATAGATTCCCCGAATTGACAAGTGCTCGTTTGAAAAAAGGGGAGGCCGATGCTATAATGGCCTCGCTTTGGACGCGAAAGGAGGCGGTCTCTTGGATATCGGTGCGCTCTTGCGGGAACTGAGCGAAGCGAGCGGGGTTTCTGGGTACGAGGAGGCCGTGCGCGAGCGGGTCGCCGAAGCGATCCGCCCCTATGTGGATGACCTCCGCCGCGACGCGATGGGCAACCTGATTGCCCTGCGCCGGGGCGGAGGCGAGGGGGGCACGTCGCAAGGTGATGCTGGCCGGGCACATGGACGAAATCGGCCTGATCGTCACTCGCGTCGAGAAAGGGTTTCTGAACTTTTCCCAGGTCGGCGGGTACGACGTCCGCGTCCTTCCCGGTCAAGAGGTCGTCGTGCACGGAGCGACGACCCTCACCGGGGTAGTGGCGGCCCGTCCTCCCCATGTGCTGGGCGAGGAAGAGCGCCAGAAGGTCACCCCGATGGACGAACTGCTGATCGACGTCGGGTTGCCTCCCGAGGAGGTCGAGGCGCAAGTGCGGGTAGGGGACCTGATCACCCTGCGCGTCCCCTATACGGCCCTGCGGGGCGATCGTGTGGCCGGGAAGGCGTTCGACGATCGCGCCGCGGTGGTCGCAATCGCCGCCTGCCTGGAAGAGCTTTCCCGGCTCCGCCACACGTGGGACGTCTATGCTGTGGCCACGGTACAGGAAGAGATCGGACTGCGCGGGGCAACGACCAGCGCCTACGGCATTGCTCCGGATGTGGCGATCGCTGTGGATGTGACCCATGGCGATATGCCCGGGGTCCCCGAGTGGGACACGGTAGAGCTCGGCAAGGGCCCTGCGATCTCGGTCGGGCCGAATATCCACCCCAAGGTGTACGAAGCGCTCGTGGAAACGGCCAAGCGCTACGAGATCCCCTACCAGGTCGATCCCATACCCGGCCGCTCGGGAACGGACGCCTGGGCAATCCAGGTCAGCCGGACGGGTGTCCCTACAGGCTTGCTGGGCATCCCGCTTCGGTACATGCACAATCCCGTGGAGACGCTCGACCTCGCCGATGTGCGCCGCACAGCCCGGTTGATGGCACTCTTCATCTCCCGGCTCGATGAGATCGACCTCACGCGGTAGAAACGGAGGACGGCCTTGCTGCTGCAGCGACTTTCGGAAGCCCGGGGCGTTTCGGGAAACGAAGATGAGGTACGGGCGATCCTGCTCGAAGAGATCCGACCGTACGTCGACGAATGGAAGGTCGACAGCATCGGCAATCTTATCGCGACCGTCCGTCCGGGGCGGGGACAGAGCGGCGCACACCGGGTCCTCGTTACCGCCCATATGGACGAGGTCGGATTGATGGTTGTGCACATCGAGAAGAACGGCCTCTTGCGCTTCCGGCCGGTCGGAGGGATCGATCCGCGCGTCTTGCCGGGAAAGCGTGTCCTGGTGGGGCGGGACGCGATCCCGGGGGTGATCGGACTAAAGCCGGTCCACCTGCTAACCGCCGAAGAGGAAAAGCAGGTCGTCAAGGTCGAGCAGATGTACCTCGACATCGGCGCCAAAGACCGGGACGATGCCGCGAGCGTCGTTCGGGTGGGTGACATGGCAACCTTCGCGACGGCCTTTCAGCAGCGGGGAAAGACGCTCATCGGCAAAGCCTTCGACGACCGGGCGGGCTGTGCCGTGCTGGCCGAGCTGGTCAAAGAACGGTACAACGTGGAGCTCGTCGCGGCTTTTACGGTACAGGAAGAGGTGGGCCTGCGCGGGGCGCAGGTGGCGGCGTACGCCGTAGAGCCGGAACTGGGGATCGCCCTCGAAGGGACGATCTGCGACGACCTCCCGCGCAAAGAGGACCAGACGCCGGTTACCCGGCTAGGCCACGGACCGGCGGTGACCGTGATGGATCGCACGGTGATCTCCGATCGGCGGCTGGTGGACCTCGTGTTGCGCGTCGCTCGCGAGGAGGGGATTCCCTGCCAGATCAAGGGCCCCGGGCTAGGCGGGACAGATGCCGGAGCGATCCATCTCTCGCGCGGGGGCGTGCCTTCGGTCGCGGTGGCCACTCCCGCGCGCTACATCCATACCCCGGTCTCGGTCATGAACCTGGACGATCTGGAGCATACGGTCGCGCTCATGAAGGCCGTGCTGCACCGGCTCCATAGCGACTTTCCCTGGGGCGAGCAGTAGCGAAGGATCGATGGCGGCGCGTCGGGGCAGGTGCCGTATCGGTACGTCGGGCTGGGTGTACCCCCACTGGCAGGGGGTCTTTTACCCTCCCGACCTGCCCCAGCGCGCCTGGTTTGCCTATTACGCCGAGCGTTTTTCCACGGTCGAGGTCAACAACACCTTCTACCGCCTGCCGGATGAGAAGGTCTTTCGGACCTGGCGCGAACAGGCCCCTACAGGTTTCTGCTACGCGCTCAAGGTGCATCGCCTGATCACCCATATGAAGAAACTGCGTGGGGTTGAGGAAGCGTTGGCGGTCTTCCTGCAGCGGGCTCGCCTGCTCGGCGATCGCCTGGGCCCGCTGCTCTACCAGTTGCCCCCAGGTTGGACGTGCGACACGGAACGGCTATCCGCGTTTCTCGAAATGCTGCCCGCAGGGATGTTACACGTTTTCGAATTCCGCCATCCCTCCTGGTTCTGCCCGGAGGCGCTGGCCTTGCTGGAGCGCCACGGCGCAGTGCTCTGCCTGCTCAGTATGCCCGGCATCACGTGCCCCATCCGCGCCACGGGACCTGCGGTCTACCTGCGGATGCACGGGGCGACGACGCTGTATGCGAGCCGCTACTCGCGGGAGGAGCTTTTCTACTGGGCAAGGGCGCTTGCACCTTTCTTACGGAGCGGGCTCGACGTTTACGTTTACTTTAACAACGATGCTTTCGGTCATGCGGTGGCGAACGCAGAGGAGTTGCGTGCCCTGCTTGCCGAAGAGGCTGCGGATGAAGACGAGCGACTTTGATTACCCCCTGCCGGAGGAGCGCATTGCCCAGGTGCCCGTCGAGCCGCGGGATGCGAGCCGCCTGCTGGTGCTGCGGCGGAAAAACGGCACCGTGGAGCATGCGATCTTTCGGGATCTCCCGCGCTACCTCCGGCCAGGCGATCTGCTCGTGGCGAACGAGAGCCGCGTCATCCCGGCACGCCTCCGCGGCCGCCGGACGCTGACCGGAGGCGCCGTGGAAGTGCTGCTCCTTCGCCGCCTGGATGAGTGCCGATGGGAAGCGCTCACGAAGGGGAGCCGCGTACGGGCCGGGCTTTCGCTCACCTTTGCTCTGCCGGACGGTGGGGCCCTGGAGGCGCTCGTGGAGGAAGTGTGCTCCGACGGGACCCGCGTGATCCGCTTCCCGCGGCAGGTGGAACCCGACCTGGAAGCCCTCGGGGCTATCCCCCTTCCCCCGTACATTCGGACTCCTTTACCCGACCCGGAGCGGTACCAGACGGTCTACGCGCGTGTGGCGGGGTCCGTGGCTGCCCCTACGGCGGGACTGCATTTCACCCCGGGGTTGATCGAGACCTTGCAAGCGCTGGGCGTGGAGTTCGCCTTCGTGGTGCTACACGTTGGATTGGATACCTTCCGGCCGGTGGAGGTGGAGGAAATCGAACGGCACCCGATCCACGCCGAGTGGTGCCGTGTCCCTTCTGAGGTCGTGGAAGCCGTGCGCGCGACGCGCGAGCGTGGGGGCCGGGTGGTCGCGATCGGCACTACGGTGGTACGCGCGCTCGAGACCGCTGCGCTCGCCAGGGGGACGCCGGAGCCTTTCGAGGGATGGACGCGGCTTTTCATCTACCCGGGTTTCCGGTTCCGTGTGGTGGATGCCCTGATCACGAACTTTCACCTGCCCCGTTCCACGCTCCTGATGCTCGTTTCTGCCTTTGCGGGGCGCGAACGGGTGCTGGAGGCGTACCGTGAGGCGATCGCGCAGGGGTACCGGTTCTACAGTTTCGGCGACGCGATGCTGATCCTGTGAGCCGGCCAGCAGCGGCGACGAAAGGAGGACACGTGCGGCCATCTTGGGACGAGTACTTTATGCGGATCACCCGGGAGGTCGCGCAGCGGAGCACCTGCCTCCGAAGGCAGGTCGGGGCGATCCTGGTGAAGGACAAGCACATCCTCACGACGGGCTACAACGGTGCGCCGGCCGGGCTTCCGCATTGCGAGGAGGTCGGCTGCTTGCGCGAGCGCCTCGGGATCCCTTCAGGAGAGCGTGCGGAGCTCTGCCGGGGGCTCCATGCGGAGCAGAACGCGATCATCCAGGCGGCGGTGCACGGTGTGCAGATCCGTGGGGCCACGCTGTACAGCACGACCCAGCCGTGCGTGCTGTGTACCAAGATGCTCCTGAACGCTGGGGTCGTGCGGATCGTCTACCAGGGCGATTACCCGGACGAGCTCGCGCGCAGTCTGATCGAGGAAGCCGGGATCGAGGTCGTTCGCTGGCCAGATTTCCATACCGATGTCCGCTGAGTGGCGGACCGCGCCGTCCGGAGGTGGGGTATGCCGCAAGTCAAGCCCGTTGTACTCATCACGGGGGCTTCTTCGGGCATCGGCCTGGCCTGTGCCCGCTACCTTGCGGACCGTGGGTACCGGGTTTTCGGCACAAGCCGCAGGCCGGAGGCTTACCCGCCCGAATCGTTCACCCTGGTCGAGATGGACGTTTGCGACGACGAGTCGGTGCGTCGAGGGGTGGAGGCGGTGCTGCGGAGTGCCGGGCGGATCGACGTCCTGGTGAACAACGCAGGCATTGGCTACGGCGGCGCGATCGAGGATACTTCCCTGGAGGAAGCGCACAGGCAATTCGAGACGAACTTTTTCGGCGCACTTCGCCTCTGCCGCGCGGTGCTCCCGATCATGCGGCAGCAGGGGGGTGGGCTCATCGTGAACATCAGCTCGATCGGGGGATTAATGGGGCTTCCCTTCCAAGGGCTCTACAGCGCGGCCAAGTTCGCGCTCGAGGGGATGTCGGAAGCGTTACGGCTCGAGGTGCGGCGTTTCGGTATCCGGGTGGTGCTGATCGAACCGGGAGACACGCGCACTGGCTTCACCACCCACCGGCGCCGCGTGCGCGCTTCGTTCCACGGCTCGGCCTATGCCGAACCCTTCAAGCGGGCGCTCGCAGTGGTGCGCCTGGACGAGCGTCACGGTGCCTCACCCCTCAGCGTCGCCCGCCAGCTGGAGCGGATCATCCGCAGCCGCTCCCCCCGTTTCCGCTACGTGGTCGCCTCGCCCGTGCAGCGCCTGGCCGTCTGGGTGAAACGATACGGCCCGGACCGCTTCATGGAATGGGCGCTCCGGAAGTACTATCGCATCGATTGACCCGACGTCCCAGGTCGCGCCTGTAGAAGAGCAAATGGCGGCTCGATGTGCCTTTGCAGTGCGTGCTCAGGCTCGACGGGCCGGCGCTTCCCCACGGGGCGATCCGCTATCCTAGTGCCGTTCGGCCCGGGTGCCGGGGAGATCGACGTTGTGGCCCAACTGGCTCCGAAGGCTCAAGCGGGATGCCCGAGGATGCCCAACCGTTGCAGCATCGTGCGGTGGGCGCTCCATTCCAGGCGATCGTCGAGCGGGGCCAGGGTGACGTCCGGACCGTAGCGTCTGCGGAGAGCGCCCAAGAGGAGATGGTCGGCCAGGTGTGGGTTCTTGGGGAGAAGGGAGCCGTGCAGGTAACAGCCGATCGCGTTCCGGTAGACTGCCCCTTCCGTGCGATCTTCGGCGTTGTTCCCGTAGCCGACGCGGACGTGCCCCAGCGGGCGGCAGCCTGGTCCCAGGAAGGTGCGGCCGCTGTGGTTCTCGAACCCCACGATCGTCCGAAGGGGAGCGCCTTCCGGGGCGTCCGGCCACTCGACGACGATATTGCCGATGAGCCGCTTCTTGCCCCCGACGGTCCACGCGTCGAAGAGCCCGATTCCGGGCAGTTCCGCGCCGGTGTGCGTGCGGAAGGAACGCCCCATCAGCTGGTATCCGCCGCAGATCGCGAGCACGACGAGGCCGTCTTCCACCGCCTCCTTCAGGGCCGGCCCTTTGAGGCGGAGAAAATCTTCCGCGATCAGCGCCTGATTGCTGTCCTGGCCTCCGCCGAAGAACACGAGGTCGTACGTGCGGAAGTCGACTCGCTCGCCTACGTCGATCCCGTTGACCTGCACCTCGATCCCGCGCCACCGGGCGCGCTGGAACAGGGTCAGGATGTTGCCCCGGTCGCCGTAGATGTTCATCTGAAGCGGGTACAGGTGACCGATCTTCAGGCGCATACGCGTTCCCTGCGGCTAGGGCCGTTGCAGGATGACAGAGAGGGGGACCACCCGCAAGCCCTGTGCCTCAAGCCCGTCGAGGATCGCGGGGAGAGCCTGCGCGGTGGCCCGGCTACCCACGTGGAGCAGCACGATGGCGCCGTCCAGCGGGATCGGCCGGCCCTGTGCATCTTTCGGGTGGGTCACGCGGTCCACCAGGAACTCGACGGTCTTGGGCGGGTCTACACTGTCCAGGCTATCGAGCGTCCAGTAGATGCAGAGGTAGCCTTCTGCCCCAAGCCGATCCAGCACCCGCGAGTCCCGTGCCCCGTATGGTGGCCGCAGGTACGGGCGGGTGGTGTGCCCGGTGAGACCTTGGACGATCGCTTCGGTACGCACGATCTCCTCATGGATAGCCTCGTCTTCGAGCTCGGGCAGGCGCGGATGGCTGTAGGTGTGGTTGCCGATCTCGTGTCCTTCTGCGGCGATCCGGCGCACGAGGTCAGGGTTCTCCTCTGCCCACCGGCCGGTGAGGAAGAAGGTCACCGTGATCCCACGTTCGTGCAGCGTGTCCAGGATGGATGCCGCCGGCTCGGAAGCCGCTCCCGCATCGAAGGTCAGGGCGACCCGTCCTCCAGGTAGGCCGCGCGTCACCTCGACCCCGTGGACCTCGAAGGGCGTTTCGGGTTCCAGCCCCGCGTAGAGCGGCACCACGAGCGCCTGTCCCGGGGCCAGGGGATTCCCGGGACGCAACCGGTTCAGCTCCAGGAGTCCTTCCGGCAGGCTCCCGTAGCGGCGGGCGATGTCCTCGAGCGTTTCCCCTTCCCCGGCACGGTGGGCGGTGTAGCCGATGAGCGGGGGAAGGGGAGTGGGAGAGGGGATCGGTGTTGCTGTTGGTACGGCTGTGGAGGGGTGTGACGGGGTGGGAGAAGGAAGCTCGTGGGCAGAGGGAAGTGGTACGGAGGGCGGCGGGGAGTCTGTCGGCACGGCCTGGAGACGCACGATGCCGTGCACGAGGAGCGCCGTGCTCAGCCCGATGATCAGGATCAGCCCCCCGAGCAGCCAGAGACCGAACCGGGACCTCATCGTTTACTCCAGAGCCTGCCTATTCCTGAAAGTCGTCCCCGAGCACGAGCACGATATCCGCAGGTGCCGGTTCCTCCGCGTTCACAGTAATGTGCTCGGGATCGATGCCGAGCAGCTCCGCGAGCGCCTGGCGTGCTTCCGGATGGTCTCCCCGGTCCAGCAACAACGTATGTGGCCGGTTGCCCGCCTGGGGGTCGTTTTCCACCTCGACGATCTGGAAGCCCTGTTGCCGCAGCCGTTCCGCGGTGCGGCCGGCCAGTCCGGGTCTTGCGGTACCGTTACGCACCGAGACGGTTACCGAAGCGATGGGGTTCGGTGTCGCGGTAGGTGTGAGCGTGCGGGTGGCCGTGACGACGGGCGACGGCTGCAGTGTGAGCGTGCGCGGGGGTTGCACCCAGACGACAGTAGGAGCTTCCCGTAGTCCTACCTGGGGCAGCGGAAGCGCCTGGGCCAGCGGTGAACCGTTCCCTCCCAGGCCGAGCGCGACCACACCCGCTGCGGTGATGAGCAGGAGCGCCCCGGCGATCGCTGTGACGGCGACCTGTGAAAGCCAGCGCTTCAGCACAAGCAACGCGGCTCCGCCCACCAGGGGGACAAGCAACACCAGCAGGGGCAGCCAGAGGGTCGACATCAGCGCATCACTCCAGGGTCATGCCCAGCTCGTACACGGCCGGCTCGGTTGTGGCAGGCGCCATCGCGGTAACCACAAGCACCAGCCGCCGAAGGTCTCCGAAGCCTTCGACCTCCGCTGTCCCCCGGCGTTCCTCGTCGAGGGGGATCGCGCGCACCTGCCATCTCCCCTGCGCGTCCTGGGTGAGCAGCTGAACCACAAAGTGGGCCGGGACAAAGTTGTCCACCCGGACAAAGCCCGCGGCCTCCCAATCCCCGTCCGTTTCTGCGTCGTCGAAAAAGCCGATTTCGGGGATCTCGATATCGTCCAGTGCCAGGCCGGGGCGGTTGATCGCGTCATCGGTAACCAGCTCGAAGCGCACCCACACGGGCCGGCCGGCGTATGCCGAAAGGTCCACCTCTTCCCGAACCCACCGTGGGCCGTCTCCGCTCAGGCCGGTGTATCCGTGCCCCAGGTTGTTCCCGTTGGGATTGGTTGTGGTTGTTCCCGGAGCCGGAAGGGTTGTCCACGAGCGCCCGTCGGACGAAGCTTCGACGTAAGCATAGTCATAGTCCGTCTCGATATCGTACCAGGTCCAGTATCGCAGGGTAGCCCGGTCCACGCCGCTCAGGTCGAAGCGGCGCATCAGGTAGGTGTTCGAGACATCTCCCCGGTTGCTCCACCAGAACGAACTCCCGCTGTGGGGAGCTGCCGCGATCAACGGGAGGCTGCGTACTCCGCCGAAAGCGATCCGTAGCGTCCCTTCGCCCTCTGCTTCGAGGAAGTAGTAGTCGACGCCATACGGAGACACCGTGGTTCGCGTCTCCCAGGGGAGATGCCAGATGGTTTCGCCCTGGAATACTTCCGGTTTGTCATAGTCGGGAGCATACGCGTAGCGCCCATCCGCCACGGCAGGGTCGTTGAGGTAGTTTGCCACCGCCCAGTCCGCAAAGAAGGCATCGAAAGGCCGCGGTGCCTGGACGACCGGCCGATATCCGGCGTGCTGGAGGAGGGAGTCGATCGTGGTCAAGGTGTCGGCCGTCGGGTCGTAGAGCTGCCGGAGGACTTCGGGCCCGCCCAACCGGTCCATCAGGTACCGGAGCCAGAGGAACGACGCGCCATAGTGCGCGAGGTGGTGCTCGTCGTCGCTCCACGTGGTCAGTTGCACGTCGGTGTCAAAGAGGTAGAAGAAGACGAGGGAATCGCCTCCCAGGCCGGTGAGCTCTTCGCCCATCTGGGCCAGTCCCTCGTCGGCCCAGGCATCCAGATTGGGATCCTGGTGCGCGGCGATCATATGCTGGAACTCGTGAGCCAGGGTGCTCAGGTAGGCGGGTTCCCCGACATCGAACTCGTCCAGGTTCATGTAGAACATTTCGTGTTCGTTGCTGTTCGGGTTGACCGTCCGGGGTACCTCGTCGAGGCTGGAGAAGTACCCGGCCGCGCCGTCGAACACCGCATGCAGGATCACGAGGTGCGGGTCGTTGTCTACCCCAGGGTTCCACTCCGAGCCGAAATGCGCATGATGTCCGGGATAGATCTCCTCCTCGAAGAATTGGCCTGCCCTGCGCAGCGCTTCCAGGGGCACCTCGCGGCCGTTTTCCACATACAGGTACAGGTGCGGGGTGATCCAGCGCAGGGTGGCCGTGATCTCGCGCTGCCGGTCGAGGGCGGGATCGCTGATCCAGAAGCGGTCCTGCCGGCCGATGGTGAACGGGCGCGGGTCGGGCGCTGCGGTGCGGGAAAGCGGGGCTCCTCCGCGTTGCAGTCTAGAGGTGATGGCCACGAGATCGCGGGGGGGAACCGTCGTATGGGCCAGCCGGAGGGCCGTTTCCCGGCCATCCGATGGCTGGCTGGGCCAGCTCGGTGTGGGAGATGGGGTGTCCGAAGGCCGCTCGTTCGGAGTGGGCACGGGGGTCGGTGTCTCCAGGGGCAAATCGCTCGGGGTTGCCGTGGAGGTCCGGGCAGTCCGTGAGGGCGGGACGATGGTCTGTCCGCAGGAGATCACCGTCGGCAGGAGCAGAACGAGCACCAACGCTATGGCACGATGCTTTTGACCAAGCGGCAACAGATCCTCCTGGTGCCCTGTGTTACTCGCTTGTCCAGCGGTAATACAGGAAGCCGGGCACAAAGGCCAGGATGGCCGCGATCATCATGCCGAAGAACGAGATCGTGCGACAGATCCATAGCTGGGGCAGGATATCCGGGTGTCCCACTGCGGCCGCCTCGTTCAGGAAGTGCGGGTAGATCACCGCGCTGACGTAGTAATGGGGCAGGGAGAAGGTGAGGATCAGGATCCAGCCTGCGATACGCACCCATGTGTCCAGCGGCGGCCGCTGGATCATCTCCAGGAGGCGTCCCAGGATGCCGGCGTACCAGAAGAGGACGACGCCCAGCAGAAGGAACCCGATATCCAGCAGCAAAGCCGGAGTGGGCAACCAGACGGCGAATTGCGGTTGGAACCAGGACATGGCTTATCCCTCCAGGATGCGCCGAGCGCGGCGGCGGAAGACGTACGCCAGGAGTGTGCAGAGCAGCGCCGAGGCAAAGAGGAAGCTGAAGCCCCACCACTTCTCTCGATCGTTCATCGCGCCGCGGGCAAGGAAACCGTACGCCTGGACGATGTTGTACACCAGGATCCCGGACGGTGCGACAAGCATCGCCTGCCAGTAGGTGCGCTGGCGGGTGAGGGCCTCGAAGCGGCGGGCGATGAGCGCAACGTAGATGAACGCCACCCAGAGAAGGATTCCCCCGGCAAACGAGGCCACGTTCGTCCAGTCGATGAAGAGGAGCTGTGAGGCGCGCGTCGCGCCGGGCGGGTTCACCGTCCCAGGCGAGGGGAAGGGTTGACGCATAAAGTCCTGCGGCAGGTCCTGGTCGCGACCGACCACCCGCCGTTCCAGGGAGTGTTCGTTGCGCACCGTCTTGTCCTTATTCAGCAGCCAGGGCACCCCGCCCCCCGGGGCGAACGCAGGGTTGTTCCAAAGGCGGACGTCCGCGGGGCCGCTTGCCACCTGTCCCCAGTTGAGCGTGTCGACGGGGTCTCCCTGGGCATTACGGAGCACAAGGAAGTCGTTTCGCTGGTCCAGCCCGGGCCAGGCATCGAGCGGTGTTACCACCAGCCCGATATAGCCAGGATGGTCAGCGAGGAACTGTTCCCGGGAGGTCGCTACGACCGCGTATCCCTGGGGCGGGAGCAAGATCTCGGGGAGGCGGAATTGCCCCCTGGAGGTCTCGATGCTCCATCCCTGCAGGCGCATCCATTCGGTGGTGCGGTTGTTGTACAGCTCGACCCACTGGTGGGGGACGGGGTCGTTTTCCAGGTAGGCGAAGTACACCTCGTTGACGACCACCGGGGTGGGCTGTATCTTTGGCCCGATGATCCGGCTGTAGAACGCGATCAGGACGCCGATCAGACCGGCGATCAACACGACCGCGATCGCTTCCAGCACGAACCGGTGTCGCTGAAGCATCTCCTTGAACCTCCTTTACTCCTTCGCCGCCATGTCCCAGGCTCCCTCGCCATACAGTTCCCTGGCCCGCGCGCGCATTTCCTCGGTCAACCGGCGGGCTCTTGAGGGGCCCACGAGCAGGGCGATCGAGCGCTCAAAGGCGTCGCAAACTGCCTGCACCTGTTGCGGCGTGGCATCACCGCCTGCAGGGATCCCCTGGCGACGGAAGGCGTCTTCGAGCAGCACTCGCGCAGAGTGTCCGAGGTTCTCCACCGCGATACGCCCGAGCTCCTGGAAGACGCGTTCCCCGACACGAACCTCCTTTTCCTCGACCAGGCCGGCCTCGATCAGGCGTGCGATCACCTGACAGGTCCGTACCTCGCCCAGGCCGCTCCGCTCAGCGATCTCGGCCACCGTATTCCGACCGTCCACCAGGGTCAGGATGCGCCACTCATCGGGCTCCAGTTTGATCTCCTGCAAGCGTTCGTCCGGCACGGTCACCAGGCCGATCACCGCGTTCAGCGCGGGTGCTTTCTCCAGGAAGGCGCCCCATTCGTCGACCCGCCGCACGCCCTCCATGATCAGCGCTTCGTTGCTTGCCGTGATCTCCCGGGGCGGCAAGTCTACCCCTTCTTCGAAGACGAACGAACCGCTCTGAAGCGCAAAGAGCGTGTACAGCGCCTCTTCAGCCGGCAGCCTTCCCAGGCGCGCTGAGATCACCTGGCCATTCCGGAAGTAGATCCAACCTTCGATCTCCTTCCCCTTCAGATTCCCGACGATGCGAACCCCCCCGGTCTGTTTGCTCAAGTCGACCAGCTGAATGATGTCGCTCAGGCTGAATTCGCTCAAATCGCCTTGGAGGGGCATACCGGGATCCCACTGGTCAGAGTCTGCTGATCACGAGTTTGCTGATCGCTTTCAGGGTGTCAAAGACCCCGAGCCCGGTAGTCGCCACAGCTTCGAACCGTTCCACAAGCTGTCCGTCACTCGTCTTGTACCGGAGGTACCGGTCCAGGATCGCTACCGGCAGCGCGTTGGGCAGGTCGCGCTTGTTGTACTGCAACACCACGGGGAACTCGGCAAACCGC
The DNA here is from genome assembly GCA_041082245.1 of Chloroflexia bacterium. Taxonomy (GTDB): domain Bacteria; phylum Chloroflexota; class Chloroflexia; order DTKN01; family DTKN01; genus DAOTVY01. The sequence goes on from JBDOIE010000059.1 coordinate 24,464, forward strand.
TTTCCCTGTCGGGTAATGTTGCGCGCCAGTTCCTGGAGGCTGCGGACGTTCTCTTCCAGTTTGTTCCGCTGCGAATCGGCAACGAAAACGACGCCGTCTGCGCCGTTCAGCACTGCTACCCGTGTCCGCTCGTACAGCACCTGTCCCGGGACGGTGTACAGGTGAAAGCGTGTCTGGAAACCGCGTACGCGGCCGAGGTCGAGCGGCAAGAAGTCGAAAAAGAGCGTGCGTTCCGTTTCCGTCGCGATCGAGAGAAGCTCTCCTTTGGCTTCTTTCGGCACCTGACTGTGGATGTACTTCAGGTTCGTGGTCTTTCCGCTCAGCCCCGGCCCGTAGTACACGATCTTGCAGTGGATCTCGCGAGCCGCGATGTTGATCAGAGCCATCCTGATCCCTCTTTCCTGCCCGTGTTGCGACGCTCTGCCCGCCGACCGTGCCAGGTGCACTCAGTCGCGGAAGAGCAGGTCGATCGTGTCCTCCATCGAGGTGCGGAAACTGGTGCTGAGGACTTCGTCCCGCAGCTTCCCTTCCTGCCGGACACGCTCGAGGATCGCAGCCAGCTCCTCGGTCGCCTTCTTGGTGAGCACCTTGACCAGTCCGATGTGGGTGCCCTTATCGAACACGATGGCGAGCATCCACTGGTCCTCGACCAGGGCGGTGAAGATGTTCTCCCGTACTCCTTGCTGGAACAGGACGCGGAAGTCACGTTCGCGCAGGAGACGTGCGACCTCGCGGGAGGAAGCGAAGGTCCCCGCCAGCAGGGCCCCCAGAGCCGTGATGTCCTGACGTTCCACCGCCCCATGGCTGGAGATCACCTGGCCGCTCTTGTCCAGGAGCATGGCGTGCGTAGCCCCGGTGTCCTCGACCAGCCGCTTCAGGCAGGCATCGATGGCCTCTTTTTCTTCCAAGGACACAATCAGGCTGCTCAACTGAGGTTCCATTTCCTTCTCCCTCGTCCGCTTGCGGAACCCCGGGCATCGCAAGCCCCTGAGCATTCCAGCAAGCGGATCAGATGGCGCTGACCGCCTGGCTCAAGGGCTCGTGCAGCTGTTTCAGCAAAAAACGGATACGCCCCAGGTTCGTGCGGCCGTCTGACACCACAAGTACCATCGCTTCATCGCCCAGCGGTTCCAGGACGACGACGCCGTCCTCGTATTCGAGAATCGCCTGGACGGCTCCCCCCCGGCCGATCTCGCGTCCGATCGCCTCGGCCATCACCAGGCCGTTCGAGGCGACGGCACAGATCGCGTCGGTTTCCACACCCGGATCGGCCACTCCCTCGATCAGGAGCCCGTTGTTGGCGACGACGGCGGCGAGGGAAACGCCGCTTAGGGCATGGATACGACCCAGCAATTGCCGCAAGTCCGTCGTCATAGCCTCCTCCTTCGCCTTGACGTGTTCAATTATACACCAAAAGCACCGCTTTGACCACCCGTTGTTCCCGGGCCACAGGGAACAACGATCTCGCCACGCAGCAGGGTACCTTCCAGGTCTCGGAGTAACGTGGGCGTCACCCGTCCCAGCAGGTCCCGGTCGGACGGGGCGACCACCCGCAGATAGTTGTCCGTGAGCCCGCTCCAGAGGGTTCCTCGCCGGCCGTCCCAGAGCACGGAAAGCGTCTGCCCAAGGAAGCGGCTCCGAAACGCGACCGCAAGGTCGCGGGCCAGCGCATGGAGCGCCTCGCAGCGCCGCTCTCGCACGTGGGGGGGCACCTGCTCCGGCATATCGGCGGCCGGTGTCCCGGGCCGCGGGGAGAACGGGAAGATGTGCAGGTCGCTGAACGGCAGCGAGGCGACGGCTTCGAGCGTCTCCTGAAAGTCCTCTTCGCTTTCTCCAGGGAAGCCGGCAATCAGGTCGGTCGTCAGGGCGACGCCCGGCACGCGCTCCAGGATCGTCTCCACGAGGGCGCGGTAATCGGCCCACCGATAGCGGCGCCCCATCCGTGCGAGCACCCGGTCGGATGCGCTCTGGAGGGGGAGGTGGAAGTGCCGGCACAAACGCGGCTCCGGCCAGAGTTCCAGCAGACCGAGAGGAAAGTCCTGAGGCTCGATGGAGCTGAAGCGGATGCGCTCGATGCCCGTTTCCTCGAGGATCCGCCGCGCGAGCCAGTCCAGCCGTGCCCCGGAGTCCCGGTAGGCTCCAAGGTTGATGCCGGTCAGGATGATTTCGCGGTAGCCTGCCCGTTCTGCGGCACGGACTTCTTCCAGCACCTCGTCCGCCGGCCGGCTGCGGGCTGGCCCCCGGGCGATGGCGACGATGCAGTAGGTACAGCGGTTGTCGCAGCCGTCCTGCACCTTGATCAATGCCCGCGCCGGGCTGGCAGGGGAGAACGCGATCCTCCCTGGGCTCGCTTCGCTCGGTGCCCGCAGTCCCCGTCCCTCCAGGGCGGCTGCAAGGTAGGAAAGCAACATCGGCTCATCTTCCTTCCGCAGCACCAGGTCTACCCCTTCCAGGCGCGAAAGGAGTGGAGCGGCGACGTCGGCGTAACAGCCCGCGGCCACAACAACTGCCCGTGGGTTCCGGCGGGCCGCCTGGCGCAGCAGCTGACGGGACTTGCGGTCGGCAACATGGGTGACAGTGCAGGTGTTGACGATATAGACGTCCGCCTCCGCGTCGAAGGGCACGAGCCGGTAGCCTGCACCTTCGAGCATTCCCCGCAGGTGGTCCGTCTCGGCAAAGTTTACGCGGCAACCGAGCGTCGCCACGGCTACCCGTGGCCTCGTCTCGGGCGACGGCATCAGTGCCTCCTGCGCTGCGGTGGGCGTCCTACGCGGATGCTGCGCATGCTCTCGACCATCGCCTGGAGCAGGCGTTCCGCCCAGTTGTAAAGGGTGCGCCGCGACTTGCCCAGGCTGCGTGCGATCGCTGTGACGTTGGTACGGAGCGCGGAACGAAGCAGTGCGCGCTGGTCCGGCGTCAGCCCCAGACGATCGGATAGTTCGTTCACGTCCACCGGGTAGCCAGGATCGATCGCGTCCAGCACCAGCCGGAGAATGTACGCCAGACGACGTGCCTCCTCGGGCGTCAGGTCGACCCGGCTCCCCAGCCCGATCGTCCGTGGTTCTTTCATCGTCTCCACCATGGGCAAGGTGTGATGTTTTTATCATAACACGCCTTTTCTCCCTTGTCCAGTGGCCGCCGCGCCAGGGGTGTGGTATAATGCACGGCGCGGTTGGCTTCCGTCGCGGTGGAGGTCACGGGTGGATCGGGCGAAGTACTACCTCGGTTTCAACCTCACCCCGCAGATCGGTCCCGTGCGGCTGCGGCGGCTTCTGGAATACTTCGGCAACCCCGAGACGGCCTGGTGTGCTCCCCCGGATGCACTCCGTCGCGCAGGCCTTGAGGAAGCCTGCATCGCAAGCCTGCTGGAAACTCGAAGCCGCCTGGACCTCGATCGAGAGCTTGCCCGGGTGCAGGCGCTGGGATTTCATCTGGCCACCTGGGAGGATCCAGCGTACCCGCAGCGGCTGCGCCACATCTACGCGCCGCCGCCTTTGCTCTATGTGTCGGGTACGCTGCTTGCCGACGAACCTATGGTAGCCCTCGTGGGGACACGCCGCCCAACGGCGTACGGCCGGCAGGTGGCGCGCATGCTTGCGCGTGAACTGGTGCGCCATGGTGTGACCGTAGTCAGCGGGTTGGCGCTGGGCATCGATACCGAAGCCCACCTGGGCGCGCTGGAGGGCGGCGGACGGACGATAGCCGTACTGGGAAGCGGGCTGGACCAGGTGTACCCCGCGCGCAATCGCGAGCTGGCACGGCGCATTGCCACCTCTGGGGCGCTGCTTTCCGACTACCCGCTCGGTACCCTGCCGGAACCCCGTAACTTTCCTCCCCGCAACCGCATTATCAGCGGGTTGAGCCTGGGCGTGGTGGTCGTCGAAGCGGGCGAGCGGAGTGGCGCCCTGATCACCTGCGACTTTGCCGCAGAGCAGGGACGGGAAGTGTTCGCCGTCCCGGGGTCCATCCTCTCGCCGGCCTCCCGCGGTTGTCACGATCTGATCGTTCAGGGGGCGCGCCTGGTTCGCGGGGTGGAGGACATCCTGGAGGAGTTGCATCTGGATCGTGCCACAGAGCAACGGGACGCGTGTCAGGCAGTCCCGGAAAGCCCGGTCGAGGCGGCGCTCCTCGGGGTGCTGAGCTCCGAGCCGATGCACGTGGACGACCTCGGGGCGGCTGCCGGCCTGCCTGCAGCGGTTGTTTCTTCCGCTCTCGCTCTGATGGAGCTTCGGGGCCTGGTGCGGCACGTGGGCGGGATGCTGTATGTGCGCGCGGTCTAGCGGCCGCGCGCTCCGGAGCGGCAAATGGACGAGCGGTTTCACCAGGCGATCGCCCTGTTTGATGCGGCCCGCGCCTCCTACGAAGCCGGCGAGTATCGGGAGGCACAGCGGCTCTACCGCAGGGCTGGCGGTTGTCTTGCCCGGGCGGCTGTTCCGGACGCCGATCGGCGGAGGGGCCTCGCTGCAGTATGGCTCAACCTGGGGGCGTGTGCCTATGCCCTGTCGGCGTACGCCGAAGCGGCGCACTGCTACCGTCGTGCGGCCGATCTGTACCGTCGGCTGAAGGAGTGGTCGGAGCTGGCGCTCGCGCTGAACAACCTGGGGGCGGTGCTCGTGCACCTGCGACAGTTCGGGCAGGCAGGTAAGATCCTCAACCGCTGTCGCCAGCTCGACGAGCAGCTGGGCGATCAAGCCGGCCTGGCCGCGACCTGGCACAACCTCGGCCGCCTAGCAGAGATGCAAGGGGCTTTCGAAAAAGCACGCGACTGCTACCGACGTAGCCTGGAGCTGTTTCGCGCGCTCGGATGGGATGCGGACGCAGAGCGGGAAACGGCCGCGCTTGTGCGGTTGGGGGCGACTCGCCCGGGGGAGCAGGCACAGGAGACAAGTGCACGAGAAGGACGGTGACGTGGGCAACCCGGGACCCTGGTTCTGCAAGTCGTGTGGCGCCGTGCTGGGATGGCAGGATGAGGATGGGCTTACCGTGCGCCCAGAAGCCGTGGAGCGTTATACCATCCTTGCCCGTAGCGAGGAGATATGGGTCACCTGTTCCCGCTGTCACACGATCCAGATCTGGCGGGCTCGCGTAGAGATGGGCTCAAAGGGATAGGGCTTGTCTCGGCTACCGACCCGCAGCCTGGGTACAGACGGACAGGGCGCTTCGCACGACACGAAGGGAGCCCTCCGGGAAGTCGGACTTCCACACAAGCCAGTAATCGATCCACCAGGGGTAACACTCGCGTCCGGGCGCACACCCGTCGACAGCCAGGGCGCGTACCCCGGCGGGAACCGTCGTGCCTGGCAGAAGGCCGATGCCGAAGGGATCCTCTGCAACCCGTGAAGCGAGCGTTGCCGGGGTCATACAGAGCAGCCCGTCGTTCGCAAGGGATCGTCCCGCAAGCGCTTGCGTGACAAACGTCCGGGCTTCCCCGGTGTAGTCGGGGGGAAGGTAAAGGTGTGCGGGGCCCGGGTCGCCCCCCACCTGGCTCCAATCTTCCGCCTTGCCGCCGAGGAGCGCCGCGATGGCGGGTGCGCTCAGGTCTTGCAGGCGGTTGGACGGATGTACCACGACCAGCAGCGGGGCACGCAGTGCAAGGGTAGCCGTCGGCCCCTGGACCAGAGGCAGGTCAACCAGCGCCAGGTCCGCTACACCTTCTTCCAGCGCCCGGAGCGCGCGTTCCCCGCTCTGGACTGTCCACTCCCAGGAAAGGGCCAGGTGCTTGCGCTGGTAGGCCTGCAAGCACGCCTCCAGCGCGGGTACTCCGGCCGGTACCGCAGCGATCCTCAGATGGATCGGCCGATCCGCCTGGAGAGAGGGTGCCGACGCGGAAGGCGGCTGTCCGCAGCCAAGGGCACAAAACACGAGCAATAAGGACGTACAAACCACCGCCGGCCTTCCCCGTCGAGGCCACGGGGGGAAGGCGCGATACGGCGCGTACGGCTTACTCCGTTTGTTCAAAGCGGGCTCCGGCTTCTTGCATTTTCCTGCGCGCTTCCTGGCCTCCGGCAGGGGTCACTGGGCGTGTGCCGTCCTGGATCAGCACGACCTCGAAGCCCTCCTTCAGCCCATCCAGCACCGTGGCGAGCACGCACACATCTTCCGCAAGACCCCCCACGAACAGGCGCCGGACGCCTTCCTTGCGCAGCTGCACGGCCAGGCCGGTCTGGTCGAAGGCGGAATTCTGGTCCTGATCGAAGCGTACCCCTTTCGTGACCAGCACGGCGCCCTGTGGAACCAGGAGGTCGGGGTGGAAACGGGCCCCCTCGCTGTCCTGGACGCAGTGGGGGGGCCAGGGGCCGCCGTGGCCCTGGAAACTCAGATGGCCCACCGGGTGCCAATCGCGCGAGAGGTAGACCGGGATCCCTTTCTGGACGGCGGCTGCGATCCACCGGTTCAGCACTGGAACCACCTGATCGCCGCCCTCGATCGGCAGTGCGCCGCCGGGGCAAAAGTCCACCTGGACGTCCACCACGATCAGCGCGTCGCCCGGCCGCAGGGCATCGTCAGGTCTAGCCATCGTGCACCTCCAAAGACAGCCGATCCGTTGCCACCGTCCGTGCGACTTCTTGCTGCAGGCGGGATAGGCCCGGGCTGATCTCTACCAGGTAAGGCGGGTCAGCCGGAGAGAGCGCGCGCACGGAATCGGGCAGCAAGGCGACCTGTTCGCTCGCGTAGCGTCGTGCCGACTCGATATCCACGCGGCCGGCCGGCAGGCGTTTCCCGGCATGCATCACCGCCTGCAGCAGCGGCTGACCCGGGAGCTCTTCGTCCGCCCGTGCGATCACGTCGCGCACGGCCCGGCCGTTCTCGATGATCCGGAAGATCTGTTTCCGCCCCGGAAACACCGCCTTGCCGGTGCTCAGCTTCAGTCGGCCCTTGCCCGCGTATTCGCACAGTTTGTAGGCGATATCGAGGTCCGGCGCGTCGTGGGAAACCCCCATATAGGTCCCGACCCCGAAGCCGTCGATCGGCGCGCCCGCGGCTACGAGACGTGCGATCTTGTGTTCGTCGAGCCCGCCGCTGGCGAAGATGCCGACGCCCGTCAGGCCGGCCTCGTCGAGCATCCGCCGCGCCTCTTTCGAAAGGGAGACGAGGTCTCCGGAGTCAAGCCGTATGGCTGTAATCCGGAAACGCTCGCCGAGGGTGCGTGCCAGTTCCACCACCTTGCGTACGCCTGCCAGGGTATCGTACGTATCCACGAGGAGCACTGTCCCGGGGTAGCGTTCCGCGAAGGCGCGGAACGCCTGGGCTTCGTCCTCGTGCGCCTGGATGTAGCTATGCGCCATCGTCCCCGTGACCGGCACCCCGTACAGCTTGCCGGCCAGGACGTTCGACGTAGCTGCGACTCCGGCGATATAGAACGCGCGGGCGGCCTTCAGCGCGGCGTCGGTGCCGTGCATCCGCCGTGGGCCAAAGTCGACCACCGGCCGGCCTGCAGCCGCGGTGACCACCCGCTGCGCTTTCGAGGCAAGCACGGTCTGCAAGTGGATCTGGTTCATCACGTAGGTCTCGACGAGCTGCGCCTGGGGAAGCGGTGCCACCACCTCCAGGATCGGCTCGTTCGCGAACACGGGTGTCCCTTCGGGGACGGCATAGACGTTCCCGGTAAAGCGGAAATCCCTCAGCCAGGCGAGGAAGGCTTCGGAAAACTTGCCCAGCGAGCGCAAGTACGCGAGGTCGTCTTCTTCGAAGCGGAGCGTCTCCAGGTATTCCAGGACCGTATCCAGCCCGCAGGCCAGGAGAAAGTTCCGCCGCGGGGGAAGATGACGGGCGTACAGGCTGAACACGGCCTCCCCGGTCAGCCCTTCCTCCAGGTAAGCCTGGACCATAGTGAACTCGTAGAAATCGGTAAAGAGCCCGAGACCGTTTCCTGCCATGGTACCGCCTCTAGACGTTTTTTCCATGATAACGCAGCTCTCCGGACGGGTCAATATGCGCTGCTTCTGGGTTGCGCTCGGCCTGCAGGTGTGCTAGAATCCTATCAAAAGCGATGGGCTAAGGCCGGCTCGGGGGACAAGACGATGCACCATGATGCGGGCGATCGGCCTCCGGCGTGGGGGCCGGGGTGCTTCTATCTTCTTGACGATCGTTCCCGGCCAGGCGCTTTTCCGAGATCGGAAGAGGCCTGGTTTTTTTCTGTCCTGGTGCGACGGTGAGAAAGGAAGGTGCGCGATGCGGGTGCTCGAATCCGGGATAGGCGAGCTGCTCCAGCCGTACAGCATGGTGGAGTTCCGCGAGTGGAACCGCACCCAGAAACCGAAAGGCTTCCAGGACAAGCGCATGACCGAACAGGAAGCCATCGCACGTTTTGTCCACGACGGCGACTACATCGGCACGGAGCTCTACGGAACGGTGCGCTGCCCGATGTCCCTGGCCCGTGAGATCGTGCGCCAGGGGAAAAAGAACCTGCGCGCGGTAGGGCAGGGGGTACTCGAGCTTGACCTGTGGGTCGCGGCCGGCCTGATCTCCGCTATGGACATCACCTACCACGGTCTGGAGATCCACGGGGTCTCCTCCGTCCTTCGGCGGGCCGCGGAAAGCGGCCGGCTGAAGCTCGTGGAATGGAGCAACGGCGCCATCGCCTGGCGGATGAAGGCGGCCGCGATGGGTGTCCCGTTCATCCCGATCAAGTCGATGCTCGGAAGCGACACTTTCCGATACAGCGCGGCCAAAGTTGTCGAGTGCCCTTTCACCGGAGAAAAGGTCTGCCTGGTACCCGCGCTTGTGCTCGACGTTGGCCTCATCCACGTGCACCGCGCCGATCCGTACGGGAACGCCCAGATCGACGGGATCAGCGGCTTTGCCTTCGAAATGGCCCGTGCCTGCAAGCGGCTGATCATCAGCGCGGAGGAGATCGTCGATCCGGAGGAGATCCGGCGCTACCCCGAGCGCACGATCATCCCCTACTACCTCGTAGATGCCGTGGTCCACGCGCCCTTCGGCTCCCACCCGGGTGAGATGGCCTATCTCTACGAGCGCGACGACCTGCACATGCGGGAGTTCCTCGAGGCCTGCCGCACGGAGGAAGGGATGCAGGAGTACCTGAACACCTATGTCTACGGCGTGCGGAACCACGAGGAATATCTGGAACGGATCGGCCACGAGCGTCTCTCCGCGCTCCGGCGGGCTGTCCTCGGGAGGTGAGCGATGGAACGGCTGCCGTATACCCCCACGGAGCTCTTGATCTGCACCGCGGCGCGCCTTATGGAAGACGGCGCGACGGCGTTCATCGGTACCGGAATACCGATGCTCGCCGCTTCGCTCGCGCAGAAGATGCACGCTCCAAACCTGATCCCGGTCTTTGAATTCGGCGGGACAGGGGCCATCCTCAAGAGACTACCCCGCGCGGTCGGGGAGTCCCGCACCTTCTACCGCGCCATTGCTGCCTCGGGCATCTGCGACATCATCGAGACCGCCCAGCGTGGCTTCATCGAGTACGGCTTCCTCGGAGGGGCCCAGATCGATCCCTACGGCAACCTGAACTCCACGGTGATCGGCGGGACGCACGACCGGCCCCAGGTGCGCCTTCCCGGTAGCGGCGGCGGCAACGACGTCGGCTCGCACTGCTGGCGCACGATCATCCTGATGCAGCACGAGCGAAGGCGGTTTGTGGAAAAGGTCGACTTTATCACCACGCCCGGTTACCTCACCGGGCCCGGCGCACGGGAAGCGGCGGGTCTCCCCCCGGGCACAGGCCCGTACCGCGTGGTCACAAGCCTCGCCGTCCTGGGTTTTCACCCGGAAACGAAGCGCATGATGCTCCTCCAGCTCCAGCCCGGCGTCACTGTGGAGCAGGTGAGGCAGAACACCGGCTTCGAGCTCCTGATCGCCGACCGGTTGGAGGAGAACGAGCCGCCGACTCCCGAGGAACTGCGCATCCTGCGCGAGGAAGTCGACCCGGAGCGCCTCTACATCTGAGCCACCGTCCTGACCAGGCAACCGGGAGGAGGGACAAGTGCGCAAGGCATGCTGGATGGTAGGGTGGATCCTTCTCGTCGGCGCCTGTGTCCAGACGCCCCTGCCCAGCAGGCCGCCAACGGCCGTAACCCCGAGCGCTTCCAATCTGCCGACTGTTGCCCCTGCGGTTCCTGGGACGACGGTCGCCGCTCCCCCTTCTCCCGTGACCCAGCGTCCCACGGTAAGTGAGCCCCCGGTCTCGCCCGCTCCTACCGGTGCGCCGACCGAATCCCCCACGCCCGCAGAACCGACACTGGAGGAAGTCGCCCGCTGGGAGGGCGACTGGGTGACCTCGCTGGCGTGGTACCCGGACGGCGGGCCGCTGGCTGTGGGCACCGCCGGTGGGGTTCACTGGCTTGCCGCCGAGGACGCCAGGGAGCTCGACTACCTCGCCGTGGCGCCGCCCATGCGCACCATGGCGCTCGCGCCGGACGGCTCCTTGCTCGCGATCGGCGCCGGGGCGAGGGCAGAGCTGTGGTGGAAAGTCGGGGACGAGTGGCGGATGCGCTCCCTGGAGGGACACGCCGGAGGCGTCCTGGCGCTCGCTTTCTCGCCGGACCGATCGCTGCTTGCCAGCGCCTCCGAGGACGGCACGGTACGGCTCTGGGCAACCCACGACGGCCGGCCCAGAAGCGTACTGACAGGCCACGAAGGCGAGGTGTTCGCGGTGGCATTTTCGCCGGGCGGGAATCTGCTGTGCTCCGCAGGGCGCGATCGTGCCGTCCGCCTTTGGGAAACGGAAAGTGGCCGACTTGTCACGCTCCTGGCAGGCCACACGGACGCCGTACAGGCGCTGGCGTTCTCGCCCGATGGCTATCTGGCCTCGGCCTCGCTGGACGGCACCGTGCGCCTCTGGGATCTGTCGAGCGGAGAACCTGCTGCGACGCTTTCTGGGCATACCGCGGGCGTGCTGACAGTGGCCTTTTCCGCTGACGGCCGGTGGCTGGCAA
>JBDOIE010000094.1:0-7476 GCA_041082245.1 Chloroflexia bacterium
CTTGCTCGTCTTGCTCCTGTGGGCGGTGGCTGTGGGATGGACGCATGCGCAGCATCCGGACCTGCGGAATGAAGCCTTTTTCCAGGCGGTGGTGGGCACCGCCTTCACGTACCAGGGCTTGCTCGAGGAAGGCGGCAATCCCTATGGGGGTACCTGCGACTTCCAGTTCAGTGTGTGAAATGCCCCCAGCGACGGTGCGCAGATCGGCCCTATTCGGACCGAGACGAACCTCCCGGTGAGCAATGGCTTCTTTCCGGTCCCTGACCTCGACTTTGGTCCCGACCCCTTCCAGTGCGATGCCCGATAGCTGGAGATCGCCGCACGCTGCCCAGCGGGGAGCGATCCGTACACCACCTTTTCTCCTCGTCAGGCCCTGACCCCAGCCCCTATGCCCTTACGCTGCCGGGGCTCTGGACGCAGCAGAATGCCACAAGCCCGAACCTCATCGGCGGCTACAGTGGCAACAGCGTGACCACCGGAGTACACGGGGCAACCGTTGGCGGCGCCGGCCACAGCTGGCATTCCAACCAGGTCGGGGATAGCCACGTGTTGGGGCGATCCGGTACCGTATCTATCTACCCCTGGTGTCCCGAAGCGCATCCTAAGAAGGTCGGAGCAGAGCAAGCCATACGCGCGAGGACCGCGTGGTCCGAGAAGGGCTATCCCGCCCTGGAGCGCTTTCTCTGCCCGGCGGGGCATACTGCCAGGCAGATGCCGCACACCGGCTGGCGGATCGAGGGGTGCTTGTGGAAACGTTCCAGTCGGGCCGCGCACGCTTCCACGTCCAGCGCCGCCGCTCGCTCTGGGTAAGCCTCGTACGGTACCGCGTGCAGCGCCCCTACCGGGCAGGCGCGGATGCACTTCTGACAGCGGCCGCACGACCCTTCCAGCGGCGTTCCTGCGGGGAGGGGTGCATCTGTGAGCACTGTGCTCAGCCGGACGCGAGGCCCTGCCTCCGGGGTGACCAGCAACAGGTGCCGCCCGATCCAGCCCAGCCCGGCCGCGCGTGCCACCGCCTTGTGGGAAAGCGCCCCGCGCTCTCCCTCGAGTGTCTCGCTCGCCGGGATCGCCCGGGCGCGGTAGCCCCGCTCTCGCAGCAACCGGGCGACCCGCTGGGCGATCGCGTCCAGCAAACGGTTCGCTTCCGCATACATCCGCGCATAGGCCGGCGTCGGCTCGCCGGGATGGGGATTTTCCGGGGGAAGGAGCCCGTCTACCACCTGGTCGTCCAGCCGCACGGCCAGCGCCACGGCTCGCTGGAAGGGCGCGAACAGGTCCTGCGGCTCGGTGGGATACCCGGCGAGCTGCTCCAGGTCCGCAACACCGCAGCGGTACGCCCCCAGGGCAGTAGAGAGGGAAACGAGGTCCGCATAGAGCAGGCTGGGCGCGACCATCTTACCCCTCATACGCACCACCGCACGCTGTTGGAGCGACAGACAGGGCACATCCGCTCGTCCCGCCAGGGATCGTACGCTTGCTCCCAGGTGTGTCCACAGCGCATACAGCGGAACGAGGCCGGCCCGCGGCCTTCCGTCTTCCATACCTTTGGGTAGGGAACTCGCTGGCCGGCGAGCGTTTCCCTCGTGCGCGCGATCTCCTCCGGCGTGACCGTCGCGCGGAGGTTCTCCAGCGCCGTCATTACGGCTGCCCACTTCTGTCCCTCGGCCGCGCTGACCCACTCCAGCTGCAGCCGCTCTGGCCGCACGCCCGCTTTCTCCAGCGCATCCCACAGCGCATCGACGCGCCGTACCGTCTGCCGGTTCGCATCGATGTAGTGGCAATCGGCGAAATGGCATCCCGACACGAGCACCACGGGCGCACCCAGCTGAAAGGCGCGCCACACAAAGTGTGAGCCCACGCGCCCACTGCACATCGTGCGCACCAGGCGCGCGGTCGGCGGGTACTGCAGTCGCGTAGTGCCAGCCAGGTCCGCCCCAGCATACGAGCACCAGTTGCAGGCAAACGCCACGATGACCTCTTCGGGGTGCTCGCCGGCAAGCATCGCCTCCACCTGCGCCAGGATCGCTGCATCGCTGAAGTGGCGCATCTCGATCGCGCCAAAGCGACACTCCGCGGCACAGGTGCCACAGCCGGCACACGCCGCCTCCACGACCCGCGCCGGTTGCTTCTTTTCCGCCACGATCGCGGAAAACGGGCAGACCTGTGCGCACAGGCCGCAGGCGGTGCACTTTTCCGGATTGACCACAGCGGTGATCGCTTCCAGCGTGATCCGGTCCTGGTTCAGGAGGATCTGGGCCCGCGCAGCCGCAGCGCTCGCCTGGGTCACGCTGTCCTTGATGTCCTTGGGGGATTCGCAGCACCCGGCGAAAAAGACCCCTTTGCTCGGCGCATCCACCGGCCGGAGCTTCGGGTGCGCCTCTAGGAAAAAGCCGTCCGGCGAGCGGGAAAGGGAAAGGAGCTGCCGGATCGGCTCGCTTTCCAACCGTGGAACGCCTCCGACGGAAAGGATCACCAGATCCACATCGTGCTGCTCGATCCGGCCGGCGGTGGTGTTCTCCACCGTCAGCCGGAGCGTCCCGTCCTCCAGCCGCTCGACCTCGCCGGGAAGCCCCCGGATGTACCGCACGCCGGCTTCCCGGCTGCGCCGGAACATCTCCTCGAACCCCTTCCCGAAGGCGCGGATGTCCATATAGAACACGGTGATCTCGATCTCCGGGTAGTGGTCCTTCAGGAGAAGGCTGTCCTTGATCGTATTCATGCAGCAGATGTTCGAGCAGTACGGATTGCCCCGGGCCGGAGACCGGGAACCCACGCACTGGATGAAGGCGATCCGTTTGGGCGTACGCCGGTCGCTGGGGCGGATCAGGTGGCCTTCTGTCGGCCCTCCCGCGGAGATCAGCCGCTCGAACTCCAGGCTCGTGATCACGTCCTCGAAGCGGGTGTACCCGTACTCGTCCAGGGGTGTCGGGTCGTACACGTCCATACCGGTCGCGACGATGATCGCCCCCACATCGAATTCCACCGTCCGATCCCGGTCGTCGAAATCGATACACCGCTTGTCGCAACGGTCCATGCACTTGCCGCACGCAAGCGGATTGTTGCCCAGACAATGGGCGATGTCCACCAGGTACGCCGAGGGCACGGCCTGCGGGAACGGCTTGTAGATCGCCCGCCGGGTCGAGAGCCCCATCTGGAACTCGTCCGGGACGAGCACGGGGCAGACCTTCTCGCATTCGCCGCAGGCGGTGCACTCTTTCTCGTCCACGAAGCGAGCCTTCTTGCGCACCCGGACGTGAAAATTCCCCACATAGCCGGTGATCGCTTCGATCTCGCTGTAGGTCAGGAGGGTGATCCGCGGATGTCGACCGACATCCATCATCTTCGGCCCGAGGATTCAGATGGAACAGTCCATCGTCGGGTAGGTCTTGTCCAGCTGGGCCATGATCCCGCCGATGGAAGGCTGCCGTTCCACGAGGTACACGGTGTGCCCGGCGTCCGCGAGGTCCAGCGCGGCCTGGATGCCCGCCACCCCGCCCCCGATGACCAGGGCCGCCTTGGTCACCGGGATGTGCATCTCGTGCTGGGGAAGCAGCCGGGCCACCTGCGCCACAGCCACGCGCACGATGTCCTGCGCCTTACGGGTCGCCGCCTCCCGGTCGAACAGGTGCACCCACGAGCAGTGCTCCCGGATGTTGGCCATCGCCAGGAGGTAGGGATTCAGGCCGGCCTGGGCGATACAGCTGCGGAACGTCGGCTCGTGCAGACGCGGCGAGCAGGAGGCGACCACCACACGGTCCAGGTTGTGTTCGCGGATCAGCCGGCGGATCTCCTGCTGCCCCGGTTCCGAGCAGGTGTACTTGTTGCGGGCTGCCACGACTACCCCGGGAAGGGACGCGGCATAGCTCCGCACGGCTTCGCAGTCCAGCGAGCCGGCGATGTTCAGGCCGCACTCGCAGACAAAAACCCCGATGCGCAGCTCCGGCTGGGACAACTGGGACCTCCTTTGCCGCTGGGCGAGCACTCGAGGAAAAGCAGGCGCGGTAGCATTCTAGCATACCCCGGAAACGGGTGTCAACCGCACGTTTGCCAGCAAGGGGGAATGGTGATATAATGCCCACGCCTGGGGAAGCCAGATCCGTTTTCCCCGACGAGGCCTTTCTGCTCCAGGGCGGGCCGCCTCGCTCGCGCCTGGGGCAAACCCGTAGAAAGGAGGAGCTGCGTGCGAACGTACGAACTGCTGTACATCGTCCGCCCCGATCTGGACGACGAGGCGAGGGCATCCCTCATCGCCCGGATCCAGGGGACCATCGAATCGATGGGCGGCAAGGTGGACGGGGTCATCCAGACGGAGCCTTGGGGGCGCCGGCGGCTCGCCTATCCCATCAACCACTTCGAGGAAGGGTACTACGTGTTGTGCAACTTTTCCCTCGAGGCGGCAAAATTGCCCGAGCTGGAGCGTACCCTCAAACTGACCGATGGCATCCTGCGCTACCTGCTGACCCGCCGGCAAGCCTAGCCCGGGAGGGTATGCTATGGCCGCGCGAGGACTCAACAAGGTGTTCCTGATCGGCCACCTGGGGGCCGACCCGGAGATGCGCTACACACCGAGCGGGAGGGCGGTGACCACATTCCGCCTCGCGGTCAACCGCGTGTGGAAAGATCCGAACACAGGCGAACAGCAGCAGGATACCCAGTGGTTCCGGGTCGTCGCCTGGGCCCAGCTCGCGGAGATCTGCAGCCGTTACCTCTCCCGAGGACGCCAGGTCTTTGTGGAAGGAAGGCTGCAGACACGTACCTGGGAAGGCCAGGACGGCACGCGCCGGTACACGACCGAGATCGTGGCCCAGGACGTGGTGCTGCTCGGCGCCGCCCCGGCAGTGCCGGAAGAATTGCCTACGATCGACCTGGGCGTACCTCCGGAGGAAGGCCTGGAGGAGGAAGAACTGCCCTTCTGAGTGCGGCGTTTCCTGCCGCACCTGGCCCACCGGGCTAGCCTGGTGGTATGTGAGTCATGCCTTTTGGAGGAACCGATATGACCGAACAGAACCGTGCCCGCAAGAAAGGACAGTCTCAGCGCAAGAGTTGCCCCTTTTGCGTCGACCGGATCGCGGAGATCGACTACAAGGATGTCAAGCGGCTCCAGCGCTACATTTCGGAGCGCGGCAAGATCCTTCCCCGGCGGAGGATCGGCACCTGCGGTAAGCACCAGCGCGCGCTCGCGGTAGCGATCAAGCGGGCCCGCCACATGGCGCTTCTGCCGTTCGTGCGCGTCCATACCGCCCATTAGACCGGTAACCGCGGCGCGGAACGCGGGACGTCGGGAACCGATCGACGCAGAGGTGCAAACGATGGGCAAAAAGAAACCGACCGTGGTCAAGCCCGCTCGGCCCATGACGAAACGGGAGCTGTCGCGCTGGCAGAAGGAGCGGCGGATCCGCCGTATCCTTTACCTCTCGCTGGGGGCGGTGGCGCTCTTTTCTGTGTTCGCCCTGATCGGCGGATGGTACTACGACCGGGCGGTCTTTCCGGCACAGACGATCGCCCGCGTCAACGGGGAAGCGATCCGCCGCAGCGACTACTGGGCCTACCGTCGGCTTCAGACGATCAACCAGTGGTTCGGCATCCTCTACCAGCTCCAGCAGAGCGACAACCCCACGACCACACGGGTGCTTCAGCAGAGCTCCTACGATACGCTCGTGTCGCTGGCCGAGGTCCGTACCGAACCGGTGAGCGATGCCGTCGTACGCAACCTGATCGACGATATCCTCCTGCGGCAGGGGGCCGCTGAGATGGGGATTCAGGTGGACGAAACCGAGTTGCGGCAGTGGCTCGCCCAGCAACGTGTGCCTGCCACGCCGACCCCTACGGCGACCCTTTCCCTTACCCAGACGTTGCCTACGCCCACCCCAGACCTCCAGCTTCTGGGAGATCAGCTCTCCCGTGAATACACGCTCCTTGCGCGTTACGCGAAGGAAGCCGCGGCGCCGCTGGACTTTTCCCTGAAAGATTACGAGGCTATGGTATTCGCTAACGCCCGCACCTCGTACCTCCGCGAACAGGTGCGCGCTCGCCTGCGCGAAAACGTTCCGACCACGGCCGAGCAATGGCATGCGGCCCATATCCTGATCGCCGACCGGCGCGAGCGCGCCGAAGCCGCCCGGAAGGCGCTGGAAACCCGGCCCTTCCCCTTCGTGGTGGCGGAGTACTCCGATGACCTCCAGACCCGCGATCGGGCCGGGGATCTGGGCTGGGTGGCTCGTGGGGCGCCGACCTTCTCGCTGGCGCTGCAGGATGCCGCGCTCGCGCTTACCGAAACCGGCCGCATCAGCCCTGTGGTTGCCGATGCCGCCGGCTACCACATCCTTCAGCTCGTGGAGCCTCCGGACCCGGCGCGCGGGGCCCACGTCCGCCACATCCTGCTCCCCCGGGACGGCCGGCAACTTGCCGAGCACCTGCGCGCGCTCCTCGAACAGGGCGCGGATTTCCAAAAAATGGCCCGGGAACTTTCGGCGGATAGCCGCACGGCATCGCAGGGCGGCGACATGGGTTTCGTGGACACGGCGACGCTTTCCCCAACGCTGGCCTCCGCCGCCGCAGCCCTCACCCAGACGAACCGGCTGAGCCCCGTCCTCCAGGACGACCAGGGCTATCACCTCCTGCAGTGGGTTGCCCGCGATGCCTCCACCGGCAAGGTGCGCCTCCGCCACATCCAGATCGATAGCCCGCTGGAGGTTGCGGAACGGCTGCGGAAGCAGCTCCTGGCCGGTGTGAAGGACTTTACGGAAGCGGTTGTGGACTATTCCCTCGACCGCGACACGGCCGAGCTGGCCGGAGATATGGGCTGGGTTGCGCTGGCCGACCTTTCCGCGGAAATGCAGCAGGCCGTGCAGGCGATCACCTCGACCGGCGGCATCACGCCCGTCTTTACGGATACCGCCGGATACCACATCGTCCAGGTGATGGAACGAGACGCTTCGGGTAGCCGAGTCCATCTCCGCGAAATCCTCGTCAAAACCGCCTCCGATCTGGCGGAGTGGATCCGCAACTATGTTGTGACCGGGGACCCAACTCGCTTGGGTGCCCGCTTCCTGGAGATGGCGCTGAAGTACTCCGATGACCCCGGGAGCAAATCGCAAGGGGGCGACCTCGGCTGGTTCGGCCGCGGTCGAATGGTGCCCGAGTTCGAGGCAGCCGTCGCTGCCCTGAAGCCGGGCGAAGTCGGTGTCACGCAGACCCAGTTCGGCTACCACGTGATCTGGTTGCAGGAGTACGACCCGAACCGTCCGCTCGACGAGGCCGACATCGAGACCGAGGTGACCAAGGCCTACAACGAGTGGCTCCAGAAACTGCGGGACGCGGCGCAGATCGAGCGCTTCCCGCCGCCGACAGCCACTCCTACGCCGTTGCCCACCGCAACGCCTGCGCCCGCTCTGACGCCGAGCGCGGGCCCCTGAGCGTATGTCCAGGAGGGCAACCTGTGCGCGGAGCCTGGGGATCGAAACGACCCCAGGCTCC
>JBDOIE010000112.1:0-12414 GCA_041082245.1 Chloroflexia bacterium
CCCCGGTCGTCTCCAAAAGGAGGTTGCGATGAGCGAGCCCCTTCCATGGTGGACCTGCTCCGAATGCCGCTACACCCTGCAGGCAGCGAGTCCTCCGGAGACCTGCCCCGCGTGTGGCCAGAAGTGCCTCTTCTACGAGTCGACCTGCTACACGCCGGAATGCGGGGGGCCGGAGAACCCGGACCCGCAGCTGATCTCGCGGCCGAAAGGGCCGGCTTCCTGAGCGCCGAACAGGGCGGGACGTTCCGCCCGCAGACAGGCCCTTCCATAGATGCGTCGGGAAGCGGTGCAGTGCGCGTTTGTGCCGGAGGGACCCCCTTGAAACGCCTGAAGGTGGTCACCATGTTCCTGTGCGCGCTGCTGCTCGGCTGCGGCGCGCGGGTACCTGTGCGCCCGGTCCGGGAGGTCGTCTCCCTGCCGACACCCCGCACCGTGGGGCCGATGAGCCTGGAGGAAGCACTCGCTCGTCGCCGCTCGGTCCGTTCCTATGCACCCCGGCTCCTTTCCTGGGAAGAGGTTTCCCAGCTCCTCTGGGCTGCCCAGGGCATCACCGACCCCCGCGGATTCCGCACCGCGCCCTCGGCGGGCGCGCTCTACCCGCTCGAGCTTTACCTCGCGCTTCCCGAAGGCTGGTACCACTACCGCCCCGAAGGACACCTCCTGGAACAGCTGGGGGAAGAGGACATCCGGCCCTTGCTATGGGAAGCAGGACTGCGCCAGGGAGCGCTGCAGGAGGCACCAGCCGTGTTCGTCGTGGTCGCCGTCCCCGCGCGCACCGAAGCCAAGTACGGCACGCGCGCCCTGCGCTACGTGCAGCTGGAGGCCGGCCACGCGGCGCAGAACCTCCTCCTCCAGGCAACCGCCCTGGAGCTGGGCGCCGTGCCGATCGGCGCCTTTGACGATGTCGCCGTGCGGCGCGCATTGCAACTCCCTTCCGATACGCTTCCCCTGTACTTGATTCCCGTCGGGGAACCGGCCGCGCAGTAACCGAAACCTTTGCCCCCGCGGGTCGTCCATGGGCCGTGCGTCGGCACCGGCCGCGCACCGCAAGCCCGATAAGGAGGAGAAAGATGGCCCGCAAGATCTGTTTCCTGACCCTGGTAGCGATGCTCTGCTTGCTGCCGGCCGCCTGCGGCCGCGCCGTTCCACCGACGGCCGAACCCACCGCGACCCCGGGCGGGGCCGGTATCGCCAACCCCGCTGCGGTCTACTGCGAGCAGCAGGGCTACCGCTGGGAAGTGCGCACGGCGGCCGACGGGAGCCAGTCGGGGGTGTGCATCTTCCCCGACGGGCGGGCGTGCGACGAATGGGCGTTCTACCGCGGGGAGTGCGGCCCGGAGCAAGCCACACCTTACCCCTAGCGATGCCCGGTCTGGAAAGGGCCCCGTCCGGATGGACGGGGCCTTCTGTTTGACAGGTCGCCCGATCCGTCGGATAATCCCCGCAAATGACCATCGGGCAGCATGAAATGACGACCTCTGTCTCTGCGAGAGAAGCCGTGCCTCCCCGGCAGGTGTCCACCTGGGCCATCTGGGCCGCATTGGGGAGCGTCTATCTCGCCTGGGGATCCACATACCTGGCGATCCGCTTTGTCGTGCAGGGGTTGCCCCCGTTCCTTTCCGCCGGGATCCGTTTCCTCATCGCCGGGGGGTTGCTTTACGCCTTTCGACGGCTCCGGGGCGACGGCCGGCCCGCCCTGCAGCACTGGCGCTCGGCAGCGGTCATCGGGACCCTCTTGCTCCTTGGTGGCAACGGATGCCTGGTCTGGGCCGAACAGCGGGTCCCCTCCGGCATCGCTGCGCTGCTCGTCGGCACTTCTCCCCTCTGGATGGTGCTGATCGACCTCTTGCTCCCCGGCGGCCGCCGGCCGCGCCTGTGGGTGCTCGTGGGGGTGCTCCTGGGCTTTGCCGGGACAGCGGTGCTCGTAGGCCCCGGTCAGCTCCTCGGTCTGCGGGGACAGGTCGACCCCTGGGGAGCGCTCGTGCTCACTTTCGCGGCGATCTTCTGGTCGATCGGCTCTCTCTACAGCCGCAAGGCCGCCCTGCCCGACTCCCCGCTTCTGGGGACGAGCATGGAGATGCTCGTCGGAGGGTTGGCGCTGTTCCTCCTCGGGACCTGTACTGGGGAGTGGAACCGCCTGGCCTGGGGGCCCCAGGTTCCCCAGGCGCTCGCGGGGATGGCCTACCTGATCGTCTTCGGTTCCTGGGTCGGTTTCTCTGCTTATACCTGGCTGCTGCGCGTTGCCCCTACACCCCTGGTTTCGACTTACGCCTACGTGAACCCTCTTGTGGCGATCGCCGTAGGCCACCTGGTCGCCGGCGAGCCGGTGTCCGAACGGGTACTGCTTGCCGCAGCGATGGTCGTGGGCGCCGTGGCCCTGATCACCGTGCTCCAGGGAAAGGGCGCCACACGTAGTTGAACATTGCCCCTATCTTTTCCTGCGCCGTACCAGGAGCAACCCTGCTGCCCCGATCGCCAGCAACAGCAACAGGAACAGCAGCAGGCCAACGGCCGTTCCGCTGCCCACGGCTGTCCCCGCGGCGAAGGTTGGCACGGGGGTCGCGGTCGGCGTCGCCGTAGCCTCATCCCCGCAGTGGGCACACGGCCGGTGCGTCGGGTGAGCAAGCGTCCGGGTAGGTTCCACAGTGGGCGCCGGAGTGGCCGAAGGGATCGGCGTCGGGTAGGGCGTGGCGGTCGGCGAAGGAGTGGGCCGCGCGGTCACCGTGGGATACGGGGAGAGGGTAGGGGAAGGCGTGGGAAGCGGGGTTGCGCTCGCCGTGGGCTCGGGGCTGGGCGTGGGACGTGGGGTGCGGGTGGCCGGCGGCCGGGTGGACGTGGGAAGCGCCGTGGGCGTGGTGGTCGGCGTGGGCTCGGGCGTATCCGTCGGGAACGGAGTGCAGGTGGCCGTCGGCGGCAGGGTAGGGGAAGGCGTTGGGGTCTCCGTGGGCGTGGGAGAAGGGACGGCGGTCGCCGTCGGTGTAGAGGTAGGTTTCGTCGGCTCCGGCGTCACGGTCGGAGTCGCCGTGGGTCACTGGGCAGCGGCTGGGCCGGGGAAGAGGAACCATCCAAGGAGACAGGCCGCACACCAGATCAGGCGCGCTACCGTTCTTCTTCCTGCCATGATTTCTCCTTTCGTCACCCGTGGGGCGGCGGCAGCGGATGCGTGCTGTGGCCGGTGTAGAGGACGCGCACCCCGAGCGCGGAAAGGCGTGCGATGCTGCTCCGCAGGGCCGCTTCGTCCTCGATGAAATAGGGCTGCGCCACGGGCCTTCCGTTGCGCGACGTGACCAGGTCGCCTACGAAAGCGGTGCCTTCCTCCAAGAGCAGCGTCACAGAATCGGCTGTATGCCCCGGGGTATGCAGCACACGCCCTTCCAGGCCGAACGGCGCAAGGCTCATCCCATCCTCGAGCGGGAGGTCGACCGGTAGATCGGGGAGCACAAGCCGACGCTCCAGCAACCTCGCGAGGAGAGCCATCGCCCGTCCTCCCAGGTGCCGGGGAATGGGCAGCGGAGCCGGCGCGCCGCGCAGGCGCTTTGCCGCTTCCGGGTGCGCCGCGATCGGCACCGGGGAAGCTGCGCGAAGGGCCGGAAGGGCACCGCAATGGTCGGGATGCGCGTGGGAGAGCACGATCAGGCGCAAATCCCGCATGCTGAAGCCCGCCCGCGCCAGAAAACGCGCAATCCCGCGCTCGCTCCCGGGAAAACCGGCGTCGAACAGCACCGGCCCCTTTTCCCCCACAAGGAGGTAGGCGACCGAAAACCCGAGCGGGATCGGATAGACCGCCGCGGGCATCCGTGCTCCTTTCCCGCCCGCCTCAGGAAGCCCGCTGGTAGACCTCGGGTTTCAACACTGCCACAAAGGGCAGGTTCCGGTAGACCTGGCGGAAATCGAGGCCGTAACCGACGACGAACTCGTTGGGAATATCGAACCCAACATAATCCAGCGGCACGTCCACGAGCCGCCGTTCTTTCTTGTTCAGCAGGGCGCAGACGCGCAACGAGGCCGGCCCGCGCCGCCGGAGCATCTCCAGGATGTATTTCAGCGTCAGCCCCGTGTCCACGATGTCCTCTACGATGAGGACATGCTTCCCCTCGATGCTCTCGTCCAGGTCTTTCAGGATGCGCACGATGCCGCTGCTTTCGGTGCTCGCGCCGTAACTCGAGACGGCCATAAAGTCGATCGCCACGGGGCGTTTCATGGCGCGCGTGAGGTCCACCATAAAGTGCACGGCTCCTTTGAGGAGGCCGACGAGCAGCAGGTCCTTCCCCTGATAATCGGCTTCGATCTGCTGCGCGAGTTCGCGCACCCGACGCTGCAGCTCCTCCTCGCTGATCAGTACCCTGGCCACATCCTCGTACATCGCGCTCCTCCTTAGGCGGGGAAAAGGAACCGGCCCCATTGTACTATGGGGCCGGCCGCGATGCAACTGTTACTGTTGTTTGGGCTGTTGCGCGAGGTACTTCTCGGGGTCGCGGTCGAAGGCGATCTTGCACCCCTTGGCGCAGAAGTAGTAGGTCACCCCCTTGTAGACCGAGGTGGCCGCCGCCTTTTCCTCGTCGACCATCATCCCGCATACCGGATCACGCGCTGCCATGCCGCACCTCCTCCTGCTTGGGAAACAGTTCCTCCAGACGGGCCCGGTTTTGCGCAAAACCGACCAGGACTTCTCCACCGACGACGATCGTGGGGGTCATCATCCGGCCCTTGAGCAGCCGCTGCATCTCGCGCGCCGCTCCGGGGTCGCTGCTGACGTCCCGCTCGATGTAGGAAACGCCTCGCTGGGCGAAGAAACGCTTCGCCGCCAGGCAGTCCCCTCAAGTCGGCTGGGTGTAAACAATCGGCTGCACCGGCTCCTTTTCCGCACGACGAAACCACCGCCGGAACATCGTATCCTCCCTACTTTCCCGCTCGCTCGTAGCCGGGGCGGATGTCCACGCGCCGGAGCAGGTTGGCGTTCGTGACCACGGTGATGGAGCTCGTGGCCATCGCGATCTCGGCCAGCACCGGATGCATCAGCCCCAGCACGGCAAGCGGGATCATCACCACGTTGTAGAAAAAGGCCCAGAACAGGTTCTGTATGATTTTGCGGAAAGTCGCTCGGGAAAGGAGGATCGCGCGGATAACCCCCGAAAGGTCCCCGCGCACCAGGGTAACGTCCGCGGCCTCGATCGCGATGTCGGTCCCTGTGCCGATGGCGATGCCCACGTCCGCCTGCGCGAGTGCCGGGGCGTCGTTGATCCCGTCTCCCACCATGGCAACGACCTGCCCCTCCTCCTGGAGGCGGCGGATTTCGCCCGCCTTTCCCTCGGGAAGCACCTCCGCCAGGACGCGGGAGATGCCGCAGCGCCGGGCGATCGCCTCTGCCGTGCGGTGGTTGTCCCCGGTGAGCATAACGGTCCGGATCCCCATACGCTCCAGCTCCGCAACCGCAGCGACGGCATTCTCCTTCAGCGTATCGGCCACCGCGATGGCACCCAGCAGCTCCCGGTCCACCGCAACGAGCATGACGGTCTTGGCCTCGGCCTCCAGGCCGAGCAGCGCCTTCTCCACGGCCTCAGTATCGATCCCGGCCTCCTCCAGGAAGCGAGGGCTTCCGACCCGCACGAGCCGTCCGCTCACTTCCGCCTGCACCCCGAGGCCGCGCCGGGCCTGGAAGGCCGACGGCGGGTCCAGGTTCAACCCCTCGGCGCGCGCCCGTTCCACAACCGCCCGGCCCAGCGGGTGTTCGCTCCCCTGCTCGGCGGAGGCGGCCCAGAAAAGGAGCCCCGAAGCGTCGCCGTCCAGGGGCACCACGTCGGTCACCTCAGGCCGGCCGCGCGTCAGCGTCCCGGTCTTGTCGAAGACGATCACCCGCACATCCCGCAGGCGCTGGATCGCTTCCCCGCTGCGGAACAGGATGCCGTGCTGCGCGCCCAGGCCGCTCCCGACCATGATCGCGGTCGGCGTGGCCAGCCCCAGGGCGCACGGGCAGGCGATGACGAGCACGGCCACCGTGGCAAATACGGCCAGCGTGACACGCCCCAGCATCGGGTTCACCCACGGGAGGAAGGCAGCCGCCCACCGGCTCACCACGCCAACCTCCTCCGGGAACAGGAGCCAGGCGAGCAGCGTCAGCGCCGCGATGCCGAGCACTACGGGCACAAAGCGGGCGGTCACCCGGTCCGCGAAAGCCTGGATGGGCACCTTCGTCCCCTGCGCCTCCTCGACCAGGCGGATCACCTGCGCCAGGAACGTGTCGCGCCCCACGCGGGTCGCGCGCACCTTGAGCAACCCGTCCTGGTTCACGGTAGCGCCGATCACCTCGTCCCCGGGGCCCCGGTTCACGGGCATCGATTCGCCGGTGACCATCGATTCGTCGAGGGCGCTCTCCCCTTCCAGGATGATCCCGTCGGTGGGCACCCGCTCGCCGGGGCGGACGATCAGGATATCGCCGACCTGCACCGCCTCGATGGGGACTTCGCGCTCCTCTCCGTCCACCAGGATATGCGCGGTGTGCGCCCCCAGCTCCAGCAGCCGGCGGATCGCCTGGGAAGCCCGCCCCTTGGCGGTGGCCTCGATGTAGCGCCCGGTGAGATGGAAGGCCATGATCATCGCCGCCACACCGGCATAGTTCGCGATCGCGGGGTGTCCCTGGACGAAAAGCGTGACCAGCGCTGCCGGCCCGGTGAGAAGCGAGGAGAGCGTCCCCATGGCGATCAGCACGTCCATGTTCGCGCTGCCGTGGCGGACGGAGCTCCAGGCGGAGCGGTAGGTCGCCCGGCCGGCCCAGAAAAGCACCGGGAGGGAGAGAAGAAGGATGCCGCTCTCCAAGACCCAGTGGTTGGGCCATACGATGCCCCAGATCATCTCCGGGAGCATCCAGAGAACGATCGGGATGGTAAAGCCCCAGGCGATCCACATCCGCCGACGCGCCAGCCGCATCCGGCGCTCTTCCTCGTCCTCTTCCTCGCGGGCCAGCGCTTCCACATCCAGCACGTCGTAGCCGGCGTCCCGCACGGCCTGCACGAGCCGTCCCCGGTCGGCCAGTCCAGGGATGTAGGTGACGGTGGCGCGCTCCGTGGCCAGGTTGACCACGGCAGAGAGCACCCCCTCCACGTCCCGCAGCGCCTCTTCCACGTGGGCGACACAGCTCGCGCAGGTCATCCCGGCGATCGGGAGGACGATCGTTTCCTGAGGGACGTCGTAGCCGCTGCCGCGCACCGCCTGTACCAGGCCGGCCAGGTCAACCTGCTCCCGATCATAGGTTACGCTCGCCCGCTCCGTAGCGAGGTTCACCGTGGCACGCTCCACGCCAGGCACGCCCGAGAGCGCCTCTTCCACGTGGGCGACGCAGCTCGCACAGGTCATCCCCAGGATGGGGAGCATAACCTCATGCTTCGCCATAGCGGCCTCCCCGCCGGATCCCCCGCGCGGCCTGGAACAGCTCCATCAGCTCCGCCAGCACCCGGGCGCGCGCTTCCGGGTCGTCGCCACGCACCGCTTCGGTGACGCAGGTCTCGAGGTGCCCCGAGAGGAGAAGGGCGTTGACCTGCTCCAGGGCCTGCTGCACCGCCTGCACCTGGCGCATGATGTCCACACAGTAGCGGTCCTCCTCCACCATGCGACGGATGCCGGCCACGTGGCCTTCGATGCTCTTCAGCCGCGCAAGCAGCTCTTTATGGTGCAGTTTCATCGTTTGCTCCTTACCCCCTCCCCCGGGGGAGGGGGTAAATGCATGATGCCGTTCCTTTCGGCACGGAGCAGTAATCTGGATCACCGCCGCGCCAAAGCGCCTGCTCATTCCCTCTGCAACCGCCGGAGCTGCGGGACATAGAGGGCGACGCCCAGCGCAAAGAGGAGGGTTACCCCGGCACCGATCGCCACCCCCGGCGTCGGGCCCAGGAACTGCCCGAGGGTGCCGATAAAGAGGGCACTGAAGGGGCTCGTGCCGAAGAACATGAGCATGTACACCGCCATCACGCGGCCGCGCAGTTCGTCCGGGACGATGGATTGGACAAGGGTGTTGCTCGTGGCGTTTTGCGTTACAAACCCGAAGCCGGCCAGGCTCAAGCAGAGGAGCGAAAGCGGCAGCGACCGGGAGAAGGCGAAGGCCAGCACCGCGACCGGGAAAAGGAGGCTTCCCGTGGTCAGCAGCAACCCCTTGCGCCGGAAGTGTCCCAGGCTGGCCACCGTCAGCGACGCCGCGAGCGCGCCGATCCCCAGAGCGGTGTTCAGGTAGCCCAGCCCCTTTTCCCCTGCGTGGAGGATGTCGCGCGCAAAGACGGGCATCAGCACCGAATAGGAGAATCCGAACAGCGAGGAGACGGCGACGATGGCGATGATCGTGCGCACGAGGAGATGGCCACGGATGTAGCGCAGGCCCACACCGATCTGGGATAGGAGCCGCTCGGTCTGCAGCGCGGCAGGGTGTGCGGGCAGGCGCATGAGGAGCAGGGCAACGATCACCGCAAGGAAGCTCAACGCGTTCAACCCGAAGCACCAGGTGGCTCCCCAGGCGCCGAGGACGATGCCCGCGACCGAGGGGCCCACGATGCGCGCCACGTTGAACATGGTCGAGTTGAGCGCGATGGCGTTCATCAGGTCCCGGCGGTCCTCGACCATCTCCACGGCCAGCGCCTGTCGGGCCGGAGCATCGAACGAGTTCGCGACCCCCAGCGCCAGGGCGAGGAGCGCGATGTGCCACACCCGGAGCAGGCCGGTGGCGGAAAGTAAAGTGAGCACCACAGCAAAGCCCATCATAGCGCTCTGGGTCAAGAGCAGGAGTTTCCGTTTCGGAAAGCGATCGGCCACCGCCCCGGCCGGAAGCATCAGGAAGAGCGTGGGGACGCTCCCGGCAAACGAGATCATCCCCAGGGCAAACTTGGAGTCGGTCATCTGGTAGACCAGCCACTGCTGGGCGACCGATTGCATCCAGGTGCCCATCAGGGAGATCATCTGGCCGAAGAACCAGAGGCGGTAATTGTAGTGGCGCAGGGCAACGAAAACCGAAATCCTGCGTGGCTCGCGGGTTGCCACAGAACGTGCCATCGTCGATCATCCTTGACCGGCAACGCCGGGGGACGGGCGTTGTCCCCTGCACAGCGCCGCTATTGTAACACCAGGCGGGCGCCGCGTCCAGCGGCCGCCCCGTCGCGCCGGTTTGGAACCGGCCGGTTTGGAACCGGCCGGTTTGGAACCGGCCGCTACGGGGCGGCCGGCCCCACCGCCAGGCGCTGCCAGTTGACCAACGTGAACGGCACCTGGATCACGCCCAGCTCCGGCATCGACGGCATCGAGATCGTAGCGGAGGTCAGGGGCAGGAACGGCACGTTGGCACGGGCGATATAGGCTCCCAGATCGCCGTGCTCGGGCAGGAAAAGGTTCCCTTCCACCCGAAACGGGCCCAAGCACGCCCGTACGGCTCGCGGATGCTTGGGGATGCGGATGAGCGAAGGGGCGGGCCCGGCCGGGGCACTCGGCTCAGGCGGGCCGGCAGGGGCAGGCACTTCGTGGATGATCAGGATCTCTCCCCGGTGGATGAAACAGGGGCCGGGCTCGGCCACCAGCTCCAGTGGTCGTTTGCCCAGATCCATGAAGCGCGGCTCGTGCAGCTCGATAAAGTCTTCGCCCTCGATGTTCACATGGTCGCTCAGCCGGATCGGCGCCAGCCGGTGGATCGTGCCTTTGGCAATCCAGAAGGCAGTGTAGATGGTGACCGGGATCGTTTCGCGACGAACCTCCATATATTCCTCTGACATAGCCTCTCCTTCTTCCTCCTGCCATTCTCACACGCCGGCCTCGATCCGCAGGAAACGGCGTTTACCCACCTGGAGCAGCCCGGCTTCCGCAGGCGCGCCCGCGTCCACGATCGTCCGCCCGTCCAGCACCACCGCCCGCTGCCGGATCAGACGCCGCGCTTCGGCTTTGCTGGGCACCAGCCCGGCCTGCACGAGCAGCTCGGTCCACGGAGTCTCCTGGGTCAAGCGGAAGACCGGTACCTCCGAGGGGGCCTGGCGCTTCTGGAAGACGCGCTCGAACTCGGCTTGCGCCGCTTCCGCTGCCGCCGCGCCGTGCAGCCAGGTCACGATCTCGCGCGCGAGCCGTTTCTTGAGCTCCATCGGGTGCGCCTCGCCCCGCGCAAGCGCCTCCCGCATCTCTGCCAGTTCCGCATCCGGAACGTCCGTCAGCAACTCGAAGTAGTCCATCATCACCGAATCGGCGACGCTCATAATCCGGCCGTACATGTCGTTCGGAGGCGTGGTGAGGTCGATCGTGTTCCCGTAGCTCTTGCTCATCTTCCGGCCGTCGGTGCCGATGAGCAGCGGACACAGGAAGACATCCTGGGGGGCAAGCCCGAGCGAAAGCTGCAACTCACGGCCGGCCAGGATGTTGAACTTCTGGTCCGTCCCGCCGAACTCCACGTCCGCCTGCACGGCAACCGAGTCGTACGCCTGAAGCAATGGATAGAGGAGCTCCATCAGGCTCAGCGCCCGCCCTTCCTCGTAGCGCTTGCGGAACGTCTCGTGCTGCATCATCTGGGCGAGGGTAAAGCGGCTCGTCAGGCGGAAGACGTCCGCCAGGGTAAACGAGCCGAACCATTCGGTCTGCCAGCGTACCTCGGTGCGCTCCCGGTCGACGATCAGGAAAAACTGATCCATATACGTCTGGGCGTTCTCCCGTACCTCCTCCGGGGTGAGCATCTGACGGCTGACGTCCCGCCCGGACGGATCGCCGATCTGTGCCGTCCAGTCGCCCACGATCAGCACGACCTGGTGGCCCAGGTCCTGAAACTGGCGGATCTTGCGCAACACCACCGCGTGGCCCACGTGCAGGTCCGGTTTGGACGGGTCGAACCCCAGCTTCAGCCGCAGGGGACGCCCTGAGGCCAGCTTCGCGCGCAGCTCCTCCTCCACGATGATCTCGGCGACGCCCCGCCGCAGCAAACGGTCGAGATCCGATGCCATCGCCAACACCCGGCCCACTTCATCCACCTCGTTCCATTCCAAGGCTATGCGGTCTGAAACCGCACCCTAGGGCAAAGTTCGGCCTTATTCTAGCACAGAGCACCCCCCTACGCAAACCCCGGCGGCCACGTTTGCAGGCACGCCCCCCGTGTAGTATAATGCACTTGAACCAGCGCGCGGCTGGGGGCCGCTGCGGCGCTCGCCGTACGGAACCCCCAAAGTAGGTACCGGGTCCGGAGGTCTTGCCTCTCCCGGGAAAAATCTCTATGCGGAGGCTGACCATGCCAGGGATGTTCGGTGGCAAGCGCGAAGTCCTGCCGGAAGTCTCAGGGGAGGGCAAGGCGGAGACCTGGATCGGGAGCACCACGAGCATCGAAGGGGGAATCATCAAGTCCGACGGTAACCTGCGGATCGACGGCTCGGTCGAGGGCGAGATCTCCATCGCCGGGGTGCTCGTCGTCGGCAAGACGGGACGGGTCGTCGCCAACGTCCGTGCGCGCCACGTCTTCGTCGCCGGAGCGATCAAAGGGGATATCGAAGCACCCGAAGGCCTGGAGATCACTAACAGCGGCAAGGTCTTCGGGAACATCACCGTGGGAAGCCTCCAGATCGAGCAGGGCGGGGTGTTCCGGGGCCAGAGCTTCATGGGCGGCGAAGGGATACCGGAGACTCCGCTCCTGGAGGCGCCGGCCCGGACAGTGGAGGAAAAGGAACGTGCGGAAGGCTAGGCCGGCCCGTTTCTGGCAGCGGCTGCGCTTGCGCATCCGGCAGGCGCTTGGGCAAAGCAGGTTCCTCTGCGACGATTGCAAGTGGGACTGGCCTTCCGCCTGCCACCACCGGGAACGTCCGAACGCGACCGAATGCCCCGATTACACGCCCAAAGGCCGCTGAGGAGGGGGAGCGTGTCTGAGGATCGGGCACGGTGGAAAAGGCCGGGCATCCGTCTGGCGATCCTGCTGCTGATCGTCCTCGGAGGGTATTTCCTTTCCATCTTTGTCAAGCAGTCGTGGAACTTTTACCGCTTGCGCCGGGAACTGCGGGAGCAGGAGAGACGGGTGGCCCGGATGCGCGAGGAAAACCGGGCCCTGCAAGAGCTCCTCGAGGCGTACAACACCCCGGGCGGCCGCGAGGAGCTGGTCAAACGTTCCCTTCCCTTCAAACGCGTGGGCGAACGGCTGATCATCCTGGTCACCGCCGAAGAAGGCCCCCAAACGCCCTCCCGATCTACCGAAGGCGTATCCCTCTCCTCCGAAGAGCTGGCCGAGCTGCCTACCTGGCAGCTCTGGCTACGGGTCGTCTTCCCTCCGGCGAGCGGTCCTTGACAGCTTTGGCCGTCCTCGGTATACTGGAAATAGCGCCGAAGTGGCGGAACCGGCAGACGCGACGGTCTCAAAAACCGTTGAGGGTCGCCCCTCATGTGGGTTCGAGTCCCACCTTCGGCATCGCGCTAGGGCGGGCTGCCCTAGCG
>JBDOIE010000157.1:0-3038 GCA_041082245.1 Chloroflexia bacterium
TCGGACCCCCTATTGCGCTACAACGGCGAGGTCGAAGAGGCCCGCACCGTGCGGAGCGCGATCGTGGCGCCGCTCCTGGTGCAGGACCGGGCGATCGGGGCGATCGCGCTGGACAACTGCAGCCGGACGGAGGCGTTCACGGAGCGAGATCTCCAGGTGCTTTCCGCTCTTGCCTCGACCGTCGCGCTGGTGGTGGAGAACGCCCGCCTGTTCGAGGAAACGCGCCGTCGTGCGGCGCAGCAGACGGCGCTGAACGCGATCCTGGTGGCGGCCAGCCGCGCCGGTGAGGACGTGCAGGCGCTCGTGGAGGTCGCGCTCGACCACCTGCTTCAAGCGCTCGCGTTAGAGATGGGCGCGATCTGGGTACAGCCCCAGCTGGAGACCCGCGTGGCGCTGGCCGTCCGTGGGTTCCCCGAGCTGCTGGGTCCAGATATGGTGCAGTTAGCCAAGTCAGATCGTATCCGGCTCGATGCGGTCCAGTTCTGGGAGGATCTCCGCAGCCCCCGTGGTCCCCTCGAGGAGACTTTGCATCGCTACGGGGTTCGCGCGGCCGTGGCCGCGCCGCTGCTTGAGGAAGGAGGACGCATTGGAGGGGTTGCGGTTGCCGACAGCCGGCCGCGGGCGTGGAGTGCGGACGAGGTTGCGTTGATAGAGATGCTCGGGCGACAGCTCGGGGTACTCGTCGAGCGCGCCATCGCGCTGCGGGAAACACGGAAGCATCTCGCAGAGCTCGAAGCTGTGCACCGGGTATCTCTCGCGCTCCGTGACGTGAGCACGACGGAGGAAGCGCTGGAAACGTTGCTCGACGAAACGCTTGCCGTGCTGGGGAGCGACTCAGGGGCGATCGGTTTGTACGATCGCACGAGCGAGACCATCCGGCCGGCCGTGGTGCGGGGCTGGTTCCGTCATATACTGCTGGAACCGGTACGGCGCGGTGAGGGCATCGCGGGGACGGTTGTGGCCACGGGGCAGGCGCACGTTTCAGCGGACTTTTCACGGGATCCCCTGGTGGCCGAGTCCGTGCGGCCCCACATTCCGCCGGGCTGGGGGGGAGCCGGCGTGCCCATCCGCAGTGCCGGGGCGATCGTCGGGGTGCTGTTCGTGGCTGTGCCCCTGCCGCGGCAGATCCAGACCGAGGAGGTGATGGTGCTCACCTCCCTTGCGGAGATGGCCGGTGCGGCACTCCATCGGATGCAGCTGAACGAGGCCACCGAGCGCCAGCTGGCCCGGATGGAAGCCCTACTGGCCATCGACCGCGCGATCGGTGCCAGTCTGGACGCACGGGTGGCTTTGGGCATGCTGCTGGAACAGGCGGTTTCGACCCTCGGGGTGGATGCTGCAGGCGTGCTCCTCCTCGACCCGGCATATCCGGTGCTCGAGTACGCGGCAAGCGTAGGGTTCCGCACCCCGCACTATGAACGCTCCTCTGTACGGCTTGGCGAAGGATACGCAGGACGCGTGGCGCAAGGACGGACGCTGGTCTACGTGCGGAGCGTTGCTGTCGCAGAGATTTCCCCTCCCTTGTGGCAACTCTTCCACGACGAGGGTTTCGTCTCGTATGCCGGGGTTCCCCTCATCGCCAAAGGTCGGGTGAAGGGGGTGCTGGAGGTCTTTCACCGGAGCGTGCTGGAGCCGGACGAAACGTGGTTCCGTTTTCTGGAGACCCTGGCACAGCAAGCCGCCATCGCCGTGGACAACGCGGAGCTGTTCGAAAGCCTTCAGCGCTCCCAGCTGGAGCTCGCCGCAGCCTACGATGCCACGATCGAAGGCTGGTCCCAGGCGCTGGACCTGCGGGACCGGGAAACCGAAGGACACACCCGGCGGGTCACCGAGTTGACCCTGCGGCTGGCGCGGGCGCTCGGTGTCCCGGAGGAAGAGCAGGCGCACATCCGCCGCGGCGCGTTGCTCCACGACATCGGCAAGATGGGCATTCCGGATGCCGTCCTGCACAAGCCCGGCCCGTTGACCGAAGACGAGTGGGCACTCATGCGCAAGCATCCGGTCTTTGCCTATGAGATGCTTTCGCGCATCGAGTACCTGCGTCCGGCGCTGGACATCCCCTACGCGCACCACGAGCGGTGGGATGGGAGTGGCTATCCCCGTGGGCTCAAGGGCGAAGAGATCCCCCTTGCGGCGCGGATCTTTGCCGTGGTGGACGTCTGGGACGCTCTTATGAGCGATCGCCCCTACCGGCCGGCGTGGCCGCGTGAGAAGGCACTGGAATACATCCGGGCGCAAGCGGGGAAAGAGTTCGACCCGCGCGTGGTCGAGGTTTTCCTTCGGGAAATCGCCAGCACGGACCGTTCCGGGGAATAGGCGGGGGTCTCCACGCGCGCAGTCGCCCAGGAAGGCATTCCTCCGCGCGTCCCTTTGCTTCACCATTGGGCCGTGCCAGAGCTGGATGGTGAAAAGCTCTACCGCGCGGGATCCACCCACGCCTGAATCAGGCGAAAAACGCCGGTCTCGATAGCCTCCCCCTTTGCCGGCGCTTCCCTCCCGTCGACCAGGACCCGGCCACAGGTGATCCCGTGAAACACAGCCTGCACCGAGGTATAGCCGGGCGGGAAAGACCTTTCCCCTTCCCAGGTGATATCCAGGCGGTTTCCCTCCCACGTCACGCTGAACCGGTCTACCCGTCCGTCCCCATAGCCGTCTCTGGCATCCGTGTACAGGATTCCCTGTCCCGCGTCGCCGGTAGAGGCGTAAAGGTGCAGGTGCAGGCACCCCCCTTCCTCCCCAGGCATCACGGTCCCGCTCCGTGCAAACACCGGGATGCGGCTCAGGGGTGCCTCGACCTCGATCTCTTTCCCGCCCTCGTGCACGGCGTCGGTCCAGAAGTCGATCCAGCGGCCTTTCGGCAGCCGGACACGGCGGCACACGGCACCTGGCTGGACGACCGGTGCCACCAGCAGGGCATCTCCGAGGAGAAAGGCGTCGCCCACATCCCACAGGGCCTCGTCGGCGGGATCGAGCCAGAAGAGCGGGCGCACCATCGGCCAGCCCGTACGGGCCGTTTGCCAGGCGGTGGTGTAGAGGTA
>JBDOIE010000168.1:0-7885 GCA_041082245.1 Chloroflexia bacterium
TATGCGCTCTTCAGCCAGGGAGCCCCCTGGGACGGCCTCACCAGCGTCCCCGCCGGCTTCGCCGACGGGGTCGACAACGATACCACCTACAGCGCCGGGGCCGGCCTTGTGCTCACCGGTACGGTCTTTAGCGCCGACACGGCCTACCTGCAGCGGCGGGTGGGAGATGCCTGCGCTCCCGGCTACGCCATCCGCCAGGTGAACGCCGACGGGAGCGTCCTCTGCGAGCCGACCGGAGGGGGCGGCGACATCACCGCCGTCTACGCCGGACCCGGCCTCACCGGCGGGGGTACGAGCGGCGACGTGACGCTGGAAGCCGCCTTTGCCGGCAGCGGCAGCGCCGACACGGTGGCCCGCTCGGACCACCACCACTGGGGCCAGACCTGGTCGGGTAGCGGCACAGGGCTGACGCTCCAGGGGGGCACCACAGGACTGTCCGCCGGCGGGAGCAACATCGGTGTGTACGGCCAGAGCCATAGCACCACCGGAACCGGCGTTTTCGGCTTTGCCGACGCCTCCAGCGGTATGACCTATGGCGTAGTCGGAGAGAGCGACAGCACGGGCGGCCGCGGCGTGGTCGGCCGTGTCACCGCCACCAGCGGCACAACGTATGGCGTGGTCGGCGAGAGCAGCAGCACGGATGGCCGCGGCGTGGCTGGCGAAGCCCTGGCCACCAGCGGTACCACCTACGGCGTGGCCGGTCAGAGCCACAGCACCGACGGCCGCGGCGTGGCCGGCTACGCCTCCGCCCCGAGCGGCATCACCTACGGCGTGTACGGCTGGAGCGACAGCACCGACGGCCGCGGCGTGTACGGCGGCACCACCGCCACCACGGGCGTAACCTATGGCGTGCTCGGCGAGAGCAGTAGCACCGACGGCCGCGGCGTAGCTGGGTATGCCTCCGCCTCCAGTGGCAGCACCTACGGCGTATACGGGCGCTCGGAATCCGCTGAAGGCACCGGCGTCTATGGACTCGGCCGCTACGGCGTCCTGGGCCAGACCGACGGCGCCGATGGCTACGGCGTGGTTGGTTGGGCCACCGCCACCGGTGGCCCCACGATCGGCGTGTACGGCGAGACCGACAGCAGCGAAGGCTCAGGGGTGTTTGGCTCGGCCGACGCTGGAAGCGGCACCACCTACGGCGTGTACGGCCGGAGCAGCAGCACCGAAGGCCGTGGCGTATACGGCTATGCCAATGCCCAAAACGGCGCCACGTACGGCGTATACGGCCGGAGCGATAGCACCTGGGGCTCCGGCGTATACGGCATCGCCCCCCTCTACGGCATATACGGCCAGAGTGACAGCGCCGGAGGACGGGGGGTGTTCGGCCTGGCCACCTCCTCCAGTGGCACCACCTACGGCGTGCAGGGCCGCAGCGATAGCACCGACGGCCGGGGCGTGTTCGGCCTGGCGACCGCCACCAGCGGCACCACCTACGGTGTCTACGGCTGGAGCATGAGCAGCAACGGGTACGGCGTCTACGGCCGCAGCGACGGCAGCGCCGGCTACGGGGTCTACGGCTACAACCCCCAGGGCATCGCGGTGTATGGTGTAGGACCGAACGCCGTCGTGGGTCAGTCTTCCAGCCCCGGCTACGCCGCCATCTACGGCCGAAACCTGGCCACGACCGGCAGCGGCATGGGCGTGTACGGCCGCAACGATAGCACGGAGGGCCAGGGCGTCCGCGGGTTTGCCGCTGCTACCAGCGGCTACGTGGCCGGCGTCGCGGGCGAAAGCGCGAGCACCGACGGCTACGGTGTGTACGGCCTGGCTACGGCGACCAGCGGCAGCGCCGTAGGCGTGGCGGCCCGCACCTACAGCACCGCAGGCTACGGCGTGTGGGCCTGGGCCAGCGCAACCACCGGCACCACCTATGGCGTGTACAGCCGCATTAGCAGCCCCGACGGTTCGGGCGTGTTCGGCTGGGCTCTGTCCACCAGCGGCATCGGCACCGGCCTGTACGGCCGCAGCGAGAGCACCACTGGCCGTGGCGTGATCGGCTACGCTCCGGATAGCGGGGCTGGAAGCGGACCGGGCTACGCCGGCTACTTCTGGGGGGATGTCCATGTCCAGGGCACACTCAGCAAAGCGGCCGGCGCCTTCAAGATCGACCACCCCCTCGACCCGGCGAACAAGTACCTCAACCACTCCTTTGTCGAATCGCCCGACATGATGAACATCTATAACGGCAACGTGACGTTGAACGAAAACGGCGAGGCCTGGGTGCAACTGCCCGAATGGTTCGAAGCCCTCAACCGGGACTTTCGCTACCAGCTGACCCCCATCGGCGCGCCTATGCCCAACCTCTACATCGCCCAGGAGATCCAGGGCAACCGCTTCA
Source organism: Chloroflexia bacterium (assembly GCA_041082245.1). Taxonomy (GTDB): domain Bacteria; phylum Chloroflexota; class Chloroflexia; order DTKN01; family DTKN01; genus DAOTVY01. The sequence goes on from JBDOIE010000168.1 coordinate 2,342, forward strand.
AGATCGCCGGCGGCATCCCGGGCAAGAAGGTCTCCTGGCAGGTGACCGGCATCCGCCACGATCCCTTTGCCGAACGGAACCGCATTCCGGTGGAGGAGGAGAAACCCGCCCCTGAACGGGGCACCTACCTCTATCCGGAGGGCTATGGCCAGCCGAAGGAGAGGGGCCTGGACTACCGGCGCAACGCCGAACTCCTCCGGGAACCGCCCGAAGTGCCTGCCCCCCAGGGGAACGAGTAGAGGGGGTGCGCCAACGAAAGCGCGAACCGCGACCCTGCTCGTCATCGTCGCACTGCTGCTGGCACGCAGCGGGGCCTGGGCCCAATCCGGCAGGCGGCCGGGGTATGGCGGGGTGGGCGGGGCAGGTGAAGGCAAGGCCTTCGCCTACCCCGCGGGCGGGCAGGACCCCCTGACCAGCGTAACGTGGCAGGTGCGGGGCATCATCCGCGGCGGGAGCACCGCCTGGCCAGCCCACTCAGCCCAAACGGCACGGGCACGTCCTGCTGCTGCGCCTACCTGCCCTGCGTGATGCGGAACTCCTGGCGGCAGGGAGAATCGCGGTGAGGGGCAAGGCCGGACGGTCCGGCGTCCCGCAAGGAGGAGCAGGTCGGCCGGGACGGACCCCGAGAGAATGACCTGGCAACGCCGATGGCGCCAACCACGACCTCGCCTATGCATGCCTGGCTGCCGGGAGGGTCTTCCTGCCGGTGTTGCGGAAACTAGGTCCCCAGGCAAACCGGGCAACCATTCGTATGGCAACCGGCTGCGGACGAACTCGGTGCTCCAGGACGTCGGATCCTGTGGACCCGCCGGACTGGCTCCAGCGGCGGTATGGCCGGATAGTTCCGCCAAGGGGGAATCTCATGCCGCCTAAGGGGGTCCAGAAAGGGCGGAAGCAGGGCGCGACAGGGGTCCCCAACTGCTGGGAAGGCGGGCCGGCGGCCGGCCGGCCTTCGTCTGAACGGGCCGAGTGGTTCGACGCAAGGCTGCGGGAGCTCCAGAAGCTGTTCGCAGCCGGACTGATCAGCGCCCAGGAATACGCCGCGTTGAGAACAGAGGCGCTTGCGGAGTCGGAAAATCCCCCGTCGCTCGCAGGAGATGAGGAACCGGACCGTTAAAGGCGAGGAACCCACAAAGCACTTTCCGACTGGAGTGTAGCTCCCTGGCGATCCGGACCCGGGGCGGGCCGGTTTGTCCGCTGCTCTCGCTTTTCTGTCCTACCCCTTTCCTCACTGCAGGGTACCGCCCTGCCCCGCCTCGTTTCTTCCGAGGCTTGGCCCGTGATGCCCGTGCCTGCGGGCTGGCTCCGCTATTGTACTGGAGCGAGGTGTGCGAAAAGCGCGCGAGGACGTGGGATGCGGGGCAGGGCCTTCCTGTTTTCCAACGGAGAAGCCGAACGTCGACGGATCGGGCTCCCGGGCGTGCCGCGTAGAGGCCATGCGAGGGGCCCGCCGGATACGGTGGCCGGCTTTGGGGGTGGGCGAAGGCAAGGCCTTCGCCCACTCCCAAAGAGCCAAACTTCGTTCCTCAGGGCACTATGCAGCCGGCGTTGCTGGCTGGCCCATCCGGCGGTCGGGTAGGCCGCGCCTAGGGGACGAGGCGGAGCCTCGCCCCTGTATCGAGACCCCCCAAAGCGCCGATCGCTTCGGGTGAAGATCGACCGACGTCCCGGCCCTCTGCTGGAACACAGGAAAGCCCTGGGCAAGCGGTGAGCAGCTAGGGGGAGCAGGGTCCCAGGGCATAGGCTACGACTTGTTCCAGGGTCATCGTTCCGCCGCTGGCCCAGGCTGCGGCAAAGTGGGCCGCACCCAGCTGTTGACGCAGAGCAACGATCCGGCGCTCCGCATCTTCTTGCTGCGCAGCCGTCATAGGATAACCCATTTCTTGCCGCAGCACCTGGTTGGCGGCGTAGAGCCGCACACTGCGCACGGCCTGGCCCCGGAGCGCGGCTACTTCCGCCAGAGCGGGAAGCACAGTCACCACGCCCTTCCGGTCGCCCAGCGACTGCCGGAGGCGCAGGCTTTCAAGAAAATACTTTTCAGCGCCGCGATAGTCCCCGCGTTCCAGCTCCAGGTTCCCCAGATTCACCAGCGAAGCAGCTACCCCCAGCTGGTCTCCCTGGCTCCGCTTGAAGGCCAGGCTTTCCTCCAGCAGTGCCGCCGCCTGGTTGTACTCGCGCAGGTGTCTGAGCACGATGGCGAGGTTGTTCAGCATCCGGGAGAGGGACGTAGTCATCGTACCGCCGCTGGTCTCCCGCTCGATGGCGATGGCTTCCTCCAGCAGCAGCCTGGCATGCTCGTACTTTCCCCGCCGGCCGGCCAATGTCGCCAGCGAGTGAAGGCTCTCGCTGACGAGTGCCGGGTCTTCCTCCCGCCGGGCCAGCGCGATCCCTTCCTCGTAGTCCTTTTCGGCGACCTGGTATTCTCCTTGCAGCTGGGCGAACCAGCCGGCCGAGTTCAGGAGGTGGACCTGTACTTTGGTGGGCAGGCAATCGCGTCGCAAGAGCGCCCGTTCCACCCACGAACGTCCCTCACTGAGGCGACCACTGGTTTCCCAGAACGGAAAGGCGTCCTCGGCCAGTTTGGCCCCGGTTTGCACGCGTGCGGTGTCAGCCCGAGCGTCCAGTGCCCATTGCAGTGCGGCCCGCAGATTGTCCACCTCGGCGTTCAGCTGCTTCAGCCACAGGCTTTGCCGTGCGCTATTCCATTCCTGGTGGGCCGATTCAGCCATCGTGGCGTAGTAGGTCAAATAGCGAAGCCTCGCATCTTGCTGCCCCTCCCAGTGCTCCAGCCGCTCCAGAGCATACTCACGGACCGGAGGCAGCATGGTGAAACGCACTTCCCCTTCCTGGATGACGCGCTGGATCAGGCTGTGGTCCACCAGCACGGCCAGGCCACGGGCCACGTCCCCCGTACAGGGGACAGCACAGACTGCTTCGGCAGCCGCGAGCGTGCATCCACCGGCAAAGAGGGAGAGCAGAGCAAAGAGGGTTTGTTCCCGTTCTCCAAGCAGCTCGTAACTCCAATCGATGGCCTGCCGCAGCGTCCGGTGCCGCACCGGTCGGTCCCGGGGGCCGCCGCGTGCCAGAGACATCCAGGGTTTCAGGAGTTGCCGCAGCCTCGTGGGCGAGTGGCTTCGGATATGGGTCGCCACAAGCTCGATGGCTAGCGGAAGCCCTCCCAGGCAGCGGCAAATTTCCGCCACCGCCGCCCGGTCCTGAGCGTTTGGGACAAAGTCCGGCTGCTGGGCACGGGCGCGGTCGACAAAGAGCTCCAGCGCGGCGTTCCCCGGCTCGCTACCGGAGGGATCGGGTAGCGGCAACGGCTGTACCGGGAATACGTGTTCGCCATAGAGGCGCAAGGGTACCCTGCTGGTGACGAGCACGCGCAGGTTGGGCACAGAGGCCAGGAGCTCGCTGACCTGCACGGCAGCACCGAGCACGTGCTCGAAATTGTCGAGCAGCAGCAGCATATGTCGGTGACACAGTGTTTCTTGGAGGGTCGTCCCGAGGGGCCGCCCCCCTCTTGCCCTGACCTGAAGTACCTGCGCAATCGTCGGCAGGACCAGGTCCTCTGCACCGAGCGGCGACAGATCCACAAAGAAGATGCCGTCGGGAAAGGTGCGCGACTGCTGCGGCAGGAAACGCGCGGCTGCTTCCAGGGCCAGGCGGGTTTTACCGACGCCGGGCGGCCCGACGAGCGTGAGCAGCCGCACCGGGGACTTGTCGGGGAAAAGCAGGTCCACCAGCATCGCGATTTCGGCTTCCCGCCCGATGAAACGGTTGACCGGCGCCGGGAGGTTGTGCGGACACTGTATCCGACGCACCGGACGGACAGGCTCACGCCCTGCCTCCCCGCCCAGGGCCGCGTTGTGCAGGATCGCTTCGTAGAGCGCGCGGGTCTCCGGCATAGAGGTCAGGCCCAGTTCTTCTTGCAAGAGGCGGCGGAAATCCTGGTAGAGCTGCAGCGCTCCGGGCCGGTCGCCGGCCTGGTAGCGCAGGCGCATCAATTCACGGAGGATGTCTTCCCGCAGGGGGTCCTGGCGCAGCAGTTGTTCGGCATAACCGATCGCATGGCCCAGATCGCCGCGCTCACGACACTGCACGACAAGGCGGTTCAAATCCTCCAGGTACAAGGAGTGCAGGCGTTCGCGCTCGATGCGCACGCAATCGTCATAGACCTCCGGCAGGAGGTCCCCGCCGTACAGGGCCACCGCACGCGCCAGGTACTCCGGGTAAAGGCTCAAGCGCTCGAACTCGGCCACGTCCAGCCAGTAGTCGGCGGCCGGATTCCACTGGATCGTGCCGGCCTGACGGAGCAACCACGGGGGGCGCCCAGGGGCTGGCGCAGGCAGCGCCCGCTCGAGGTCGTAAAGGTGCCGACGCAGTTTGGACCTGGCAGTCCCCTCGGGGTCGTCGGGCCAGAGAAGATAGGCGAGCGTGGAACGGGGTATCGGGCCGGCGCGGTTCAGCAGCAAGCAAGCCCACAGGGGCAACGTCTTGGGCAAGCCGCGAAAGGGCAGAGGATGGTCATCCTGATAAAGCCGGAGGTGACCCAGGAGGTGGATATACAGCATACTATCCTACCTCCCTATAGGATGGCCCCTTCTCTTGTTTGTCATCCTACGGACGCAAGGGGAATCGGTCAGACTGTGGGGCAAGAGCAACCCAGCATCCGTTGCTCGTATTATACCATAACGAGAAACCCTCCACAAGCCGGGCAAACCGATCCTGTCGTAAGGCCGGATCTCCCAACCGGTGGCGGAAAGGGAATGGTGACGAAAGCTCCACGCCCGCCTGCGTTTTCGACGATCGCGCGGATTGCGTACATTTGGCTCATCGCTTGCCCTTCTGAAAGCCACCGAAAGCGCCTTTCCCAACGACAGGAAGGTAAACTCGCCTCCTTATGCTCCGGGGTGCAGAGAACTCCGACGTATTGCCCTCGGGATCGGTTGCGGTGGCGGTGATGGAAGGCCCGGTCAGGCCGGCCGGCTTCGCGAACGTGAACATACCTGCTGCGCCGGCCACGGTGCTCCCCTCGTACAATTACGGTATATGCGCGTTGGGCTGCTTAAGGCGTTCACCTGAGTTGCCGGCCTTCTCCCACCCTGCCAGGAACGGGACAGTCTGAGGTGTCGGTCAGCTCATGCTCACGCGCAGGAGTATCTCAGTCCTTGAAGCGAAAGCTCTCAAGGATCTGGTGGAAGGTATCGGTATAACCATCGAACGTTTGAGGAGAAGCCCGGAAGGAAAGGACGTAGACAAGGCCATCCCTTTCCAGCCAGATGTCCCGAAACTGCCACCAGGGTTCTCCCCAGGGCCGCCGATAGGCGATTTCGTACCCCGATAGATCGCCTTGCTGGAACGGTCGTTGGGACACGTCCCGGAGCTCGGGCACCACCTGTTCGTACGCCTTTCTGAACCGCGAGTCCAGTTTTTCTCCTTCCCCTAGCGGGGCAGAGGCCACGGTAAAGAAGGCCGCACCCTTTCCCGGGGCAGGCGGGTACTGGACGGTCACGATCTCCTGTACGCCGAGGTCGTAATACT
>JBDOIE010000171.1:0-3540 GCA_041082245.1 Chloroflexia bacterium
CGTAAGGGCGGGTTCTTAACCCGCCCGTACGCGCCCGCCCCCGAGTTCCGGGGAAAATCTTCCCGGGATTCAGGATGTGATCGGGGTCGAAGGCAGCCTTGATACGACGCATGACCTCGATCTGCGCGGCGTCCAGGGCCAGCGGCAGGTACCGCCTCCGGGCGCAGCCGATCCCATGCTCGCCGGTGATCCGCCCGCCCAAGGAGATGGCCAGCCGGTAGATCTCTTCGCTGATCCGGGGCACCAGGGCCTCCCAGGTCTCTTCCGGCAGTTCGTCCCGGAGCACGATGATGTGCACGTTCCCGTCGCCCGCATGCCCAAAGTTCACTGTCCGCACGCCGTACCGGTTCCCGATCTCTTTGACCCCTCGCATCAGAGCAGGGATACAGGCTCGCGGGACGACCACGTCCTCCATATGGTGGATCGGGCTTTCCGCCTTGACCGCCTCGATGATCTTGCGCCGGGCTTCCCAGAGGCGGTCCCGTGTCGCCCGGTCGGTGGCGACGAGCACATCCCGTGCCCCGTGCTCCAGGCACAGGTCTCCCACCAGCTGATACTCCTCGTCGATCGCCGTCTGATGGTTTCCGTCCAGCTGGATGAGCAGCTGTGCTACAGCGTCGTGATGCGGCACCTCTTTCTGGAGTAGCCGTTCCGAGGCCAGCACCGCGTCCCGTTCCATCAGTTCGATCGTCGCGGGCACGATGCGATGGGCGATGATGTCGGAGACCGTGTCCGCCGCAGCCTGGAAATCGTCGTACGGGACCAGCAGATCGACCCGGAGTGCTGGGAGCGGGATCAGCTGCAGGATGATCTGTGTGACTACGGCCAGCGTCCCTTCGGAACCGATCAGGAGCTGCACCAGGTCGTAGCCGGTGGCGTCCTTCACCAGCTTGCCCCCGCAGTGCACGATCTCTCCCGACGGAAACACGGCTTCCAGCCCACAGGCGTAATCCCGGGTCACGCCGTACTTCACCGCCCGTGGGCCTCCTGCCCCCTCCGCGATATTCCCGCCGATGGAGCAGGAATCGAGGCTGGCAGGATCCGGCGGGTAAAAGAGACCTTCGGCTTCGACCGCGCGGTGGAGATCGCCTGTGATCACCCCGGGCTCGACCGTCACCATCAGGTTGTCGTGGTCGATCTCCAGGATGCGGTTCATCTTTTCCAGCGACAGGACAATTCCCCCGAGGACAGGGACTGCCCCGCCGCTCAGGCCTGTCCCAGCCCCTCTCGGCGTCACCGGGATGTGCTCCCTCGCGGCCAGTTTCAGTACCTCGGACACCTGCTGCGCCGAAGTGGCCCGCACGACGACCTCGGGTTCTCCCCGGATGCCGACCGTTTCGTCGTGGGTGTAGGGTTCCATCACCTCGGCTTCGGTGAGCACGTTTTCTCGGCCCACGATGTCTCCAAGGGCAGAGACAATCGCTGCGGTCACCTTTCGATACATCGAAGCCACTCTCCTTGACGTATTACGTTGTGCGCAGCATCGCAGCCTGGGCTGCGGATACCCCGCTGCCCGCCTGAAAGCGGTATCCAGCCCGTGCGAGCCCCTGCTCGATCGCCCCGACGGTGGCCAGGATATCGGCGGGGCTGACCGCACCCATATGCCCCACCCGGAAATAGCGGGCGCGGATCTCCGGGTGGAGGCCTCCGGCGACGATCACTCCCGCCTCCTGGATGTACCCGATGACCGACGCGTCCACGCCCTCCGGGTAATAGATCGCGCTCATCGTATGGGCGCGCACTTCGGGCGAGCGCGGGACAAGCTCGAGGCCGAGCGCCACCATCGCCTCCTGGAACGCGCTCGCGAGCCGGCGATGACGGGCGAAGCGCTTCTCCAACCCTTCGGCGAGGATCTGTCCCAGGCTCACGTTGAGTGCCCACACCAGGTTCACCGCGGGGGTAGCGAAATAGCGCGCCTGACCGCTCTCATAGGCCTCCATAATGGGCAGCCATTCCGACCAGTCGGCATAGTAGTTTGCAACGGGTGTCTGCCGGCTCCGGAAGGCCTCCAGAGCGCGCGGCCCTGCCACCACAAGCGCGAGTCCAGGCGGCACACCGATCGCCTTCTGGGAAGCCGTCAGCGCCAGATCAATGCCCCATTCTTCCTGGCGCAGCTCTTCCCCGGCCACGGAGCAAACGCCATCCACGGCGATCAGTGCCCCATAGGCCCGTGCCAACCCAGCCAGCGTCTGCACATCCGTAAGCACCCCAGTAGAGGTGTCCACATGGGTGACGGTTATCAGCTTGAAGCCGCCCCCGCGCAATGCCGCCTCCACCGTCTCCGGCGGGGGCGCGGTGCCGATTTCGGGTGCCCTGACCTCGATCACTTCTGCGCCGTAGCGCCGGAGGATCGCGGCGAACCGGTCGCTGAAGTATCCCGTGTTCACCACCAGTGCCCGATCGCCCGGTTCTACGAGGTTTGCTGCGGCCATGTCCATCGCGAGCGTCCCCGAACCGGCGACCACGAACGGCTGCCCGTTCGGGCAGAGGAACACCTCCCGCAGCCTGCGCAGCGCTTCCCCGAAGGCCTGTACGAAATTCGCCGCCAGGTGACTGGTGGTCGCGAGCCCCATGGCATGCAGCACTTCCGGCGTGAACTCGATCGGCCCGGGGATCATGAGCAACTTGCGGTCTTTCATCGTTCTATGCTCCCGAGTGCTCACCGGCGTCGTTACTTCTGCCGGGAGGAATCGCGTTTGCCTGCTCGCGCTTGCTTCGCCGAGTAGTCAGCCTCCCCACTAGCCCGGACCTCCGGGCCGAGCGATGCACCGCCCGGCCCGGAACCAGACGTCCGTTGCTATAGTTTGCGCCTAGGGCTCGATCCGTGTGCCGAGCACTTCCAGGAACTTGCGCATCCACTCCGGATGCGCAGGCCAAGCGGGTGCCGTGACGAGGTTCCCGTCCACATAGGCGTTCGAGAAGGTTTCGTTCACCTCTGCCCAGCGGGCGCCGGCTCGGACGAGATCGGGCTTGACAGCCGGGTAGGCGGTACAGGTTTTTCCTTCCACAACACCCGCGGCGGCGAGCACCTGCTGGCCGTGGCAAATGGAAGCGATCGGCTTTCCGGCCTGCGCAAAGTGCCGTACGATCTCCAGGACGCGCTCGTTGAGCCGGATGTACTCGGGCGCGCGCCCGCCGGGGATGACCAAAGCGTCGTATTCTTCCGGGCGCACTTCGTCGAAGGTCGCGTTGAGCGTAAAGTTGTGTCCCCGTTTCTCGCTGTACGTCTGGTCCCCCTCAAAGTCGTGCACCGCGGTGCGCACCTGCTCCCCGGCCTTCTTACCTGGGCACACGGCGTGCACCGTGTGGCCCACCATGAGGAGCATCTGGAAGGGGACCATCACCTCGTAGTCTTCGACATAGTCACCGACCAGCATGAGGATCTTTTTGGGTGCCATACGCGTCCCTCCTCTCCGCGATCGGACAAGCCCTCTGCTTGCCCGTGCCCTTTGGCCGATGCCATCATACCATGCCGGCGGAGCCAGGTCAATAGCTTCGGAACGGCGCCGCCCGGGTACGGGCTGGTCAATAGCTTCGGAA